>CAMDTN010000041.1 GCA_945907755.1 Singulisphaera sp. GP187 | reverse complement strand
AGTGAAGAAGGCCGCGCAGGAACGCAGCGAGAAGCCTTTCGAAGAAGCGAGCAAAGCGCTGGACGACGCCGCGCGCCAACAAGACAGCGGTGCACAATCCAGTGACTCGGGCGATCAATCCAGCGCCGACCAAGCGCAACAGAAGAGTGGCGAAGCATTGGACCGAGCGGCGCAAGCCTTGCAGCAAGCCGCCAACGCGCGCGAGCGCAACGCGGAAAATGATGCGGCAGAGCAGCAAGAATTGGCGCGGCGTCAAAAAGAAGTGCGAGAGCAAACGCAGCAGTTGGCAGAGTCCATGAAAAACATTTCGCCAGAGGCGTCCGCGCAAGCGGCGTCGGCCAGCGAGAGCATGGAATCAGCGCAGCAGAGCCTGAGCCGCAAAGACGCGGGCGCGGCGGCCGAGCAGGAACAAAAAGCCATCGACCAACTGAAAGATGCGCAGAAGAAAGTGGATGAAGAGCGCGGCAAGTACGACGACTTGCAGCAAGAAGAAGCGCTGTTCCAACTGAAGGCCGAAGTGGAAAAGCTGATTGTGGTGCAGAAGGAAATCGTCGATTCGTCGCGCAAGGTGCACGCTGAATCGGAAGGCGGGCGGGTCAGTCGTTCGTCACGCCGCACGCTGCAAGAAGTGGGCGCGCGCCAAGGCGACGCGGCCAAGAAGATCGACGAATTGCGCAAGCCCATCGAAGAAGAGCAAGATGGCGGCATGGTTTTTTCTTGGCTGATGGAACGCATTGGTGCCGACATGCGCAGCGCCGAGAAAGATTTGGCGAAAGGCGCGGTCACGCAGGCGACGCTTGGGTCCGAAACAGACGCGCTGCAAGGTTTGGAAGACATGCGTCAAACGCTGGAAGACGAAATCGAAACGCGCAAGAAGATGAAGCAGGGCGAGCCGCAAGAAGGCCAGCCGCAAAAGCTTCCGTTGGTGGGCATGCTCGCTGAGTTGCTCTTGGTGCGCCGCATGCAGCAGGGCGTGAACACCGATCAAGAGAAGTTCTTCGCGCGCAATCCCAAGATTGGGCCCGATGCCGATCCGCTGGACAAATTGGTGTTAGAGCGCCTCGCCCATCGCCAGTCCGCCATTCGTGAGCGCTTCGAGAAATTGCTGGAGAAGATGCAGCAAGGGCAGCCCGCGCCTGCCGAAGGCGAAGGAGACGGCAAATGAAAAGTGCACCTGAATTCACGCTTGGAATCATGGGGTTTGCAGCGCTGTTGCTGTGCGGCACCGCGCTGCGCGCGCAAGAGCCCGCAGAGCCTGAAATCGATCCCGGCGAATTGCTGCGCCAGATCCAGCGCAACATGGAAGCGGTAGAAAAAGGGCTGGACGAGCTGGCCACCGAAGATGCTGTGGCGGCGGGCAAGCGCACGGTGGAGTCCATCAACAAAGCCATTGAAGAAATGAAGAACAGTGGCCAGCAGGTCACCAAAGACATCGACACCATCATCAAGCAGATGAAGAGTTCGGGTGGCGGCGGTGGTGGTGGTGGTGGCCAAAGCAGCGGCAAGGGTGGTCAGCAAGGGCGCAACAGCGGCAAAGAGCGCGGCAGTGCGAAAGACCGCAACAAGCCCGAGCCGGGCAGCGAGAAAAATGGCGAAGGCCAGAAGCCAGAAGCCAAGGGCGGCGCCGAAGACAACACTGGCAAGAACCCTCAAGGCGGCCGCAACGAAAACGGACCCACGCGCCCGGATGATCCGCGCGAGCGCTTCCGCCAAGAACTTCTCGAAGGCCGCTGGGGTGTGTTGCCTCCCGAATTGCGCCAGCGCCTCATCGAGCGCAACTTCCGCGAGTTCACTCCCGAATACCAAGAAGAACTCCGCGCCTACTTCCGCCGCCTCGCTCGCTGAAGCCCGCAACGTTGCCCACCGCTTGCAGGCTCCGCCCCGGCCCCCTACTCCTCGGTGTTGGATTGCGGGATGCGAGGGGCGATTTCGATGTCCATGCCAGAGCGCTGGATGCGGAAGCCGCGTGATTTGAGGTAGCGCCCCTCTTCGAGAGGCAGCATCACGGGATGGTCCGGCGCCTGCGAACCACGGTAGATTTCTTGCGCGCGCACGCCCACGGATTTCGCGGCGGCGGCAATCATTTCGTCGAAGGCGCTGTCGGACACATGCTGACTGCAAGAGTGCGTGAACAGAACACCACCATCGCGCAACACGCGGAAGGCTTTGACATTGGACTCGTGATACAGCGTCAGGCCGCGCTCGATGTCGGCGCGCCGATGCACAAACTTCGGCGGGTCCAACACGATCACATCAAAGCTGCGCTTTTCCTGCGCGCAGTGATCCAACATGCGCAACACATTGGCCTTCTCGAAAACCATGCGCTCGGTCATGCCGGCCTTCGAAGCCGAACGCCGCGCGAGATCCAACGCGGGCTCTGAAGAATCGACGCACGTGACTTGCGTGGCCCCCGCCAACGCCATGGGCAGCCCAAATCCGCCCACATAACTGAACGCATCCAACACTTCGCGCCCCCGCGCGAACGGCGCAACGAAGCGGCGGTTCTCGCGCTGGTCGGAATACCAGCCGGTTTTCTGCCCTTCCATGGGGTCGCAAAGCCAAGTGACGCCGTGCTCGGTCACTTCCATCGGCCCCGTGGGCGCCGTGCCGAACAGAACGCCACCCGTGCGCGTCATGCCTTCCTCGTCGATGGCAGTGCGGCTTTCGCGTTCGACAATGCCGCTGGGCGCCATGCGCTCGGCCAAGCGCGCCACCAGCGGTTCCATGAATTGCCCCATGCCGAGGCAACTCAACTGCACCACCAGCACAGACCCCACTCTGTCCACGATCAAGCCCGGCAACCCGTCGCCTTCAGAATGCACCAAGCGATAAGCGTTGGTCACTTCAGGCAAGCGCAACACATCTTCGCGCAGCGTGATGGCCAAATCCAGCCGCTTCAACAACAGCGCGGCATCCAGCTTGCCTTCGCCTTTGAGCGCCACCACCCGCACCGCAATCTGGCTCTGGCTGTTCCAAAAACCTTCGCCGATCAACCTCCCCGCATCGTCGAGCAAATCCACCACATCGCCGTCGGCGGCTTGGCCCCGCACGCGGTCGATAGCGCCGGAGAACACCCAAGGGTGCCCGAACCAGAAGGGGCGAGCTTTGCGCGGTTTAAGAATGACTTTGGCCATGGGCTGGGAACCTCGTTGGCGGGCATGGTAGCGCCGCACACGGGCCGCACACCGTGCGGCGCGCTTACCTCCGCCGCGCCGCCACCCCAGCGCCAGCGCCGCCTCGCCGGGCTCAAACCCACTGCTATGCTGCGAGGCCAAAAAGGAAGCGCAAATCATGGGCGACCCACTGCTGAAATCTGATTTCTACGATGTCGACAGCCTCTTTGAAGAAGATGAGCTGCTTGCGCGGGACACCGTGCGCCAGTGGGTGCGCGAACGCTTCATGCCCGTGGTGGAAGACTGCTACCGCAAAGGCGAGTTCCCCATGGACCGCGCGCTGGAGTTGGCGCAACTCGGAACCTTCGGCGCGAATCTCCAAGGCTACGGCTGCGCCGGCATGTCCTCCACCGCCTATGGCTTGATGATGCAAGAACTGGAGTGGGGCGATTCCGGCCTGCGCTCGTTCGTGTCGGTGCAAGGCGCGCTGTGCATGTACCCCATCCACGCCATGGGCAGCGAAGCGCAGAAGGAAAAATATCTGCCTGCCATGGCGGAAGGAAAGATCCTCGGCTGCTTCGGGCTCACGGAGCCTGACTACGGCAGCGACCCAGGCGGCATGATCACCAAGGCCGAAGACCGCGGCACGCATTACCGCCTGAACGGCGCGAAGATGTGGATCACCAATTCGCCCGTGGCGCATTTCGCAATCGTGTGGGCGAAACTCGAAGGCAAAATCACCGCGTTCATCGTCGAGCGCGAACGCCAAGGATTCACGACTCCGACGCAAGGCCGCAAGTGGTCGCTGCGTTGTTCGAACACCGGCGAAATCGTGATGCAGGATGTGGACATCCCCAAGGAAAACCGCCTGCCCGGCGCCAACGGACTGAAGTCCGCGCTGTCGTGCCTCACCCAAGCGCGCTACGGCATCGCGTACGGCGCCATCGGCGCGGCGCAAAGTTGCTACGAAACCGCGCGGGATTACACCCTCAGCCGCATCCAGTTCGGCAAGCCGCTGGCCTCGTTCCAGCTCATCCAAACCAAGCTGGCCAACATGCTCACGGAAATAACCAAGGCGCAAATGCTGTGCTGGCGCCTCGGGCGTTTGAAGGATGCAGGCAAGGCGGACTTTGCGCAGGTGTCCATGGCCAAGCGCAACAATGTGGGCCGCGCACTGGAAATCGCGCGCGACGCTCGCGACATGCTGGGCGCCAACGGCATCACCTACGAATACCCAGTGGGCCGTCACATGATGAACCTCGAAACGGTGAACACCTACGAGGGCACTTACGACATCCACGGGCTGATCTTGGGTGAACGCATCACCGGCATTCAGTCCTACGGCGGCTGATTCATGAACCACGCGCCGGCAGATTTGCTCGCGCGTTTTGGGTCGCCGCTGTATGCGTATGACGGTGCTGTGCTCGAATCTGCACTCGCTGCATTCGGCGGCGCGTTTGCGGGCATCGACGCGCGCTACGCGCTGAAGGCCAACGCCAACGCGGTGCTGCTGCGGCGCATCGCGGCGGCGGGTTTCGGCGCCGACGCTGTCAGCCCCGCAGAAGTGCGCGCCGCGCAGATTGCAGGCTTTCCAAACCCGCGCATTTCGTACACCGGCCACGCAACCGCGCGCGAAGAATTGGCGGCGGTGCACGCATTGGGCGCAGAGATCACGGTGGACAGTGCCGCAGGTTTGCAGCGCTTAGCAGCGGTGGCCCCAGGCGTCGCCTGCGGCCTGCGCGTGAACACCGGCGTGGGCGCGGGGCATCACAGCAATGTGATTACTGGCGGCGCGCAATCGAAATTCGGCGTGCCCGTTGCAGAACTGGGCGCAGCGCTGGAACTCGCCGACAGTTTGGGCCTGCGCGTGGTGGGACTGCACCAACATGTGGGCTCGGGCATTCTCGCTGCGAACGCGCTGCTCGCTGCCGCCGATGCGTTGCTGCGCGCCGCCGCGCTGCACGCGCAACGCTTCACATGGATCGATTTTGGCGGAGGCTTCGGATTGCCCTATCGCGCAGGCGAGGCCGCGTTGGATCTGGGCGCAGTGGCCGCGGGTTTGCGCGAGCGCGTGGCGCGCTTTGCTGCGCAGAACGGCGTGCATCCGCAAGTGCGCGTGCAACCGGGGCGCATCTTGGTGGCGGCCTGCGGCACGCTGCTGACGCGCGTCACCGAAGTGAAGCGTGCGCACGAAACCGTTTGGGTGGCCACCGACACCGGCGCGCACCATTTGCTGCGGCCCATGCTGTACGACGCGCATCACGAGATTGAAAATTTGTCGCGGCCCAGCGCGCCGCTCACCTGCGTGACTGTGACGGGAGTGCTCTGCGAATCCGGCGATGTGTTGGCGCGAGCGCGCATGTTGCCGCTGCCTTGCGAAGGCGACATCTTGGCCATCCGCGATGTGGGCGCTTACGGCTTCGCCATGGCCAGCACCTACAACTTGCGCGCGCGACCAGCAGAAGTGCTGCTGACTGATGGCGCCGCGCAACTGATCCGCGTTCGAGAAACCGAAGCCGACTTGCTGCGCTGAAGCGCGCCGCCTCAGCCCAATGTGGAAGACGAACCGCTGCGGAAACCCTCGAGGTCGAGGGTGACGAAGCGGAACCCGAGGCGCTTCAATCCGTCGCTGAGGCTGCGACCTGCTTCGGTGCCCACCACGCGCGATGCTTCGGACAGCGGCACTTCGATGCGCGCTACATCGCCTGCATGGTGCCGCACGCGCAGTTCGCGGAAACCTAAGGAGCGCACCAATTCTTCGGCGGCCTCCACGCGCGCGAGGCCCGCGAGGGTCACTGGAGTGCCCGCCGGAAAACGCGAAGCGAGGCACGGTGCTGCGGGTAGGTCTGCCGTTTGTAATCCGCGCCGCGCCGACAAGCGCCGGATGGCCGCCTTGCCGATGCCCATTTCGAGCAGCGGACTGCGCACGCCGTGTTGCCGGGCCGCGTCGCGCCCGGGTCGGTGCCCCGTAGCGTCATCTGCTTGGGTGCCGTCGAGGATGACCGCGCCGGGGGCCAAGCGGCGCAGCGTGGCAAAAAGCGTGTCTTTGCAGAAGAAGCAACGGTCGCCTGTGTTGGCCAGATATTCGGGGCGGGCGACCTCGGTGGTGGGCACTTCTTCGAGGGTCACGCCAAGGAATTGCGCGACTTCACGGGCCTGACGGTGCTGCGCCGCAGACAGCGAAGGCGACACGCCTAAGACGGCGCGGGCGGCAGTCGGGGCATCAGCCCCGCCGCCCGCAACCCCAAAAGCCTCTGCGCAAACAGCCAAAAGGTAGGACGAATCCACACCGCCGGAGAAGGCGAGCAGGACGCCGTCATCGCCCAGCCCCCGCAGGTGCTCGATCAAACGCTGCTCAAGGCGTGTTTCCTCGGCTTTCTGCGCGGTGTTGCTGCATTCCATGGCGCGACCATGCTACCCAACACAAGTGGAGAGTATGGGCATTGAAGGACCGGGCCCCTATGAGGCACAATGCCCGCCGCTGGAATGCCGCAGGGTGCGGCGCTGGGCAGGGCCGTAGGGTTCTGCGTACTCAAACACTTTGGGGCTCGCGCCTAGGATGGCGCGTTCGCTCCATCTCTCAACTTAGACGAAAGGACCACCATGATTCGCAATTTCTGCGCGCTCCTCGCGATCGCATCGTTCTTGTTGCTTCCCGCTTGCATGAAGATGGAAACCAAGATGGGCATCAAGCCTGACAACACCGGCACCATGGCACTGAAGGTGTCAATGAAGGTTGAAGTGATTGACCAGATGAAGGGCATGATGGAGCAAGCTGGCGCTGAGGCAGGCGACAAGCTGGACAAGCTCACCGAAAGTATCGACGAGAAGGCCGCCGTCGAGAAACTGAAGAAGCAAGGCGTGGAAATCACCTCCAGCAAAACTGTGGATAAGGATGGGTGGAAGGGCTTCGAGATCGAAGGCAAGATCGCCGATGTGAATGCCTTCACCGAAAAGGCCGCTAAGCAAGCAGAAGAGGATGCAGCCTCAGACAGTGAAGGGGCTGATTCGTCAGGCATGAGCGGTGCGTTCAGCGAGATGGCACTGACCTTCTTCAAGACCGCAGACCCCGCAGTCGGCACCATGCAGATTATGCCGCCCCTCGGCGACATGATGAGCAAGATGGGTGGCGGCGAGAATCCGCTGGCCCGCCTCGATGAAGCCAGCGAAGAAGAGCTGCAAATGATCGAAGGCCAGTTTGAAATGATGAAGGGCATGTTCGCGCTGGACCAAATGGCCATGAGCATTGTCGTGGGAGTCCCCGGCGAAATCGTGAGCATGAAGGGCTGCACCAAGACCGAAGACGGCAAGGGTGTGGTTTACGGCATGAAGGGCGGCGACATCAATCTGTCGAGCATCAAGACCATGATGGGCCTGAAGGAAGGTGTCTCGGTGGACTTCAAGATCGCTGAAGGCTGCAAACTCGTGTTCAAGGACCGCCCCAAGAAGGACGCGGAAGCCGCGACTCCTAAGAAGGAAGAGAAGAAGGCTGAAAAGAAGGGTGGCCTGAAGATCGGCGAAGGCGGCTGAGCTCTCAGAAGCCTTTCAATCCGAAGATTTTCACTAAGAACGCCAATCGGTCCGAGGCCTCTTCGATGGCCTTGGCGGTTGGCGTTCCTGCTCCATGGCCCGCTTTGGATTCGATGCGAATCAAGCAAGGTGCCTCGCCCGCCTGCGCCGCCTGCAGCGCCGCCGCAAACTTGAACGAGTGCGCTGGCACCACACGGTCGTCGTGATCGGCGGTAGACACCATGGTCGCGGGATAGCGCGTGCCTGGCTTCAAATTGTGCAGCGGCGAATACGCGCGCAGCACCGGGAACATGGCTGCGTCATCAGCACTGCCGTATTCCGGCACCCACGCCCACCCGATGGTGAACTTGTGGAAGCGCAGCATGTCCATCACGCCCACCGCGGGAAGGCACGCGCCGAATAGCTCGGGCCGCTGCGTCATGCACGCGCCCACCAACAAACCGCCGTTGCTGCCACCGTGAATGGCGATGCGTTGCGGCGTCGACCAACCAGAAGACACCAACCACTCGGCGGCTGCGATGAAATCGTCGAACACATTCTGCTTGCGCTGCAGCATGCCGGCTTGGTGCCATTCTTCACCGAACTCCGAACCACCGCGCAGCGCGGGCTGCGCATAGACGCCACCCATTTCCAACCACGCAAGATTGGCCACCGAAAACGCCGGCATGATGGGGATGTTGAAGCCGCCATAGCCATACAGCAGCACAGGTGCATTCGTGCCCCGCAGCACATCCGCGCGACGCACTAAGTACATCGGGATGATCGTGCCGTCTTTGCTGGCGTAGCGCACTTGTTCAGTGACAAAGCGGCGTGCATCCGGCACCACGGGCGGCTGCGCCCAAGATGTGGAAGTGCCAGCAGCAAGGTCATGACGCCAAACTGAAGTGGGGCTGGTGAAACTGGTGAAGCTGAAGAACAGCTCGTTGTCGGTGGGACGCGTGGACAACGCCCCCACCGTGCCGCTGCCTGGCAGCGCAATCTCGCGCACCAACGCGCCGCTGGTTTCGTGCAGGTACAGCCGGTGGCGCACATTCTCCATCACCAGCAACAGCACTTTGCCGCCGGCCATGCGCGCGTCGGCCAGTGTGCCAGCGCCTTCGGGCACAACAGTGCGCCAGTTTTCCGGCTCTGGGTGCAGCACATTCACAGCCACCACTTTCGAGCGCGGCGCGCTGTGATCTGTGCGGAAGTAGAAAGTGTCGCCTTCACTACCGAGGAAATCGAAGCTGGCGTCGAAGGCTGTGAACAGCGGCGTCACCGGCGCATCCAACGCAGCCATCCGCTTCAGAAAAACGCGATTGCGCGAATCGGTGCCCACCCACGACGGGATCACCAAGTACTTCCCATCTTCAGTGACTTCCCCGCTGAAGCCCCAGTCGGGTTGGTCGCTGCGCTCGCAAATAACCACATCCGCACTCTGCGGCGTGCTTAAGAGGTGCAAGCACAAGTGCTGGTTGCGATTCACACCGCGCAGACTCTGCCCGCTTTCTGGCGTTGGATAACGGCTGTAGAAGAACCCGCTGCCATCCGGAAGCCACGCAGCGCTGGAGAATTTCGACCAGCGCAGCACATCGTCGCGGTCGCGGCCTGTGGCCACCTCGCGCACGCGCCATTCCACCCAGTCGGAACCGGCGCTGCTCAGCGCATAGGCCACCAACGCTCCATCGCGCGATGCCTTCAAGTCCACCAGCGCTACGGTGCCGTCGCTGCTGAGAGTATTCGGGTCAAGCAAGACGCGCGCATCGCTTGCAGCGCCGCTGCTCACATGAACCACCGCTTGGTTTTGCAGGCCGCTGTTCTTCGAGAAAAACAAGTTTCCGCCGCGCCGCGAAGGTGCCGACCAGCGCGGGTAGTTCCACAGCGCCGCAAGACGCGTCTCGATGGCTTCACGCTGCGGGATGGCGTCCAAGAACGCGCGCGATTCGTGCTGCCGCGCAGCGATCCACGCTTGGGACTGCGGCGTGTCGGGGTTTTCCAACCAGCGCCACGGGTCTGCGATGGTCACTCCGTGATAGTCATCCACCTGGTCCATGGGGCCTGCCTCGGGGTTTGTTGTGGAATGCGAGCAGGCAGCGCATGCCAAAAGCAGCGCGAGCCCGCGCGCCAGTGAGGCAAAGGCTCGGGCGCATCGAATAGAAAGAAGATCGACACTTCCCCTGCGGTGAGCGGTCATCGGCTTCATGTTGTTCACTCCAGCGCGGTTGCACGGGCGGGACAGAAATAGGTTCGGCTGGAGAAGGCTCATGTGAGCGCAATCCCCAGCCGCCAGCCTATATCAACGAAGAGCAATGCAGCGTGTAGGACCAGACGGTCCTCGCGAAACATCACTTACCAGAGGCTTCCTTAAGCTTCTGCTCGGTTTCCGCGAGCTTCTTGGTGGCTTCGACCATCTGCTTCGCGAGCTGATCTTTCTGCTCCTCGGAAAGGCTCTTGTTCGTGGGGTTGGAGTCAACGGACTCGCGCGCCTTTTTGTAATCAGCGTCGCCGCAGCCCGCCAACACAATGACCAACGCGCCAGCAATCGCCGCAAAACGAATCTTGGTGAGGGTGTTCACGCTTGGATGGTATACCGCTCGATGAGCTTCTGCAACGAGCGCGCCGCTGCGACGAAATCGCTTGAAAAGAAGCGTTTCCGCCTGAAAATACGATCCAATGCGTGGCCCCGCGAGGGGCCATGCGAGGGATCAGTCTTTGCGGCTGCCGAAGAAGCGCAGCATGAAGAGAAAGAGGTTGATGAAGTCGAGGTACAGCGTGAGCGCGCCCATCAGCGCATAGCGTCCCACTTCGTCTTCCGAGGATGCTTCAGAGCCAATGGCCTTCAGCTTTTGCACATCGTAGGCCGTCAGCACCACGAAGATCAGCACGCCCACAAAGCTGATCACCATGTCCATGCCGCTGCTTTGCATGAAGATGTTGACCACGGTGGCGATAACGAGGCCGATCACGGCCATGCCCGCGATGGCACCAGCTTTGGTCAAGTCGGACTTAGTGATGTAGCCGAAGGCGGCCATGCTGCCGAAAGTGCCGGCCGTGATGAAGAACGTCTGGGTGATGCTGCCGATTTCATAGATGAAGAAGATGCTGGACAGGGTTAACCCCATCAATCCGCTGTAGAGCAAGAAGAGGCCAGTGCAGGCGGTGACTGGGAGTTTGCGCAACGCCGTGCCGAAGAGCAGCACGATGGCGAACTGCGCAATGATGAGGCCGTAGAAAATGACCTTGCTGCCGAAGATGGTCTTTTGCACTTCAGGACTAGTCACCACCCACAACGCCGCTGCGCCCGTGATGATGAGCCCGAGGGTCATCCATCCGAACACGCGAGTCATGAAGCTTCGTGCGAGAACCAGCGCTTGGCTGGAACCGCCGTACAAATTTGCGTCTGATGAGCTGTTGTTCATGTGAGGAAATCCTCCTTGCAAGGTTTACGAACGGCCAGAGCTTGCCACTCCGCCATCAGAATGCAATACGCGGACGCTGCGAGGCGGTGCCCGCTACACTGCCGCCATGACGCAACTGACAGAAAGCGTGGTGCGGCGGATGCCCAAAGTGGCGCTGCACGAACACTTGGACGGGGGCCTGCGCCCCGCGACGATTATCGAGTTGGCCGCCGTGACGGGGCTGGAATTGCCAGCAACGACGCCCGACGAACTGCGTGCTTGGTTTGAGCGTGGCGCCAACAAGGGCTCGCTCACGGAATATCTGCAGGGCTTCGGTGTGACCTGCGGCGTGATGCAAACCCGCGCGGCGTTAGAGCGTGTGGCGACTGAAGCGCTGCACGATTTGGCGGCAGATGGCGTGGTGTATGCCGAATTGCGCTTCGCCCCACAGTTCCACACCGGCGGCGGGCTTGGCGTCGAAGCGGTGATGGATGCAGTGCTCAACGGCTTGAAGCGCGGCGGTGAAGAATCTGGCGTCCAGTGGGGCTTGATTGTGTGCGCCATGCGCTCGTCGCCGCCAGAGCTGTCGTTGAAAATGGCGGAATTAGCCGTGGCCTTCCGCGACCGCGGTTGCATGGGATTCGACCTCGCAGGCGACGAATTCGGCAACCCGCCGAAAGACCACATCGAAGCGTTTCATTTCTGTCAGCGCGAGAATTTCAACATCACCATTCATGCCGGTGAAGCCTTCGGCGCGCCTTCGATTTGGCAGGCGCTGCAATACTGCGGGGCGCATCGCATCGGCCACTGCACGCGCTTGGTGGAAGACATGGTGATGGCCGATGGCCGCCCCATCGCGCTGGGGCGCTTGGCGCAATATGTGCTGGACCATCGCATTCCGCTGGAAGTGTGTTTGTCGTCGAATGTGCAAACCGGCGCAGTGGCCAGCATGGCGGAGCATCCGCTGCGGCATTACCTGCGCTTGAACTTCCGCGTCACGCTCAATTCCGACAATCGCCTGATGTCGGGCACTTGCCTCACCAAAGAGCACATGATTGCGCAGGAGCATTTCGGCCTTGGCTTTGATGACCACGAGAAGATCGTGATCAACGCCATGAAGTCTGCCTTCGCGCCCTACAAGCAACGCTGCGCGCTCATCTTCGGCACGCTGAAGCCGCGCTTCGCCGCGCTGCGTACAGAATTGGGCCTGCCCCCCGCCAAATACCCGCGCCGCCGCCCGGAGTGAGCTATTGCAATTGGGGCCGCTAACGCCCGCGGCCGCCACCGCCGCGGCCTCCACCACCACCGCCGCCTTTGCGTCCACCGCCGCCGTTGTCATCGCCGCCCCCGTCGTAGAGGTCTTTGTCCACCTGTAGATCATTCACGGCCGCTTCGACATCTGTTTCGCCCGTGTAGGGCGCGCCGCCCAATTGCGCCAACGCCCATAGGCCCACCGATTTGGTGGGCTCTTTGTCATTCGGCACTTGGCGCTCTAACAAGCCACGGGCCTCGGTGATCTTCAGCACTCCTATCGCGTGATACGCCGCCATGCGCGCCGCGTTATTGCCAGACGCCGCCAGCTTGGTGATGGCTTTGTCAATTTCGTCGTGGCGCGGCTGGGCTTCGGACACGCGGCATGCGGCCACATAGTCTGCCTGCGCCGTAGAGCGCAGCATTTTCAATATCTGCGGGCGCAATACGACTGGGTCTTTCTCGCAGGTGGACAGCGCACGCAAGATGTGCGCGCGCACGCGGTCTTGTGTTTCCTTCAGCAGCACATCCATCAGTGGCTTGGCAGATTCGCGCATGCCAATCCCTTCCAGCGCCGCCGTCACATGAATGCGGATTTGTGTGTCCTTCTGTTTCAGTAGCGCATGCAAGCACGGCAGCACTTTGGCATTGCCACGCCCGCGCATGGCGTCGATGGCTTCCAGACGCCGCTGTGAATCCACCTCGGGGGCGGTCTGCTTCAACAGGAACTCAACTACTCGCGGGTCATCTTCTGTGGCCAACGCCGACAACGCCATGCGGCGCTCGTCTTGATTATTGCCATCCGCTTGGCGCAACAATTCCAGCACACGGTCGCGCTTCTCCTTCAACTCTGGCGGCGCATTCTTCGGGTCGTGGAACGCATGCGCCAACTGCATCTTCTTGCGCAGCTCTTGTGCCGCCAACAACCACACATGACGCAGCAGCACTTTCTTGCCGTCGGGGGCCAAGAACAAGAATTGCGGGGCCTCTACCACCGGCGAATCCATGTACGCGGTGCGGGCACGCTTCTCGCTGGCCTCGTGCTGCGCGCAGGTGAGGCCATCAAAGGTTGGGCACCTATCAGCGGCGGCCTCCCCGTGCAGGCCAATGCAGCCAATAATGCACACGAACTTGCGACTCTCGGCCACCACCGACGCATCGTGCAAGTGATTGCGGGCCACATCCTCATTGGCGCTCTCACCCTTCATCAAGAAGGTGATCATGATGGGCTTGTTCTCGGTCTTGGCCCGAGCCAGTGCGGCGTCGAAATCCGTTTCCCACTGAATCACGCGAGCGTCTTGGGCCAAAACGGCTACCGCCAGCAACAAGAACGCAGAAACAGTTTTCATGACGGCTCCAGACCTTGGGCGGCGAGGTGGTGTTCCAGAGCATCTAACCCTCGCCATGGGTGGTTTCTTTCGCATAGGTTCGAGTTCTACGCGGCAGCGCCGGAAAACGCCCGGAATGTAGTTGTGCGGGGCCCGCGCCGTAACGCCACAGGCGCGCGGCGTCGGTGCCTGCATAGCCCACACCAATGCGCGGGGCGCGCAGGATCTGGCGCGCGGGCAGTGTTGGGGCATCCACGATGCGCAATGCACTTTGGGTGAGGTCGGCACCGTCTTGCGCACCACTCAGGCCAAAGGCCGCGCAGAGCCGTGCGGGCCCCCGGCATATGTCGCGATCGGTGCAGCGCGGCCCACGCCGCACGCGCATGTGGTCGATGCCACTAAGCACTTCAACCGCGCGGATGAGCACAGCTTGGGGGTCGCCCTCCGCAGCGCACACAGCGTTCAAGCACCAGTGCATGCCGTAAGTGAAATAGATGTAGGCGTGCCCCGGAGGACCCCACATGGTTTCAGTACGCGGCGTGCGCCGCCCTGCAAACGTGTGGCAAGCGCGGTCGCGCACGCCGCAATAAGCCTCGGTCTCGATGATGCGGCCAATGCACACACCTTCGCGCGTGCGCCGCACCAATAGCTTGCCCAACAAATCCCGCGCCACACTGCGAGCTCCGCGAGCATAAAACTCGCGCGGCAAGGGCGCTGCTAACCCACGCGGCGCGCCCAATGTCACGCCAATGGGTGCCACGCGCTGGCGGCGCTGCTTTTCAAGCACGAATCGATGAAGCGCAGGCCGCGCAAGCCATCGTGCACGGTTGGGAAGGCTGCGTCGATATCGGATTCGCCGCGGATACTGCGAGCAAAGGCGCGATAAATGTTGGCGAAGCCTTCGAGGTAGCCCTCGGGATGGCCCGTGGGAATGCGCGTGAGGCTGCGGGCCGCTGCACTGGTGGTGGCACCGCCGCGCGTCAGCACTTTCAGTGTGCCGTCCGCTTGAGTCCACTGCAACTGATTGGGGTTTTCTTGCTGCCACTCCAAAGCGCCCTTAGTGCCGAATAGGCGCAGGCTCAACCCATTCTCGCGACCGAAGCACACCTGCGACGAACACAGCACGCCGCTGGCGCCGCCGCCAAAGCGCAGCAACACCATGTCATCGTCGTCTAAGCGCCGGCCAGGCACGAAGGTGTGCAGCACCGCGTGCAACTGCTCCACGCGCAATCCGCTGACATGCTCCAACAAGTTGAATGCGTGCGTGCCGATGTCGCCCAACGCGCCCACGGGCCCGCTGCGCGCTGGGTCGGTGCGCCATGCGGCTTGCTTTTGCCCGCTGGATTCAAGGTCGCTGCTAAGCCAACCCTGCAAGTATTCCGCATAAACTTTGCGCAGTGTGCCCAACGCACCGCTGTGCACCAATTCGCGCGCCTCGCGCACCATGGGATAGCCGGTGTAATTGTGAGTCAGCGCGAATTGCTTGCCGCTGCGCGCCACAGCGGCCGCCAGGGTTTCGCCTTCGGCCAGCGACGCACACAGCGGTTTGTCACAAATGACATGGAAGCCGCTCGCGAGAAACAGTTGAGCCGGTGCAGCGTGTACATGGTTAGGCGTAACGATGCTGACCGCATGAATGCGCTGCGCTTCGGGTAATAGCGCCTCGGCGGCGGCCATGGCTTCGAAACTGGCGTAGGCGCGTTCTGGCGCGATGCCAAGTGAAGCAGCAGTGCTGCGGGTGTTCGCGGGGTCGCTGGAAAAACAGCCAGCCACCAACGCGAAATCGCCATCCAGCGCCATGGCCATGCGGTGCACCGCGCCGATGAAGGCTCCTTGGCCGCCACCGACCATGCCGATGCGCAGAGGCGTGCGCATCAGTCGAGCCCGAGGATGCGGCGATTGGTGCGCGCATCCGATCCGCCGGCAAAGTCATCGAAGGATTTCTCGGTGACTTTGATGATGTGGTGTTTCACGAAGGCAGCACCTTCGGACGCGCCGACAATTGGGTCTTTGTAAGCGCACTCCCATTCGACCACCGCCCAGCCGGGATAGCCGTATTTCGCCATCCGCGTGAAGATGCCGCTGAAATCGGTCTTGCCATCGCCTAAGGAGCGGAAGCGCCCCGGCCTGTCGGCCCAGCCTTGATAGCCGCCATACACACCGCTGCGGCCATCGCGCACCAATTCAGCATCCTTCACATGGAAGGCGCGAATGTGCTCGTGATAGATGTCGATGAAATCCAAGTAGTCCAAGTGCTGCAACACCAAGTGCGATGGGTCGTAGAGGATTTTCACACGCGGATGATTGCCGCAAGCTTCGCGGAATCGCTCCCAACTGACACCGTCGTGAGTGTCTTCGCCGGGGTGCACTTCAAACGCGCAATCCACACCGCATTCTTCCGCCACTTCCAAGATGGGTTTCCAGCGGCGGGCCAATTCTGCGAAGGCTTCTTCCACCAAGCCCGCTGGGCGCGGCGGCCAAGAATAAAAATAGGGCCACGCCAGTGCGCCGGAGAATGTGGGCATTGCGTTGCAGCCAAGATTGCGCGACGCACGCAGGCACAGCTTCACTTGCTCGATGGCCCACGCTGTGCGTGCTTTCGGGTTGCCACGCACTTCTGGAGCGGCAAATGCATCGAGAGGCAAGTCGTACGCCGGGTGCACTGCCACCAACTGGCCTTGCAAGTGCGTGGACAGTTCCGTCGCTACCAAGCCTTTGCTGTGCAGCTTGCCTGCCCAATCGTCGCACCAAACCTTGGATGCGGCGGCCTGCTTCAAATCCATACAGCGCGCATCCCAACTGGGAATCTGCACACCCACATAACCCATGGACGCCACCCAAGTGGCAATAGTGTCGAGCGTGTTGAAGGGCGCGGCGTCGCCCATGTACTGCGCAAGAAAGAGGCCCGGGCCTTTGATGGTTTTCATTGGCGCTTAGTGCTGCGCAACTGTGCGCCGCGGGTACATCACAAAGAATAAGAGCAAACACGCGAGGCTCGCCCACATGGGCACGCTGAATAACTTGTTGTAGTCCATCTGTTCGCCCACCGTGGCCCACTTGGCCACCTGGCCGCTGATCCACGAGCCCACGATGACGCCTACGCCAACAATGACGAGGTTGAACAAGCTCTGCGCCGAAGCGCGCACATCTTTGGATGTGTGCTCGTCGACCAGAATGAACGCGAGGAAGATGTAGCAGCCGAAGATCACACCGTGCAGCGCCACGCCGCCAATCAGCACCGTCATCGCGGACAGCCCCGTGGCGGCACTAATCGCTTCCACTTCGGCGAAGCAGAGCATGCGCAGTCCATAAGCCGCGAGGCCTATCAGCAACAGCGCTCGTTTCCCGCAGCTCTTCAGCAGCATGCCCATGCACGCCAGCACGACAATTTCAGACATTTGCCCGATGGTCATCAACCCGCCGCCGCCCACGCCGAAGAGCCAAGCGAAGGGATCGCTTCTGTCGACAGCCGCTTGCATCTTGCCGAGGAAACCCGAGGTGTGCACGAAATAGAACTGGTGGATGCACGACACCGGCACTGCCAGCAAGAACACGGTGCGCAATTCGCGGCTGCGGAAGATCTCGCCCAAAGCCTCGCCCCACGCATTGCGCTTAAGGCCGCGCTGCGGCGGTGTGGCCGGCAGCGAGAAGCAGTAAATGCCCATCGCTAAACCCAGCAACCCACTGAGTTTGAACGCATCGGCCATGCCCGTTTGCTGCGCCGCGACCAACGCGTCGCCAACAAGCCCTGGCGGCGAATGCTTGTGCAGCAACCAGTGCCCCATGGTGATGCCCACAGCAATCCAACCGATGGTGCCCCACAAACGCACCGGCCCAAATTGTTTTTCGCGGTTCGTCAGGTGAGCAAACGCCAGCGCGTTGGTCAGCGGCATGGTGGGTGAATAGAGCAATGAGTAGACCAGTGAGAAGCCCAAGAACTGCTCGAAAGTGTTCAGCGTGGCCAACTGCCAAACCAACGCGCCTCCCAAGAGATGGCTGAGCGCGAGATAGCGCTCGGTGTTGAACCAGCGGTCTGCCACTTGCCCGGCGATGAATGGAGCGGCCACAGCACCGCAGGCCCCAACGCCGAAGATGATGGAAATCTGGTCGGTGCTGAACTTGTGGACGCCCGCGAGGAACGGCCACAGCAGCGGCAACCAAGCCCCCCAGATGGCGTACTGGAGGAACATCATGATGGAGAGGCGACTAAGCATGGGCGCGAGCTTACTCGTAGCGCTTTGTGGCGTCTGCCCCAGCGTGAACCACACGACAGTTTGAGCGCGCACCAACTGCAATCAGCGCGATGATTTCAGGGCTTTCGGAATACCAACCCATAAGGTCCGGCGGGCCCCTGAAAAATATGCGCGGCGCTAAGCATGTGATGCTGCTGCAACGCATCCATCAACTTCCCACCCACAGCGCGGTCGAGGCTGTTCCAAGGCAAAGCATCGCCCACTGCGCGGTCGGTGATGAACGCGATGGTGCGCCCAGCCGCCAGCAGTGCCCACGCATCGGCCATGGCAGCCGAATCCGTGGCGTGAATGCGCGGATAGATGTGCAAGAAACGCAAGGCGTGAGCCGCGCGGTCGTTGGACATCGTGATGTAAGCCGCTTCGGGCCCGGCTTGGGCCACCACTGCTTCCACACCTTCGATCAAGCGCCGCTCGCGCAGTTGCAGCAACCCGCCTCCGTGAGTCCATAGCGTGATGGCGCATAGCACTAACAGCAGCGCAACGCTCCAGCGCACGCGCGGCGTGCAGGCCGCAGCGCTCGCAGCGCTCGCAGCGCTTGGTACTGCAGCCATGCCCGCAGCCAACGCCGCAATCAGCGCAACATTCAGTGCATGCCATTCGACATTCTCGGGCTCGAACCAAGTGAAGAACGGAACGCGCACGCACAAGGCCAATGACACAGCCACCGCGAGACGCCTGCCGTCCACACTTGCCTGCGCTTGCGAATTTGCTTGCGCCTCCGCTGCGCGCAAGCGCACACGCGCCATCCACGCTGCGCCTAAAATCACCGCACACCACGCGCAACCCGCAATGAAATGCGGCGCGACCGCTTCCGAATGCTGCCCGAAAATGGCACCGCCGAGCGCGCGTGCATGCAACGCGAGGCGCTCCATTCCATAGCTGTGGGTGACCGCCATCTGCGGCACATGTGAGTACAGCACCAACCATTCGTGGAAGTTGATTTGGCGCCCAGCGAATTCGTAGGTGACAAACTGGAAGCACACGGCGTAGAACGCAAGAGTGGCCACGCCGGACCACGCCAGCACGCGCAGCAATGTTCCGTTGCGCCCGGGGCCCAGGCCCATCCACGCCGCAACCATGAATGCAGGCAGCAGCAAGATGCTGTCTTGGCGCATGCACAGCGCCACCGCGATGCTGGCACCGAAATGCCATGGCCGCACGCCGCCATGAGTGGATCCCGAAACGCGCCCGCGCGTGGCTTCGCGCAACGCCCACAACGCCGCCGCAATGCCGGGCAAGTTCACTTCCCCCACTGCGCTTTCCATTGCGCAAATGCGCGTGCAAGCAAATGCTGCGGCGCAGCACATGCCGAACAACGCACGCCCGCGGGCGAAGCGCGCAATCAACACCAGCGCACAAGCGGCACCAATGCCCGCAAGGATGCGCGCGGCCACAAAGCCGGGATGGTCAACGCCACACGCCCCTAACAGCGGCATCAACGCATTCTGCAGCACATGAAAGCCCGGATGGTGCGGATTCAAGCTCCACTGAGGCTCGGTCTCTGCGATGACGCCATAAATGATGCTGTCGTGGATGCTGAAAGCGCCGTCGGCATCCAGCGAGAAAAACGCCAGCGCCCACGGCAAAGTGAGCAGCGCGGCCAAAGCAACGGATCGGAGGACGCCCATCGAGCGAGAGCATAGCCCGCAGGCCCGCGCTATGGTGAGCACCCCTAACGGAGTGCCCGATGCTGCTGCGCACAACTGCTCTTGTTGCTCTATTCATTTTCGCTGCCAACGCCCAAGACGCCACAGGCTTCGCCGCGAAGCTGCCGCAGTGTGCTGCGGTGACGCAAGATTCTGGCCAGGTGTTCGTGCTGGCCCCGAACAGCGCGCGCTTTGTGGTGCGCAGCGTCACGGCGGAAGGCGAACCAGTGGTGGAAGTGCGCCAGCGTCCCGTGCGCGTGGCGTTGAATCTGCTGCAACCAGAAAACAGCGCTGCGTTAGACCGGTTGGAAGCACTGGTGGTGATGGCCACCAAGGAAGGCATCGATGGCGCGCTGCGCCTGCGTCAAGCGCCGCTGATTGGCGTGCATCTGAGCGACGGCACCAATTGGGTACTGCCCGAAGGCGTAGCGAAGAAGCAAGTCGGTGCAGCACCAATGACGCGCGATGCGTTGGCAGAAGCTGCGCGCTTGTTCAGCGCCCGTGTGAAGACGCTGGAAATAACACCTGCTGGGCAACAAGCGGTTGCCCAATTGGTCGGCATGTTGGCCGCTGAAACGGCGGAAGATTCGTTCTTGAAACCGCCATTTGCGCGCGCACTCGTGCGCGGTGGTTGGCTGCAAACGCTGCCGCAATCGGGGGCCGAAGGCAAACGCCTTGAAGCTGCCGTCAGTGCGGCGATGGAATTGCGCGCGAGCCTCAGTTATGTGGGCCGCGGCATTCGCATTGCGCAAGTAGCCAACGCTTTCGGCGATGGCGGCTGGCTGCTGCAAACACCGCTGCGCAGTGGCTATGCACGCGTGCTGCCGCAACCAGGCTTTGACCCTTCCTGCCCCGAGTTGTCCCTCGTGGTGGCATTGCCCGCTGGCGCAGACCCAATGAAAGACGCTGCGCGCGCGGTGGCCGCTGAAGTGCACTGCGACGTAACTGTGATGGCGCGCTGGAGCAGCGCAGGCCTTGTTGCCGATGCGGAAGCGTGGCGCAAGACCGTCGCAGGCCACGCACTGAACAGCCCGGGCATCGCCAAAGATTTCGTGCCTCCGCACATCCCGTTGGTGTCGTTGGATGGCGCATTCATCAAACTGATCACCGCGCATGGTGAATTGCCCGCGCCCACAGCGGGGGCGACGGATGCGTTCTTGGATGCAGCCGCCAAAGCGCTGCCCGGCTTGGGGCACCTCGATCTGTTGGGCGAGTGCTTGTTCACTTATGTGCTGGACAGCCCAGACCCACGCTGGCCGCTGTTGCTGGGCACCGACAAAGTGCAAGGCGAAATTCATCAAACTGTGGCGCAGACTTTGGCCACCACCACGCACGGCACTTGCCGTGGCGACTGCGACGACATTGCCGAGCTGTATCAAGAAGTGGCCGTGCGGCAGGGCAAACTGGCGCACATCGCAAACTTGCCGGGCCACGCGGCGTGCTTCTGGGTGGACAAACTGGAAGACGGCAGCTTCGCAGCGCGAGTGCTGCAAACAGGCCCGCCAATGTCGTTCCACGCCAAGACGGTGCCCGAAGCTCTGCGCGCGGCGTACACTGAATTCGGTATCGCCGACAATTTCGACCCCGACCAAATTGGCGTCGCCATCCGCTTCGATGGCGAAAACCAGCGCAGCTCATGGGTGCTGGGTTGGCGCATCTTCACCGAGCGCGACTATGCCGCAGCAATGATTGATGTGCAGCGCGACTGGCACTTCCACACATACCGGCGCGGCATCGTGAAGATGGAAGCCATGGTGGCTGCGGGCGACAAAGACCCGGCCAACGAACGCGAATTGGTGGGCCTGAACGAAGCCACCGCGCAGTGGGCTAAAGCCGCCGAACATGTGCGCAGGGCTTTGCCCGCAGGCGACCCGACATTCGCACTCGCCATCCGCTTGGTGGCCAACCTGTACGAATCGGGCCAGCAAGACGCCGCGCGCGCCGCAGTGGAAGATTTATTGACCACCAAGTTGCCCGCCGCTGCGAAAACCCTCGGACTTGGGATCACGGCAGTGGGGTTCCAATTGTCCGCCACGGTCTTAGCCAGCGGCGCAGACCCTGCACTATCGGCGCGTTGCTTGGACAGCACTTGCACCTCAGCGGTGCAAAGCCTGCAAGGCCGACTGGGTGGTTTCCTGCGCAGCAATCGCTTCAACGAAGAAGCGTGGAAGCACGACGGAACCATGGTGGAACTGCGCCGCTTGGTGCGCACATATGTGGCCTTGGGCTGCGGCATTCTTGAAGAAGCGCCCAGCCTGCTGGCGGACAACGCAGCCGGCACGCGCATCTCGCAACAAGTGGAGCAGTGGTTGGCCACCATCGCCATGCGCGACTTTGACGAGCCCGCAGAATTGTTGGATCGCTACGCCGATGCAGGCCGTTACGCTTCCATCGCACTGGGTAGCGAGCGCTTCAACTCGCTGATGCAGCGTGGCAACTTGCCTGCACAACTCCCTGCCGAACCTTGGGTGCGCGGGCCGGGGTTGGCGCAACTGGGGTTGGACGCGCCCTTCGTGCGCATGGCGCCGTCGTGGCACGGTCAACAACTGCTCAATCAATTCGGAAGCGGGCGCAAGGTGTATGACGCGGCGTTGGTGCAACGCTTGTGGAAGGGCATGGAGGCTGCGCGAGCCGCCACGCGCAAGCTGGGTTTGGAAAGCCGCATGATGGACCAGCTCATGGCCAGTTGTCGCGTCATTGCAGCCGCTGCGTTGAAGGACAAGTCAGCGCTGAAGGCCGCGTTCGCGGCAGTGACGCAGCAGAACGACAAACATCTGCGCGATCAAGTGGTTGCTTGGTTGGGGGACTCGGCTCGCTTCTTCGACACCGCATGGTTTGGTGAAATGTTGGCGCTGTTCGACAGCGAAGTGCACTACAAGCCCAGCTACTTCGAAATCGCTTGGAAGGCCGCGCAGGGCGGTGCAATCCCGCACGCATTGATGGCCGCCGAGCTTGCCGAGAAGCGTTTTGGGAACGACCCCACCTTCGTGGAAGAAGCGGCTTATTTGCGCAAGTTGTTGAGCCCCAAACAACTCTGAGGCCAGCGCGGCGCCGACTCGCAGCGCAGAGACTATGATCGGGGCCCCGTAAGGAGGCCTCATGCTTTTGCGCACCGCGTTCTTATTGTTCCCGTTGGCTCTGTTGGCGTTCGCACAAGAAACCACCACGGTGGTTGTAGCCGCAGCGGACCCAGCCGCTAGCGAACTGGGCGCTCAGGTGAAGTGGGCTTGCTCCGACCCAGAATTGCTGCCGGAAGGTGCGAACACTGCAGAGACGCGCCGCAGCGCCACCGCCAACAAAGATTTCGATCGCAGCAAGGCCCTCGACGCGGCGCTGGCTCAGGCCGCCGCAGAAAACAAAGTCGTGTTCTGGTATTGCCCGCGCATCACAGCAGGGCTGCGCGGTCGGCAGATGTACCGGCCCGCCATTCTGGACAACTACGCGCTGGCCACATTCTTCAGCGATCCTGAGTGCGTAGCCATGTTAAACCGCCGCACCATCGCGGTGCGACTCACCTGCGACGAGGCCTTGGGCAAACGCTTCAACATCACCGGGCCCGAGCGCGTCGAGCCCATGCTGGCCGTACTGAAGCCCGACGGCACCATTGCTGCCATCAAAGATGGCGTGCGCACCTTCAACACCATGTGGTTCGAAGCATTCCTTGCTGAATCCTTGTCCGCCGCAGGATGCAGCGGGCCCTCCGCAGCAACCGCCGCCGCCGTGCAAGCAGCGGCCGCTGGTTCTGGCACGCAATTGCAAGTAGCGCAGGAATGGCTGGCGGATGGCGCGCTCAGCGCCGCCGAAGCGGCACTG
>CAMDTN010000040.1 GCA_945907755.1 Singulisphaera sp. GP187 | reverse complement strand
ACCATTGCGAAGCTGCCCAAAGGTGATTACCGCATCGAAGTCAAACTGAACGACGCGTCGCAAGCGCAACACGCGCTCACGCTCAGCGATGATGGTCCGATGCGCCACCAATTCGATTTGCGCAGCGCAAAGCCACCTGCGGAAAAGTGAGTCCCGCGCACAGCGCATCGACGATCCCCGAGCACGCGTAGCGGCGCATAGCACTCATCCGAAGGTGCGCGCGAGCCACACGGCTACCGCACTCACTGCCACCAACACCAAGAGCGCGCGCCCCGAACGCCAGCTCAAGAAGCGCAACGGGTCCAACCCGCGCAGCAGCGCGTGGCCAAACCAGAACGGCGCAGCCAAAGTCAGCACGCACAGCAGCGCGCCTGCGGGGTTCGCCGCCACCGCGCGCTGTGGCTGGGCGTGCAGCAACGCTGCAAAAGCAGTGGTCATTCCGCAGCTCATACACGGCTGGCCAGTGAGCGCCATGGATGTGCACGGATTCAAGCCGAGCTGCTCGTGGGTTCCGAAACCGCGCTCATCGGGGTCGAGGCTGCTGGCAACTGCAAGCAGCGCAAGCGACCCACCAAATCCACACACAGAAAGCAGCGACCAGAACGAGAAACGCGGCAGGGTCACTCCTGCTCCTCCTCGACGCCTTCGACAATGCGCAAGTAGCCTTCGTAACGCCGCTCATCGATGCCGCCATCTTCGACGGCTGTCTTCACTCCGCAATCGGGTTCGTGCAGGTGAGTGCACGCGGCGAAACGGCAGTTCGGAGCGAATCTCAAAAACTCGCTGAAATAGGCAGACACTTCGTGTGTTTCCAAGCGCGGCAACGAGAACGAGCGCACGCCAGGCGTGTCCGCAAGCCAACCACCGCCAACGAAAGCGTGCAACGAAGAAGCCGTTGTTGTGTGTCGTCCTTTCCCCCACTTGGGCGAAATCTCCGCTGTCACTAAGCCCAACCCTGGTTGCAGAGCGTTGAGCAATGTGGATTTTCCCACGCCAGACTGCCCCGCAACAACACTGACACCTGCTTGCATCATGACGCGAACGGCTTCCACCCCTTCGCCCGTCGCGGTGGAAACAAAAATCACTTTCACGCCTAAGCCGCGATAAAGCTGTGCCCAATCTTCGAACGCGCTGCGGTCAGTCACCAAGTCGGTCTTGGTGAACAGCAGCACACCTTCAAAGCCGCCGCGGTCTGCAGCGATCAAGAGGCGGTCGATAAGGTGCGGGCGAAAATCTGGCTGCGCTAACGACAGCATGAAAAACGCGCGATCCAGATTGGCCACCAGCACTTGCTCTTGGTGCGTCACCCGGCGCGTGCGCGACAACGCGCTGCGGCGCGGCAGCACGCCCTCGATCACCCAACCTTCAGGCTTGTGCGCTACCGCAACGCGCTCGCCCACAGCGATACGCGAAGTGAAATCGTGCTCGCCTTGCAGCAGTCTGCCGCGCAAGGTCGCCTCGACTTCAGCGCCGTCGACAAAAACCACTGCTCCGCGATGACGCAAGCGCAAGACCAGAGCTTCGATATTTGCTGGCTTTGTTGCAGCGGCATTCATGCGGCCATCATCCCAGATACTCAACTGTGCTCATGCCAGTGCAACAGCAACGAAGCGCCACTGAGAACCATCACCAACCCGGAGCAACCCATCACCCACGCTTCCGTCTTGGGCGAACGCAGCCTCTCCAGCACCCGGAACCCGCGGGCGGCAATGAAAAGGACCGCCCACATGCACAGCGTCGCGCTCAAGCCAAAGGCCAACAGCACCAACAGCGCACCGTGCTCGTCCTCGGCCGGCGCGGCCAACGCGACTGCCCCAAGGCTTGTCCAGCAGGGCACTACCGCATTGAACAGCCCCAACGCAAACAACGCCGCACTAGGCCCCAGCCGCGCGAAGCGCCCGGACTGATGGGTCCTGTGCTCGCAGCCGCTATCTGCCCCGGTTTCGCAGTTGCCGTGCATATGACCAAAGTGCGCAGCCCGCGTGCGCCACAGCAGCACAGCTCCAATAAGCACCAGCACCACGCCAGTGCCTTCTTCGGCTTTGTGCAACCAGCCTCCGGAAAGCCCAGAAGCAAGTCCCCCCAGCAGCAAACCCACCGCGGTACAGGCCACCAGCATCCCTGCACCGAAACACCAAGCAACAGTGGTGGCGCGCTGCCCCCGCGCGAGAAATGGCACCAACATGGGCCACGAGTGCGCGCAAGGGATGAGTGCGTGAAGGGCACCGAGGCTTGCAGCCTGCAGAATCAGCAGTGTCTCCGATGGCAGCATGAAGGGCAGTGAGTGTATGGGCTTCTGTGGCCGGAGAAACCCCGGCATGGCACCTGCAACGCGACCTTGGTAGTTTGGCCTGCCTTGCGCAGCGCGCGAGGCCGCCCATGCCCTTCTCGCCCATTCCTGAACTTCTCGACGAACTGCGCGCCGGCCGCATGATTGTGCTAGTGGACGACGAAGACCGCGAGAATGAGGGCGACTTGGTGATGGCGGGCGGCTTGGTCACAGCCGAGCAGATCAACTTCCTCCTGCGCTACGCGCGCGGCGAGTTGTGCCTCGCATTAGATGCGGACATCTGCACACAACTGGGGCTCGAACAGCAAGCAGCCGATTCCAACAACCGCTTTGGCACGGCCTTCACCGTCACCATCGAGGCCGCCACAGGCGTCACCACAGGCATCTCCGCCGCCGACCGCGCACGCACAATTGCTGTCGCCTCAGCAGCAGGCGCCAAGCCTTCTGACTTGGTGCGCCCCGGACATGTGCACCCGTTGCGCGCCAAACCCGGCGGGGTGTTAGTGCGCTCCGGCCACACTGAAGGCAGTGTCGATCTTTTGCGTTTGGCAGGTCTGCGCCCGGCGGCTGTCATCATGGAAATCCTCCACGATGACGGCACGGTGGCGCGCTTGCCCGAATTGCGCGCCTTCGCCGCGCAGCATCAATTGAAGCTGGGCAGCGTCGCCGATGTCATCGCGTGGCGCCGTAGCAACGAGCGTTTGGTTTCGCGCGCCAGCACGGTGCGCATGCCCACGCATCACGGCGATTTCCAGCTCAGCGTTTACACCTCACCATTCGACGCCCACAGCCATCTTGCACTCACCTTGGGCCTCGAGTTACCCGAAGGCGACACCGCAGCGCCAGCACGGGCACATGCTGTACTCTGCCGTGTGCACTCGGAATGCCTTACCGGCGATGTGTTCGGCTCGCAGCGCTGCGATTGCGGCGACCAACTTGAAAGCGCAATGGCCATGATCGCGGCAGAAGGCCGCGGCTGCGTGCTGTACATGCGCCAAGAAGGGCGCGGCATCGGCTTGCTGAACAAGATGCGGGCCTACGCGTTGCAAGACGCTGGCCTCGACACGGTGGAAGCCAACGACGCTCTCGGCTTCAAAGCAGACCACCGCACCTATGGCACCGGCGCGGCGATCCTGCACGACCTCGGAATACGCAGCCTACGGCTGCTCACAAACAACCCACAAAAGCGCGCAGCGTTGACCGGTTACGACCTCGAAGTGGTGGAGCGCGTCCCCTTAGTTGTGCCTCCGAACGCCCACAACAGCCGCTATTTGGCCACCAAACGCGACAAACTGGGCCACCTGCTCTAATCGCAAGCTGTTGCGTCAGCTCGGGATAGGATTTCCTACAGGGCTCGGAAGCAGGATCGAGCATGGCTCGTCCATGGCCCCGTGAGAACCACCTTGGATCAACCGCAACAGCGCCCGGACGCCGCGTCTCACTCTGCCGGACCGCGCGCCGAACTCGATCTTCAACTGGTGCAGCAACTGCGCGTCGGTGATGAAGGCGCGTTCCGGCAGCTGGTAGCTAACTACACACCACGCCTGCACCCCTACATCCGCAACGTGGTCAAGGACTCAGACGAAGCCGAAGATGTCTTGCAACTGGTCTTCTGGCGCGTGTGGCAACGCGTCGATTCCTTTCGCGGCGAATCGAGCTTCTCTACTTGGATCTACCGCATCGCGTTGAACGCTGCCATCGACTGGCGCAAGCACCGCAAGATCGACCGCTCGCAGAGTTGCGAAAACCCCGCGGAGCTTGGGGTGGCCGACGATGCGCGCGGCCCGGCAGAGCACGCCAGCAGCCGCGACCTCAGCGCACAGGTGCGCGCCGCCATGCTCCAACTGCCAGAGAAGTTTCGCACCGTGCTGCTGCTCCGTGAAATCGAAGGGCTCTCCTACGAGGAGATCGCCAAAGAAATGAACATCGCTCTCGGCACCGTCGAGAGCCGCATCTTCAGGGCGCGGGCGAAACTCCTCCGCATCCTTGAACAGGCCGGGATTTCCTAAGGAACTCGTTATGGATTGCACACACAGCCACAAGTTGATCAGTTTGGAATTGGATGGACGCCTCGGCCCCGACGAGCGTGCGGAATTGCATGCGCACATCGCTGGCTGCATGCCCTGCGCTTCGACGCGTTCGTTGCAGCGGCGTGCCAGTCGCGTGCTGCGCGACGGCGCAGCAGAGCCTGTTCCGAAAGGCCTCGCCGAGCGTGTAGCCGAGGGTGTCATCGTCAGGCGTCGCGCTTGGCGGCCCACACGTTTGCCGCTGCTACGAATCGCGGCTTTGCTGCTGCTCAGCTTCGTGATCGGCGGCCTCGGTGGCCTATGGGTTGATGCGTCCACTACGGAAGCCCGCGCGGGGGCCGCCGCCGAAGAGACCCGTCTCGCCCATGAAGCTGCTGCTTGGCGGCAACTCGGTGCGGACGAACCGCTCTGCGCGGCAATCACCGCAGTGCGCCGCCGCCAACATCAACAACAGTCCGAGGCCGCTGCAAGCGACTGGGCTCGCATCGACGCTGAATCCATGGCTGCAATCTTGCGCTTACTGCCCGAGCCCGTCGCAACCGCTTGGTGCGAATCCAGCGGCCTAAGCGCAGCCACCTTCAAGGAACTCTGCCGCCGCGCAGGGCGCTGAACGCGAGGCATGGTCGGACTGCCTCGAATGTGAGATAACCCTCGTGCGCCGTCCAACCCGGGCGGCCGCGGGGCGGTTTCCTGAAGGGAGATCGCGGGAGAATCATGGCGCGCGCTACGGGCTTGCAAGTCACAGAAACAACGGTCAGGGTTGTCGAAATCGACGGCTCTGCCAACAAGTTCCGCGTCACCAGCAGCGGTGAAGCGGCCATTATCGCTGGCGCCGACGGCGCCCGCGACAGCGCTGCCCTCACCGCCGCTGTCAAGGCCTGCTTCAAGGCCAGCAAGGCTGGGCGCGAGCGCGTCATCTTGGGCCTGCCGACCTCGCGCGCAGTGGTGCGCGAAATCCAACTACCCTTCACCGACGCCGACCAGATTCGCAAGGTCATCAAGTTTGAATTCGAAAGCCACCTGCCCTCAGGCGGCATCGATGACTATGTGGTCGCGTTTCACAAGATTTCTGAAAACGGACCGCGCAGCCGCGTGCTGGTCGTGGCGGTGCTGAAGAGCATGCTGCGCGAAATGTTGGAAGCCCTTGGGCGCGCTGGCATCGACCCCGCACAGGTGGACCTGGATGCGGCAGCACTGTGTTCAGCAGCCACGAACGGTGTGGAAACTTCAACTGAGCAAGCCGCTGAAGTGCTGCTGGACGTGGATGAAGCCACTACTACGGTAGTGGTGACTGCAGCCGGCCGCCTCAAGCTGGTACGTAGCGTTCGTTTGGGCTCGGACACCTTGGGGCGCATGCTCGCACAGGACTTAGGCATCGATCCCGCTGCGGCCGAAGAAGAAGCGCGCAGAGTGCTCGCGCCCGCAGATCCCTTTGGTGTAACCGCTGCCGAAGGGGCCGCAGCAAGCGCGACTCCCGACGAATTGCGTGCAGGCATCATTGCAGATCGCCGCAACGAATTCTTGCGCCGGTTGAGCGGCGAAGTCCGCCGCAGCACCGCGTCGATCTTGCTGGACGGGCGGATCGGTGGCGTGCGAATAACAGGATCAGCCAGCGCTTCGGCGGAATTGGCCGCAGAGCTCAGCTCCAGCATGGCTGCACCGGTGACTGAATTAGCAGCGTTTGGCGCAGCGGAAAGCCCCGTCAACGCAGCGACCGCACGCTGCAACGTGGCAGCCCTCGGGCTGGCGTTGAAGGGAGTCGAATACGACCCCTTCGCATTTGATTTCCGCCAAGACGAGTTCCGCATTGCGCATCGTTTCGACCGCCTGCGCAACCCGCTGGTCTTCGGAGCGGCATTCATCTTCGTCCTGCTCGGATTCTTATCCATCTGGCAATGGAATCGCGTCTCGAAACTGAATCTGCAAATCGAGCAACTCGCGGCGCAAGGACGCAAGCAATTCAAAGACTTGGTTGTGGATCGCGCCAAGGATCCGAAGCGCATGGAGACCATGAACTTCACAAAGACCGATGAAGCTCAGGCGCTTTACACCAACATTGAAGCAAAATCGCCGAGTGCGCAGATCACCGCAATGCTTGCGGCATTGCGCCTTCCGATGGATCACATCGAGAAATCCTACGGTGTGCACTTCGGCGGCGAGAAAGCCACGGATTCACCGGAGAACTCGGCGCGCTCCGCTGTGTGCCGCCTCGACCAGTTCATGGGGGTGCTGACGGCATCGCGGGAACGCACCGGCAAGCTCTTCATCGATCGCCTCGAAGTAGGTTCCACAAAAATCACGTGGAGCATGCGCGTGGAATCGCCTGATGCATTCTCGATCCTGAAGGAAGGCCTCATCAAGATTGAGGGCTTCAAACTGTGTGAACCGGGCCCCATCACACTGAAGGATGGGCTCAACGGATACGAAGGCTGTCGCCTCGAGTTCGAGGGCGAGAACTGACATGGCTGCAGAAAAAGAAGATCGTGCTGCCAGCACTTCGCGCGCCGGCAAGTTATTGCTGAGCGTGTTGCTGGGCTTGGACGCAGTAGCGCTGATCCTCTTCGCGTGGCTCTGGTTGGGCGCAGGCCCTGACAAGGCTTCCGAAGCTCAAGCGTGCGAGCGCAATTTGCTGCGCCTGAAGCAACTCACCGAGTCGCTGGCGGCCCAAGTCGATCGCATCAAGACCGATCGCCTCGAAACGGTTTCTGTGCCTTCAGAGCTCATCGCAAAAGTGGCCATGGCACGCGGCATCCGCGAACACATCACTCCGGGCAAGCCTGTCACGCGCCCGTGGAAAAAAGAAGCCGGCTACGAGCAAGTCGTCACCGATGTCACCTTCCTAAAGAAGATGGGCTACTCGTTCATGGACTTGGTGTCGCTCATGCAGGACATCGAGAAAACCAATCCGAAGGTGCAAGTGTCCTACATGAACTTCGGGCAAGCGCGCGAGGAAACCCCTGGGGAATTCCTCTTTCAGCCGCTCAAGATGGATGTGCGCGTGTTCAATCCGAAGGCGCGCTGATCGGCGCGTGCCACGACTGCAGCGAGCGCACGCCGGTGCCGCCGCGCGCACGCGCTTCGATGGCTGAGAGCGCCATCGCCGCACCAGCCAATGTCGTGATACACGGAATGCCGTAGGACACCGCGAGCCCACGAATGCGCGCCTCATCGGTGCGCGGCCCTTTACCCGACGGAGTGTTGATCACGAGGCGCACCTCGCGATTCTTGATGTAATCCGTGATGTTCGGACGCCCTTCGGCGATCTTGTTGACGCGCGCACAAGGGATGCCGTGGTGCTGCAAGATCTTCCAAGTGCCGCCAGTGGCAACCAACTTCAACCCCAAGCGATCAAGGCGCTGCCCCAGGGCGACGATTTCGCGCTTGTCAGAATCCTTCACGGAAACGAACACAGTGCCTTCGGTGGGCAACTGATTTCCTGCGGCGATATGCGCTTTCAAGAACGCCGAGCCAATGCCTTGGTCGATGCCCATGGATTCGCCGGTTGAGCGCATCTCTGGCCCAAGAATGATGTCGCAACCTGGGAACTTGTTGAACGGAAACACCGGGTACTTCACGGAGAAATGCTGCGGAATGGTCTCGGTGGTCACCCCGAGGCTAGCGAGCGTTTCGCCAGCCATCACGCGCGCCGCCAGTTTTGCCAACGGCACACCGGTGGCCTTCGACACGAACGGCACCGTGCGCGACGCCCGCGGATTCACTTCCAGAATGAACACCTCGCCGCCCTTCACTGCAAACTGCACATTCATCAGCCCGCGCACATTCAGCGCGCGCGCCAGCGAGCGCGCCGCCTCGCGAATCTCATCTTGGATGCGGTCGGACAGAGTGTGTGGCGGCAGCACGCACGTGGAGTCGCCACTGTGAATGCCAGCCTCTTCGATGTGCTCCATCACCCCGCCTAAGACTTGGCGTTCATTGTCCGCCAAGACATCGACATCTACTTCGATGGCGTGCTCGAGGTAACGGTCCACCAGCACCGGTTTTTCCGGGGATGCATCCACCGCTTCGGCCATGTAGCGCTTCAGCGCTACATCGTCGTACACAATTTCCATGGCGCGGCCGCCCAACACATACGACGGGCGCACCAACACGGGGTAACCAATGCTGCGCGCTGCGGTCAACGCCGTTGGATAATCCACCGCGATGCCGCTCTCCGGCTGACGCAGACCCAGCTTCTCGACGATGGCCTTGAAGCGCTCGCGGTCTTCCGCCGCATCGATCATGTCGGGGCTGGTGCCGATGATCGGCACGCCATTGGCTTCAAGCCCGCGCGCCAAGTTCAGCGGAGTCTGCCCACCGAACTGGACGATCACTCCTATCGGTTTCTCTTTGTCATTGATGTTCAACACATCTTCGAGCGTGAGCGGTTCGAAATACAACCGGTCGGCGGTGTCGTAGTCGGTAGAGACCGTCTCGGGGTTCGAGTTCACCATGATGGTCTCGTACCCGGCCTCCTTCAGCGCGTAGGCCGCATGCACGCAGCAATAATCGAACTCGATGCCTTGGCCGATGCGATTCGGGCCCGAGCCCAAGATCATGATCTTCTTGCGGCTCGTGGGCTCGACCTCGTCTTCGCCTTCGTACGTGCTGTAGAAATATGGCGTGTAGGCCTCGAACTCTGCCGCGCATGTGTCGACACGCTTGTAGCTGGGCACAATCTTCAGCGCGATGCGCCGCGCACGCACGGCCAGAGCGTCGCACTTCAGCGCCCGCGCGATTTGGCTGTCGGAATAACCATTGCGCTTCAGCGTGCGCAAGAATGCAGCGTCCAGTTGATCCAAGCCCTTCACAGCCAAGAGCTGCCGGTCCATGGCCACAAGGTCGGCGATGTTCGCCAAGAACCATGGGTCCATGTTGGTGAGGCCCGCCACCTCGGCCACAGTCATGCCCGAGTGCAACGCTACGCGGCACAGCAGCAAACGATCTTCGTTGGGGGTGATCAAACCCTGCCGCATGGCATCGGCGTCGGGCATCACGCCCGTCAGAATGGGATCAGACGCGTGCAGCCCATAGCCATCACGCCCGACTTCGAGCGAGCGGAACGCCTTCTGCAACGCTTCCTTGAAAGTGCGGCCGATGGCCATCACCTCGCCAACGGATTTCATCTGCGTGGTGAGCGTGCGGTCTGCATCAGGGAACTTGTTGAAGGCCCACTTGGGCACCTTCACCACGCAATAGTCGATGGAAGGCTCGAAGCACGCCGTCGTTTCGCGCGTGATGTCGTTGCGGATTTCGTCGAGGGTGTAGCCAACCGCCAGCTTCGCTGCGATCTTTGCGATTGGGAACCCGGTGGCCTTCGATGCCAATGCCGACGAGCGCGACACGCGCGGGTTCATCTCGATCACCACCATGCGCCCATCCACCGGGTTGACGCCGAACTGGATGTTCGAGCCGCCCGTTTCGACGCCGATCGCGCGAATGATGAGCAGCGAAGCGTCGCGCATGGCTTGGTATTCGCGGTCCGTGAGTGTCTGTGCGGGCGCCACCGTGATGGAATCGCCAGTGTGCACACCCATCGGGTCGATGTTCTCGATACTGCAGATGATGACGACATTGTCTTTCTTGTCGCGCATCACCTCGAGTTCAAACTCCTTCCAGCCAATGACCGACTCTTCCACCAGAATCTCGTGGATGGGCGAAAGGTCCAGCCCGCGCGCTGCAATTTGATCGAACTCCTCGTGGTTGTAGGCAATGCCACCACCAGTGCCTCCCAAGGTGAATGCAGGACGGATAACACACGGCAAGCCCACTTCGTCGCGGTAGCGGCGCGCCTCTTCGATGGTGTAAGCGAGGCCGGAGCGCGGCACCTCCAGTCCAATGCGCAGCATCGTTTCTTTGAAAGTGGAGCGGTTCTCGGCGGCGTGGATCACCGCTGCGGTGGCGCCGATCATTTCCACGCCGTGCTTACGTAAGATCCCTTGCTCTTCCAGAGCCACAGCCAAGTTCAGTGCTGTCTGCCCACCAAGTGTCGGCAAGATGGCGTCAGGCTTTTCGATCTCTATGACCCGCTCCACGAATTCCGTGGTGAGCGGTTCAACATAGGTGGCGTGGGCCAGCTCATGATCGGTCATGATCGTGGCTGGGTTCGAGTTGACCAGAATGACCCTGTAACCCTCCTCGCGCAGAGATTTCACGCCCTGCGTTCCTGAGTAGTCGAACTCGCAAGCCTGCCCAATAATGATGGGTCCGCTACCGAGCACTAGGATTGAGCGCAGGTCTTCTCGCTTGGGCATGGACTTCTCGCGCTGAAGGGCCAAATCGGGGGGCACGAAGCGCCCCGATTATCCACGCGGCCCCCTTCGGCACAAGCGCGCTTAGCGCAGCAACGCATTCAGTTCTGCCTGAACGGCCGCCCGTTCAGACTGCGCCTCGGGCGTCATTCCCGTTGCGGACTCGGGCGCATCCAAACACAACAAGAGCGACTGGAGTACTGCGACGCGATAGCGTGGGAAATCCAAGCGTCCGCGGGCGCCGTCGCCACGTTCCACCAAGCCGTCACAACGCAACGCGCGGGCTTCGCGCAGCACCCGCCGAGCCTTGGACAACTCGCCGTCCAACTGAGCCACGCGCCCCTCGACGAGCAGCGCTGGCATGCGCGCGTTGCCTGTGGATTGGGCGCCGTCCAGCGCACGCAGCACATCGGCGCGTGCCTGCACCGCGCGTTCAGGATGCGCGATGCGGGTGGCCTCGAAACGCGCCAGCAGCAGTTCCACCACCAGCCAGTAGTCCAGTCCGTCGGGGTCGGTAATTTGCCCCAAGCGCTGCCCGGCGGAACCGGAACCGCCCAAGAAACCACCCCAAGCCGCATCCATGTGCTCCAAGCCCGCGGCCGCTCCGGCCGCGTGCACGACAGCGCGCCCCAAAGCCCCCTTGGAGACACACCAGAGAATGTCCTTCCCTTTCAGCGCTGACAGCGCAGTCTCTAGCACGGGCACGGCTTCGTCGAAACGCCCCGCTTCCACTAACTCGCGCCCAAAGATAGCGGCCGCGCGAGGCTCGTTGCTCAGCGCGGCGACGATGGCTTCGCGTAGCGGCAACGAGACCCTCAGGTCGCCCAGCCTCGTGGCCATTTGTGCCACGACGCGCATCGCATCCAGCGCATGCTGCTGAAACTGATGAACCTTTGGATGCTGCGCGCGCACCACCAAGATCTCCACCAGAGACGGCACCATTGCCACCAACTCATCGGCACTGGACTGGTAGGCGCGCTCGGGGCCTTCCGTGTTCAAGCGCAAGAGAATGATGTCCAGCGCGGTGCTCAACGCTGGGAGTTTCTCGAACATCCAAGCTTCACTGGCTGGTGCGTCCACCGGGATGCTGCCCGGGGCTTCGAGCAAAGCAGCAACCCGCGCCTTGAGCCGTGCGGGTTGCAATGCACTGGGTGTCGGCTGCTGCAGCAAGTTCTCTGCGCACAAGCCGCAGGTGAGCACTTGAGGGTCCAACCGACCTGCAAAGCGCACCATGTCTTCCATGTAGAGCACCAAGCGCAGCGGGTCAGTTTCGAGATCCGGCGCAAACATCACTGCTGGCGAAGTGCGCTGCGCGATGCCCAAAGCATGCCGCCGCAAAGCCAACTTCAGCCCACGGACTTGGTACTCGCCCACCGCAGCAATTGCGATCAAGCCCAACGCCAGCCCCAAACTCATCTCTCGCCACCAACGGCCCGCCACAGGGCCAAGCACCAACACGCCTAGCAGCACCAGAGGCAAGCAGGTGATGCACACCGTGCCGGCGTCACCGGGAATCCATGTCGGCACGAACCACGGCGCCAAGTGCGCAGCAACAAGCGCGACGATTGTCAGCGGCATGGCCAAGCGAAAGCGTCCTACCATGCAAGCAAGGCCCAGTAACAACAGCCAGACGGCCGTTCCTTGCGCCACTGGCAGCGTGCCGCGCACCCACTCGGCACCAGTGGGCAATAATGTGCGCACCGAGCGGTCGATGGCCAGCGCAGGCGCCGCCAAGAATGTCTGCCCCGCCGCTGCCCAGCGATCATCAATGCCCTCGGTGGGTTCCGTGAGTGGCGCGAAGCCGCTCAACGCGAGCGCAATAGCTACCAACAACAGCAACGCCGCGGCACCGTTGCGCCCCGCGCCAATGAGAGCGAGCAGCGGCCACAGCATGAGCACAGCACCCAGTGGATGCAGGAAAGGCAACAACACGCACAACGCCATGCTCGCGAAACACCAATGCGGCGCCAGCAACACCGCCGTGCAAGCAATCCCAAAGGCCAGCAATAACGGCGGCCCACCACTCAGACGCGCGAAGCATGCGCCGATGGGCAGTGCGCTGAAGGCCGCTGCCCCCAGCAATGCTGCTGTTTCGTTGCGGAGCTTCGCGTGACGGCGCAGGGTTTGCTCGATTACGAGGAATGCCAAGGCTGCCGCGAGCCCGCACATCGTTGCCGCCAACATGCGCGACCCGAGCGCAGCAGAGACAAACAAGTCTTCGGTCCAGCGCGAAAGTCCGGTGGCGCCTTGCGGAGCATCTAGCAGTGGACGCAGGTCGAGCAGCGCTGCACCCGTGTCGGCGAAGCGCAAACACGCAACCGACAAGCAGATGGCCACGGCTAAGCCCAAGACCGGCTTGGCCCTTAACGGAGGAATGATGTCAGCCGCTGACGCTTGCACCGCTGGAGTTCTCCACCACAATGTGGCGCGCGCGTGCGACGGTGCACGCGGCGGCAGCATAGCCAGCAGCGGAGCAAGCCGGAAGTGACGCACGCAACCAGTGCCGATGCAACCGACGCCCAGGGCGGCATCCCGGGGCGAATTTTGCGCAGCACGGCGCATTACCGTGGGCCCGCGCTCCTCGGTCATGCCACCTGCCGCGCACCGCTGACCCGCTACGAAGATCTCCCCGTGCTGGTGGACCAACTTGCCGCCGGATTCCAAGAACTTGGGGTGTGTGCCGGCATGCGCGTCGCACTGATCGCCGACAACAGCGACGCGTGGCTGCTCACGGATTTGGCACTGCTGTCGTTAGGTGCTGCCGACGTGCCGCGGGGCGCCGACGCCAGCTCCGAAGACGTGGCCTTCTGCGTGCACCATGCAGAGTGCACCGGTGCCGTACTCGGATCGGCCAACTTGCTGCCCAAGCTGGGCGCAAGTGCTGCGAACCTCACCTTTGTGGTTGTGCTGCATGGAGACGCGGGCTCGCACACAGCACTCGACGCGCTTCTGCAACGCGGCGCCGCGCGCTTGGCCACGGACCCCAAGTGCGTTGTTCGCGAGCGCAACAGAATCGGGTCTGAGACACTCGCCACGGTGATCTACACCTCTGGCACCACCGGCAACCCGAAGGGTGTGATGCTCACCCATGGCAACATGCTGCATAACCTGCAGGCAGTGCCTTCGGTGCTGCAATTGCAACGCAGCGAGCGCTATCTCTCATTCCTCCCTGTGTGGCACTCCTTCGAGCGCATCCTTGATTATGTGATCGTCGACTGCGGCCTCGAGCTGCACTACAGCACGCGGCGCACGCTGAAGGACGACTTTCAACGCGTCAAGCCACAGTTGGTGGCGGCAGTGCCGCGGGTGTTCGAGACTTTTGTTGACGCAGCGCTTGCGCGCATTGAATCGTTGCACCCCGTGCGGCGCGCATTCGCAAAGCTACTGCTGCGCTTGGCCGCGCAGCGTTCCGCCGCTCTGCGTCTGCTGCGTGGCGAAGTGGCAACAGCGCAAGGGCGCGTGCCGCGGGCGCGAAATCTGAGAGCGCTGTTGTTGCGCTGCGCTTGCTTTGGGCTGACCCCCGCACAGCTCTTGGCCGACAAGCTGATCTTCAGTGGCGTGCGCCGTGCGCTGGGCGGCGCAACACGCCTGATGATCTCTGGTGGCGGAGCGCTATCGCAGCGCGTCGATGAATTCATCAACAACGCGGGGCTCACGCTGTTGAACGGCTATGGACTGACTGAATCCAGCCCGGTGATTTGTGTGCGCCGACCAGATCATGTGCTGCTGGGCACAGCAGGGCCTGCGCTGCCGCTGACGGAAGTGCGCGTTGTGGATGCGCTTGGCCATGCGCTGCCCGCTGAGCAAAGCGGCGTCATTCACGCTCGCGGCCCGCAGATTATGAGCGGCTACTGGCGCAACCCGGAAGCCACTGCAGCCGCCTTGCTGCCAGGAGGCTGGTTGAACACCGGCGATGTCGGCCAACTCACCGCGTGTGGTGCGTTGATGATCACGGGAAGATTGAAGGACACGATAGTCCTCAGTGGCGGCGAGAATGTGGAACCCGAGCCCCTCGAGGAGCGGCTGGTGGCGTCGCCTTACATCGCCGATGCGCTTGTGGTGGGCCACGCACGAAAACTCTTGGCCGTGTTGGTTGTGCCAGATTGCGCCGCACTCCGCCGCGCGCTGAATCTTCAGGGCGACGACGCTGCTGTAAGAGCAGACACGCGCACGCTCGAAATGCTGAAGGACGAAGTCCGCGCACGTACGGGAACCGCAGCAGGTCTGCGCAGTTGTGATCAAGTCGGCAAAGTGCATGTGCTGGCCGTGCCCTTCAGCGTCGAAGACGGCACCCTCACTGCAACGCTGAAAAAGCGCCGCAATGTCATCGAGCGCCGTTTCGCGACCGAGATTGCCCATCTGTTTGGCGACGCCTGATTGGTAGACTGGCTCGAGAATCAAGTGCCTATGACCAGCGGAACTACCGAGACTTGCCTGCTCAACGCCGACCCTGCGGCGCTGCACGAGCGCATTAGTGCCATCAAACGCCAATTGGGCACGCGCTTGCTTGTCCTTGGCCACCACTACCAAGCCGAAGAAGTCATCCGCCACTCCGACATCACCGGCGATTCCTTCCGCCTCGCGTCGCTGGCGGCTAAGAACACGGAAGCAGAGTTCATAGTCTTCTGCGGGGTGCATTTCATGGCGGAGTCCGCCGACATCCTCGCGCAGCCGCACCAGCGCGTGATTCTGCCGGACCTCGGTGCCGGCTGTTCGATGGCCGACATGGCCAACTTGGATCAAGTGGAAGTAGCTTGGGCTCATCTTGGTGGCGCAGCGCGCGTGTTGCCCATCACCTACATGAATAGCTCTGCAGCCATCAAGGCATTCACTGGCGCGCACGGCGGAGCGGTGTGCACTTCGTCGAATGCGCCACGCCTGATGCAGTGGGCGCTGGATCAACGCGAGCGGCTGCTGTTCCTGCCCGATCAACACCTTGGACGCAACACCGCACTCAAGCTGGGCATCAGCCTTGAAGACATGGCCGTGTGGGACCCACATGCGCTACCCGAAGCGAATCTCGCCGCAGGATGCGCCAACGCGCGCGTGGTGCTGTGGAAAGGGCACTGTTCCGTGCACGCCAAATTTCTGCCCTCGCATGTCGACGAGATGCGCGCAAAACACCCAGGCATCCATGTCATCGTGCACCCCGAGTGCAGCATGGAAGTGGTGGCCAAAGCCGATTCCAGTGGCAGCACCGAGCGCATCATCGAGAAAGTGGCGGCCTCCCCCGCTGGCAGCAGTTTCGCCGTGGGCACAGAGATCAACCTCGTAGCGCGCCTCGCCCGCCGCTTCCCGGACAAGTTGGTGGTTTCACTTTCGGGCACTCAGTGCTTGTGCTCGACCATGTACCGCATCGATCCTCGTGCCCTAGTGCGCGTACTGGAAGAGCTCGTGCAGGGACGCGTGATGAACGAGATCGTGGTAGACGAAATCACCGCGCAAAATGCTCGCAAGGCGCTCGAGCGCATGCTCGCTTTCGCATGAGCGCCCTTTACCCGCGCGCGCACAGCGGGTAGGACCACGCTCGCATGTGCGGTATCAGCGGAGTTTTTCACTACGGAAACGGCGCCCCAGCAGACGCGGCTGCGCTCGCACGCATGGCCCAAGCCATCGTGCATCGTGGGCCCGATGACGAGGGCATTCATGTCAACGGCGCTTGCGGCCTCGCGTTCCGCCGCTTGGCCATCATCGATTTAACTGGCGGGCACCAACCCCTCAGCAGCGCATGCGGCCGTTGGACCATCGTATTCAACGGCGAGATCTACAACTTCCGCGAATTGCGCCAGCGTTGCGAAGCCCGCGGCTTCGTTTTCCGCACGCGCAGCGACACCGAAGTCATCATTGCTTGCTATGTGCTGGACGGCGCAGCCTGCGTGCAGCAACTGCGCGGCATGTTCGCCTTCGCCATTTACGATTCACGCGAAGGCACACTGTTCTTGGCGCGCGATCGCTTAGGAATCAAGCCTCTCTACTATTTCGATGACGGCAAGACTTTTGCTTTCGCATCAGAGATCAAGGCGTTGCAGGCCCATGGTGGCTTGCATTTTGAGATCGATCCAGTGGCCGTGGCGGACTACTTCGCCCTTCGTTACATACCGGCGCCGCGATCCATCTGGAAAAATGTGCGCAAGCTGCGCCCGGGGCACACGCTGCGCTTGGGTCGCGCCTGTGTGCCGCAAGAGCAGCGTTACTGGCAACTGAAACTGCAGCCGCAAGCGGGACTTACCCGCGCCGACGCGCTGGAAGCGCTGCGCGCAAAGCTCGACGAAACCGTTGCCAGTCACATGCTTGCGGAAGTGCCGCTGGGGGCGTTCCTCTCTGGCGGCATCGACAGTGCGGCTGTGGTGTCCTCCATGTCACGCGCCGGAGGCAAAGTCACCACTTGCACCGTGGGCTCGTCCACGGAGCAGTTCGACGAGCGCAGCGGCGCAGCGCTTATCGCTGCGCGCTACGCCACCGACCACCATGTTGAAATTGTGCACACCTCTGCACTGAGCTGCCTCGAACGGCTCGCGTGGCACTTCGATGAACCGTTCGCAGACTCCAGCGCCATCCCAACGCTGCATGTGTGCGCGATGGCCCGCAGGCATTTGACGGTGGCGCTTTCAGGCGACGGCGGCGACGAGAACTTTGCTGGCTACGAACGCCGCTACCTCTTTGAACGCCGCGAAGACCGCATGCGTCAAGCGCTGCCGTACTGGGTTCGTGCAGGGTTTCTTGCGCCGCTGGCGGCAGTCTGGCCGCGCGGTGGATGGCTGCCACGGCCCCTGCGCGCCAAGACCACGCTGCACAACATTGCATCCGACCCCGCTGAAGCGTTTTTCAACACCATGGCGCCTGGGCTGGAAGACGGCCATTCCGCGCTGCTAGCGCCGGCACTGTTCGACCAAGTGCGCGAACACCGCCCGTCAGACCTGTTCCGCGGGCTCATGGCCGAATGCCCCGAGGCCGATGCCGTGAGCCGCGCGCAGTATGTCGATTTCCACACATTCCTCGTGGACGACGTGTTGACGAAGGTGGATCGCATGAGCATGGCTGTGTCGCTGGAAGTGCGCGTGCCACTGCTGGACCACGAGTTCGTGGAACTGGCTGCAAGTATGCCATCCGAATGGAAGCTGCAAGGCCGCGAAGGCAAGGCCATCTTCCGCGAGGCGCTGAAAGATCGGTTGCCCGCGGAAACCCTGCGCGGGCGCAAACGCGGTTTCGAGATTCCCCTTGCCCGCTGGTTCCGCAGCGACGCCCGAGAGGAACTGGCTGAACGCCTGCTGGCTGAAGATTCCGTTGCAGCGCAGCTCATGGACATGACCGTGTTGCGGCGCATGCACAGGGCACACTTGCGTGGCAGCGCCGACCACAGTGCCGCCCTATTCAGCGCACTGATGTTCCAGCTGTGGGCGAAGCGGTTCCATGCCTAGGGCTCGTCGCTTTCTTGTATTGCTGGTTGGTCCGGTAGCGCCTCCGCAAGGCGGCATGGCCACTTCGTTGGCGGCGCTCGGCAGCGTGCTTCCGGGTGCGTCAGGCGAACACAGTGTTCAGGTCTGCGTACTGCGCACGAACACCGCGCTGGGCTTGATCGAGCACATTCCAGTTGTCCGCAGCGTGCTTGGTTTCTGCCTGTTCCTCTTGCAGTTCTTGCTGCTGGCACCACGGTGCCGCGTCATCCATCTGCTTGGGGCATCGAATCTCTACTTCTGGCTGCGGTGTGCGCCGGTGCTGCTGCTCGGTCGCTTCCTCGGTCGTCGCGTAGTGCTCCAATACAAAGGCGGCTTGTTAGGTGATTTCCTCGCCAGCAGCGGGCGCGCAACACGCTGGTTCTTGCGCCGGGCCCATGTCCTCGCGGTGCCCTCGCCCTTCCTCGCGCGCGTCCTCGCGCAGCACGGCGTGGGCAGTGTCATCATCCCCAACATCGCTGAAGTGCAGCATTTCCCTTGGCGCGCGCGCGCACTCTTCGCACCACGGCTATTGGTGGCCCGCAGCTTGGAGCCCCTATACGGTGTGGACATCGTGCTTGCAGCATTTGCACGACTGCGTGCAGCACATCCTGAAGCTCAACTGCACATTGCCGGCGACGGCGTTGCGCGCGCCGCGCTGGAGGCACAAGCGGCATCCTGCGGCGGCGTCACTTTTCATGGCGCACTAAAACGCGCGGCACTCGCGGCACTGCACGAGCAGTGCGACATCTTCGTCAACGCATCCCGAGCAGACAACATGCCGGTTTCGATGATCGAAGCCATGGCTTCGGGGTTGGCCATCGTCAGCACCAACGCTGGCGGCATTCCGGACTTGGTTGTTGCGGGGCGCGACGCGCTCCTTGTGCCCGTCGATGACACTGCAGCCCTACATCTGGCGCTCGAATCTGTCTTGGCGGATGTTGCGGCGGCGCGGCAGCGCGCGGAATCTGCGCACGCACAAGTGGCGTCGTTCGAAGCCCCGCGAGTGCGCGCGCACTTGCTGACCAGCTACGGCTGTTAGATGCGCTGCCGCTCGGGGCAGTGGAAGCACGTTGGGCGCAAGCGATTCGTTTGCAGTTCGATGCGCAGGCGTTGATACGCCGCTCCGTTCCAGACTTCTTCCCAACTCTGCGTTTTCAGGTCGCCCATGATGTCGGCGTCCACCCACTGACAACAAGGCACGATGGCGCGGTCCGGTCGCATCACAGCCATGGTCCACGGATACGAACAGGCCGTCGTCGCGATGAACCCGTCGCCATCCATGGGCGGGTGCCCCTGCGCGGCAGAACCAGGAATGATCATGGTGGGCCCAGCGCTGTCCGCCGGGAACCACTGCGGCATGGGCTCCATGTCAGGCGGCAAGATGGCCAGCCCATTCAGCTCGGCTTCCGCGCTGTCACACTCTTCCGGAGGTAGGTCTGCTTCGGGCGCCATGCTCTCCGCACCCTTGTGCCACTCGGTGGCAAGAGTCATGCCACTGAAACCGGGGACGCGTTCCACCGCGGGCTCCGGCAAACTCATGTCAAAGTCGGGCGGAATTTGCGCTTCGATGCCCAATTCTGCGGCTGCCGCACGGGCCTCGGCAAAAGCAGCGTTGGCGCCAACGCGATCGTGCTGCAGCAGCTCGTCTTCGATGCCCAAACCAACATGCGGCACCATGAGCACCGTGTTCATGCGTGCCAAACCAAAGCGCGCGCCCAAACGAATCACCGCAGCGAGTTCGCTCACATTGCTGCGCATCAGCACCATATTGAACGCTAACCCTGGCCGGCGCGAACCGCGTTCCAGCTTGACACTGCGGAACACATTCAGCGAGCGCAGGAAGCGACCGAAATTCGCGCCGCGGCGAATGTGCTCATAGGTTTCGCGCCGTGCACCATCCACGCTGAAGATCACGCAGTTCACCTGCGCATCCACTAGCGCTCCCATAGAAGCGCGCGTCAGCAATGTGCCATTGGTGGTCAGTTCGATGTAGGGCACGCCGTAACCGCGCACCATGGCCACCAATTCGTGGAACTCCGGGTGCAACAATGGTTCAAAGCCCGCCGACAGCGATATGTGCCCAACGAAGGGCATGATCTGTGCTGCGACGCGAGCAAACTCTGCGAGGCCAACATAGTCCTTCGTCTGAAAGAACACCTCGTCGAACGACAACTGGCACATGCGGCAACGCAAATTGCACTTGTTAGTGAGGTCTACGCGCAGTGTCAAGAAACGCCGACCGCGGGCACGCATAGCGGTCAGATCGAAACGCGCACGCAGCTCCTGCGGGGTTGGATCAAGGTCCGTGACCAACACATGCAGGCCTTGCGGCAACGTCACGCGCACCAAGCTCGTGAGCGGCAAGGTGATGCCCAGCAAGCAGTCGCTGCCACTGAGCTCTTCGGTGGCTATTTCGCGCCAAGCGTCGTCATGAAAGCTGACCGTGCCGCGCAACGGCTCATCGACCGCAATCAAGCGCAGCACCAACCCTCGCGCCCATTCAGGAATGCGGATCTCGCCGGTGCCGCTCAGCGGCACACCCAGGCGCTCGCCATGCAGGCCGAACGCGCCGAAGCCTTGGCCGAGCAAGGCCAAGCGGTCTTTCACAATTTCGGGGATCGCACTGACGTCATCCATGAGGATTAACTTTACCCCGCCGAGTGCTCCGCAGCGCACTGGGCACCTCAAGCGCTGTAGGAAGAGCAGTAATTGCAGAGCGATTCATGCGTGCAGTGCTCATGGATCCAACCGCCTCGTGCCGGCAGCGTGAGCTGCCGCGATGGCTTGCACCACCGCAGCACGTGCCTCGCGCACTGCGTGGTCCAGCGTGTTGCCGCGACAGATATGCGCCGCAATAAGCGTCGCCAACATGCAGCCAGTGCCTCGCGGCACTGGCCCGTTCAGCCGCGGGCTGCTGAAGACTTGCACTTCGTCCGCTAGGACCAACCAATCTTCCACGATGGCACCTCCTGAGTGCCCACCTTTCACCAGCACAGCAGGCACGCTCAACGAACGCGCCGCTGCCACCGCTTCTTGCTGCGTGCTCACCAGCATGCAGCTCAAGCGTTGCAGTTCTGGGATGTTGGGCGTCAGTAGGCTGACACGCGGCAGCAACCGCGTGCGCAGCACCGCAAGGGACTCGTCGTCCAGGAATTGGACGCCGGCGCTGGCCGCGAGCACAGGGTCCAGCACCACTGGCGCAGGCAGCGCTGCCAACGCATCGGCCACGGCGGCAATCTGTTCAGCGCCAGAGAGTAGTCCGATTTTCACCGCTCCCACAGGGCCATCTTCCAACGCCAGTTGCACGCCGCGTCGCAACCACTCCGCCTGCAGCGGCTGCACGCACTCCACGTGGTCAACGGCCTGCAGCGTCCATGCCGTTGGGATGCCGACGGCGCGCACTCCAGCGTGAGCCAAGTGGCGCAAGTCCGCTTGCAAGCCGCTGTAGCCCAGCGGATCCGAGCCTGCGAGCACCAACACGGCAGCGCGCATCAGGTTGTCGGCGGCGTTGCGAAGAGTTCTGGGCCCTCATCGCTGGGGCGGAAGCAACGGCGGCAACGCGCCTCATACGCATCGGCCCCGCCCACCACGATGCGCCCTTCACGTGCGCTGATGCGTTGGTTGCGCAGGGCGGGATTGCCGCAGATGACACAGATTGCAAGGTTTTTCGTGACGTATTCCGCCTCGGCCATAAGCAACGTCATCGTGTGAAAAGGCTGCGCGCGATAATCCTGTTCGAGGCCGGCCACAATGATGCGCATTCCGCGGCGCGCCAACTCGCGGCACACTTCCACCAACTCGGGTTCAAAGAACTGCGCTTCGTCGATGCCCACCACTTGGGTGGCGCGCGGCGTGAGGTCGAGGATCTCTTCTGCTCGCGTGACAGCCTTCGATGGGATTCGCTGCTCTGAGTGCGAGACTAAGTCGCGTTCGTCGTAGCGCCGGTCGATGGCCGGCTTAAAAATGCGCACCTGTTGCTGAGCGATCTGCGAACGACGGAGGCGCCGGATCAGCTCCTCCGTTTTTCCGGAGAACATGCTGCCGCAGATGACTTCTATCCAACCACCACTTTGCGGATTGAGATGCATGGTGCGTGCGGCAAATCGTATCAGGCAGGCCGCAGCCCACCGACGCGCGGGCCCTCGGGTGGGTGCTCGATCAAACGTTCACCAGTGACGCCCGCGAGCTCGAGTGCTTCGCGGAAGCGCTGCCAGACATCTTCGACGGCCACGCGGTAGGTCTCGCGCCCTTCATCAGCCAATTCGATACGCCCAGCGGCCATGGTGTCGTGCCCACCACCAGCGCCCCGCCCGCGCAGCACGCGCTTTACCAACAAGCCGGCATCCAGAGTGGGGTGGCTTGTGCGCACACTGAGGTAAAGACGCTTCTCGTGCAGCCCACAACACACTGACCACTGCACTTGCTCCATGCGAATCAGCCGATCTGCAATTTCGGCAACCATGTCGGGGTATGGCAAGCGACCGATCTCGGTCATCACCAATTCGCGCCAACACACCGCACGCGACAAGGCTGTCATCAGGCTGGCGTAGTAGCTGCGGCTCAGCTTCGGGTTTTCGATGGCAGCCAGCGCAGCGCGGTCTACACGCAGCGCCAACCAATCGCGTGCAGCGAAGTCTGCGGGGCTGCTGCGCCGCGAGAGATCGGCTGTGTCGGTCTTCAGCCCGTACCAGAGCGCGCTGGCGACGACGGCGCCCGGTTCTTCCCCCGCCGCGCGAACGTACTCGGTAATGATGGTGGAAGTGCTGCCATAGCCGGGGCGAATGTCGCTGAAAGCCAACCCACGAGCGCTGCCAGAATCTGGGTGGTGATCGAACACCCCCAACAGCGGCACACGATCCACTTCGCCGTTGAATCCAAAATCCGGCTGGCAGTCCACCAAGAACGACGCTTCGAACTGTTCTTGAGGCACCAAGCGCGCGGGCTTCAAGTCGGGCGCCAACAGACGCACCAACTCGCGGTTCTCGGCGCGCCCAATGATGCCGCGGTAGCAAACTGCTGCATGCCGTCCGAACACGCGTTCCAGTAAGAAACGCAAGCCCAAGGCCGACCCAACGGTGTCGGGATCGGGGTTCATGTGGCTGTAAATCAAAAAGTGTTTGCGCTCGCCCAGCGCGCTACGCAAGCGCACGAGAGATTGCTCAGCGCCTTCAAGCAGCGGATGCGCGGCGGCCATGCGAGACATGCTATCAGCCAAGGCTCATTGCGCGCCGCACAGGCCCGCGGCGAAGCGCGCGCCGACCAACAACGCGTGCGCGTCGAGTTCAGGGTCTAAACACAGCACTCGCGGGGATTCACCTGCACGCAAGGTGGCAAACTCTGCCGCTAGCGTGCGCCCCAAGCCCGGCAGTACATCCGCGCGGTTCTGCCCGTCGTGATCACTCAGGAGAAGCAACCGCGCCGCACCACCGTGGCGCGCCAGCCAGCCTTCAGCCGTCAGCCCTCCCCTAGTTGCGGCGAGCCCAGCGGCGCCGCTATCCAATGCGATGCCTAACCCTGCCTTGCTCAACTCTGCCAACAACCACTCCGCGGAATCTGCAGTGAGCAACGACGCAGCGTCCGCTTCGTTGCGCAGCAAGATGCGCACGCCGCTACAAGCACTCAGCAGTGCATGCAACCGCCGCAAGAGCCGCTCCACCGCAGCTTCGAATGCCGCTTGACGCGCGCAATGCAATTGCGCGACACGCTCGTTCTGGTGTCCTGCACTGGCCGTGCGCAAGTCCTGTGCATCGGCGAGACCACCATCGCCGCAGTGCAGCACCAAAGTGCGCGTGCGCAACTGCGGCAGCGTGGCAATGGCAGCGGCGCAGGCTTTCGCGGCCAACACTCCTTCGTGGCCGTCGACGGCCATGTGGTGCTGCGTGCCGTGCTCAGGACGCCACATCAGCCCCAACAACGGCACTCCGGCAGATTCCAGCGCCGCAACAACAGCGCCCTGCGGAACGCTGCGTTGGCGTTGCGCTGCGGGCCCAGCATCTAAGAACAAACCGCAGGGAACCAGCGGCGCCAGTGCCGCGATGCCTTCTGCCAATCCGCGTTGGCGCGTAAGTGCAGTGCGGGTGTCCAGCGCGAGCATCAATACCTCAGACTTTGACTTCGTCGACGCCAGGCGTCGCGGGGAAGCGAGCAAGCAGCGGATCAACACTGTCGCGCACGTAGTCTTCCACCTGCAAGGCTGCAAT
>CAMDTN010000039.1 GCA_945907755.1 Singulisphaera sp. GP187 | reverse complement strand
ATCACACCGGCATTGCAACTGGCCACGCCGCTCACTCGTTGGCAACAACTGCAACTCACTGTTGCAGGTGCCATCACACCCACGCTGTCGTTCCGCATGCCCTACGGTTCCAACGCCATTGCGCGCACCGCTGATTGGCAAGCAGCTCTGGATGCCGATCCGTTGCGCATCACGCGCATCACCGCGCGCTTTGGGCGCATCACCCAACGCTTACAGAGCAACCTGCTGCTGCGCGCGAGCGAGGTGCACGCTCCGATTTTGTTGCAACTGGCTGGCGCAGACCGCGTCGTGGACAACGCCACATCCCACAATTTCTACAGCCACTGCTCCAGCACCATTCGCCGCGTGGAAACCTACGACGATGCGCCGCACGGCTTGCCGCTGTCGGTGGCTCGTGGGCGCTTGGAAGCGCAATTGGGCAACTGGATGCTGGTGGAATCGCAGCGCCCCGCAGCAAACGCTGCGTGTGCCGCCAACGACCAACGCTTTGCCCGCGACGACACCGCGCTGCTGCGCCGCCCCGCCCCTTGACCTTCGTCGCGCGCTGCGGTGACATGCGCGCACCCAACATGTCCACGCGTTTCCTGTCCATTCTTGTCTTTGTCGTTGCGATTGTCGGCGGCTTCCGCTCGCTGCAAGTGGAGCACCTCAGCGACGACTGGGCCTTGCTTCACTACGCCTCACAGCATGGCAACGCCGCTCAATGGACCGGCCCGTGGCTGGGCATGGAAAACCTGCGCTTTCATCGCCCGCTGTTTACGGGCCTGTACGCTTGGGATTGGAATTGGTTCGGCAGCGACCCGTTTTGGCCGCACGCGCTGCAAATTGCTGCGCACGCCATCAGTGCGCTGCTGCTGCTGACCGCGCTGCGCTTGCTGCGCGTTCCGGCCATTGGTGCCGCACTGGGCGCGCTGTTCTTCGCGGTGCATCCCTTCTTGCCTGGTGCGACGGGCTGGCTGGCCGGGCGCTGCGGCACATTCGCAGGTCTTTTCAGCTTGGTCACCATGATGTGCTGGATGCAAGCGCGCGCAGTGAGCAGCGCTTTGCTCTGGCGCTGCGTTGCACTGCTCGCAGCCTGCGCCGCAGCGCTCACCCGCGAAAGCGGCTACTTGGCGCTGCTGCTGCCGCTCACTCTCGACTACTGCGCGCCGGCGAGCGCCACGCATGCCACCTCGACAAGCGCCGCGCCGCGTCTCACGCTGCAGCAATTAGTGCGCACGCATTGGCCCTTCGCCATCGCCGGGTGCGCACTGCTGCTGTTGCGCCACGCTGCGCTCGGAACCATAGGCGGCGGCTATCCCGATGCCACAGGCTTGGTGGCCGGAGGCACCCACGCCACTGTCGCCCTGAAGCAAGCAGGCCTCGCGCTGCTGCAACTGTTCGCCGCTGTGCCGCCGATGGTGGATGAAACTTCGTTGCTGGGTTGCGCCACGGGCATCGGCACAGTGAGTGTGTTGGTGATGGGTTGGCGCGCGGCCACGGCGCAACTGCGGCGCACCGCACTCACGCTGCTGGCTCTGTTCGCCACGCAATTTGTGCTGTTGCTGCTGTTAGACCCAACGCTGCACCCCAGCACCGGCCAACGCTGGTACTTCGCCATCGCGTTGTTTGCTGCGTTGTTGGGCACCCTCTCTGCGCCACTGCTCACGCGCCGAACGCTGTTCGCGCCGCTGTGGCTCCTACCCGCGTTTGTTTACGGCCATGTGCTGGTGCAGCAGCAGTTACTTGCCGCCAACGCCGAAACCCAAGGTCTGTTGCGCGACGCCGAGCGCATGGTGCACATCGAAAAGAAAAAGCGTGTCGAAGAGTGGAAGATCGACCTCGGGCCCGTGGTGTTTTCGTGCCTGCCCGAAAGCCGCGGCGGCTTGCCGACTTTCCAGTGGGGTGTTGGCGACGCGCTGGCGACGCCATTCCTGGCCACTCCGCTGCCAGCGCCGGTGTATCCCGTGCAGCGCTTCATGTATCTCGGTGATCAAACCGAATGGAAAATTCATCCACCGGTAGAAGCCCTGCTGCACATTCGCGGTAGGCAGCCCTACAGCATTGGGCCTGCAAATCCATTGGCCCCAGATTTCGGCGAGCTACGCAGTGCCGACATCCACTCGCTGTTGGAAGCGCTGGGCACCAAACCGTGGGACTGGGGCAGCTATTTCTCCGGTGAGCTCGCTGTGTTGGCACCAGCAAACGCTGCCAGCGAAGTGATCCCCGCGCGCCTTAGCAATCTCTCGCTGCCGCTGAGTGTCGATTCCACCGGTTGCGAAGCGGTGGAGTTTTTCTGCTACCTCGAAAGTGTTTGCATGCGCCATCGCATCGCGGCAACTGGCGCAGCGCTGCAGGTCGACCTCGGTGGCGTACTCGGGCCCTATGCACGCTTCCATGGTCGCGCCACGGAGATTCACATCGTGGCGGTGGGCTGGAGGCCCGACACGCCACGGCGACCAAAGTTGTCGCGAGTGATCACTTGGCGTGCGGAGCCCTGAGGGACGCGCGCGCAGCTGATCAGAAGCTGGTGCCGATGTAATACGCGCCTGCAGCACCAGCGCCAAGGGCGAAGTATGTCTGCGTGGTGCCCTGCAAATCCATCGGCCGCGCGATCAGCGGCGTCGGTTGGTAGTAAGGCATCGATCCATTTAGCGTTCCGTACCACTCGTGGAAGTTTTCGTTCGCAGCGCCCACGATGGGGTTCGCATTCATGGCCGATAGATCCTTCATCGGATTGGCGCCGTTTTGCGGCCCCAAGTTGCCACCTGCGGTGATGCCGCAAATGATGTCGTAGAAACCCATGGTGCTGTTCACGCCGTGGCTGACTTCCACATCACCCAGCGGAGCCGCCCAGACCTTCATCGAGAAGGTGTGCATTGCGCCCAAGCCCCACTCGGAAACATTGATGAAATCTACGCGCAAGAAACCGGGTGGCGTGGCTTGGTCGACAACCGCTGTGATGCTTGCCGGGAAGCCCGGGCTGGTTAGGCCGGGGTCGAGATCGGTCCAGTCGCCGCAAATGCGCGGCATCTGCGAAGTGAATTCACTGGTCGTGGGAGTGAAGTCGCTGTTGGGTGTGCCAAAGCATAGTTCGCCGTTGGAGTGCACATAAAGATTGTTGTAGTTCTGCGCGTAGAACGGCAAGGTCATGCCGAACGAGGCCACGGAAAAACTGATGGACTGATCGTCACCCAGCGTGAGCGCCTGCGCAGTGATGCCCGCGGTCACCACCAAGCGCGAAGCTGCAGTGAGCGTGGCGCCCACAGGAGAACCCGCGTTAGCGATAGCGGTCTGCCAGCAACTGGCGGCACCCAATGGCGTCGTGGCGGCCACTGTGAAATTTGCCAGCCAAGTGCCAGTAGCGCCCGTGCTGAACAAGGGGTTCGTCAATCCGTTGAACGGAATGCTCAAGCCCACAGGGTTGAGGTCCACGATGTTGGGGCCCCAAGGCGCGCCGTTCGCCAACAACGTTGGGCTGAAACCCACAAGGAACGGCATCCACTGCAAACCGGACTGAATCTGCACTTGCACGGAATAGCCGCGTGGCAGATTCACAGGGTTGATCGGGAACGACGAGCCCACGTTGCCGTTGAATGCCATAGTGGCCATGAACGAGTTTTGCTGTTGCGCTGACAGGCCCATGCCCATCGCAGCCAAGAGACCCAGGGCAAGAAGTGAATTTTTCATGAGATTGGTTTCTGCCCGCGGGTAATTCGGCGGACGCCGGAACAGGATTCCCATGGGAAAGATACCAGACTCTCTGGTGTCACGCCTAAGTCAACCGTGGTAGTTTTCGGGCCGCATGCCCCGCGCAATGATGCCTCTTGTGGCTGGTTTTGAAGAGATTGAAGCCATCACCATCGCCGACCTCCTGCGACGCAGCGGGGTAGAAGTGGTGGTCGCGGGCATAGCGCTGGAGCCGAGCCCCGATGGCGCTTTGCCGCCAATAACCGGCGCCCATGGGCTGCAACTCGTGCCTGACACGATGCTCGGCGAGCAGTCCGGAGCAGACTTCGATTTGGTGGTGCTGCCCGGGGGCATGCCCGGCAGCCAGCACCTCCGCGACGATGCGCGCGTGCTGCGCCTGCTGCGCGAAGCCGCCGCCGCAGGAAAAATAACCGCCGCCATCTGCGCAGCGCCGATGGCGCTTGCCGCCGCAGGCTTGCTTCAGGGCCGCCGCTTCACTTGCTACCCCGGCTTCGCAGAGCGCTGCGGTGGTGGCGTGGCTTCCACCGACCCCGTCGTTGTGGACGGCAAAGTGATCACCGCAAATGGCGTCGGCGCAGCGCTGCCCTTCGCTTTGGAATTGGTGCGCCAACTGCGCGGCGACGCGGTGGCCTCCGACCTCGCTCGCGGCCTGCTGCTGGCTTAGTGCTCGCGAATCAGCACCTGCGGAACTTGCCCTGCTTCTTGTGCCCAACCAAACCGTGCTGCGGGATGCGCACAACGCCATCGTCGGCGGTGACGCGCCCCAGCACTCGTGCCACATGTCCGTTGCGCACGGCCGCAGCAACCACAGCGTCGGCATCCTTCGGCGGCACCACAATGCACAGGCCGACGCCCATGTTGTAGATCTCGTACATCTCGGCCGCTGCCAACCGCCCGCGCTCGGCAATGATTCGGAACACTGCTGGCGCTTCGGGGAAATTATCGAGGTCGAAACCCACCGGCGCTTCCACCCGCGTCAAATTCATGTAGCCGTCGCCAGTGATGTGGCAGATGGCGTGAGGCATGGGGCCGTTTTCGAACAGATCCACCGCCAGCGTCACATAGAGCGCTGTGGGCTCCAGCAATTCATCGCCCACGGTGCGCCCAAGATCGGCATCGAAACGGTTGTAGTCTTCGAGCTGCGGGGCCAACACGCGCCGCGCGAGGGTGTAGCCATTGCTGTGCAATCCGCTGGACGCCACGCCAATAACCACATCGCCCGGCGTGACATGCTGGCCGAAAATGGCGCGCGACAACGGCAGCACGCCCACTGCTGTGCCCACCAAGTCGAAACCCTCGGTGGCACCAGTGCCGCGCAACATTTCGCCCACTTGCGCGATCTCGCCACCGGGAATGGTGATGCGGCTGCGACGGCAACCTTCCAGCAACCCGCGGCCCACCGCCGCGAAGATTTCGTCATCCACTTTGCCCACCGCGATGTAATCCAACATAGCCACCGGTTCGGCGCCCACGCAGATCAAGTCGTTCACATTCATCGCGATGCAGTCGATGCCAATGGTGTCGTAGCGGCCCAGCGCTTCCGCCACCAACAGCTTCGTGCCCACGCCGTCAGAACTGACCGCGAGCCCTTGGCCGCCGCCGATGTCCAGCACATTGGCGTAATAACCAAGGCCGCGCACCGGTGCGCCCACTCTGCCAGCCCGCAGACCGAAGGTCGCTGCGATGGAAGCGCCCAGTTGCTTCAGCCCACCAGCCGCTGCGTGAGTGTCTACGCCGCTGCCGCTGTACGAATCGGTGTTGTTGGCGTTGCTCATGGATCCTTGCCTGCAAGCGCAGGCGCGCGATGGTAGCAGTGGATTTCGCTCAGGCGCGAGGCTCGAACAGAGCCGCATGGGCCGCAAGCAGCACCGCCTCGCCGTGAGTGGCGAAGGAGCCCCACTCCGAGGTGCCGACGCAAGGAAAACCCCTAGCCGTGGAGCGATGGAACGAGGCCATGCGCCGCAGATTGGGCGTGGCCGCAGAGTTGGTCATCAAGTAGCAGCCACGGGCTTCCATGCTCTCAACCAGTTGGCCGAGGTGGTCCCAATTGTGCTGGGGCGCAAAGCTGCCCGGCGCCAGTGCTGGCAACAGCCGTTGACGCGTTTCTTCAGCGATGCGTGGAAAATCGTGAGCCATCAAAGAACTGGCCCGCCCTTGGTGGAGAGCGGGCCGATGCCCAGGGCGGGACTTGAACCCGCATGGCCTAAAGCGGCCGTTAGCACCTCAAGCTAGTGCGTCTGCCAATTCCGCCACCTGGGCGTGCACTTCCCCGAAGCGCCGCGAACGGTGCCTCGGGGTGGCCAGTATAGGCGCGCGCGCAGGCTCTTCAACGCAGTTCCAGATGGAAACGCAGAGCGCCGTCGCTGCTGCCCAAGCTGACGAAAAACCCTAGCGAACGCAGCAAACCGCGGAATCTCTCGGTGTATTCGCGCATGGCGCGTTCCACCCGGGGGCGCTCGACATTCAGCATCTGCGCTTCCTTGCGCGCGATGAAGTCATCTTCGCGAGTTTTCCATTCCGGGGTGCCCGGCTGTTCGCCGCGAGCCAACGATTCGCGGTGAAATTCAGCACGCCACTCGCGGTAGCGAGCGTCGCCCACCGCGGTTTGTTGGAAGGCCCAGCCCGAAATGCTCTGTTCCAAGAAGTGCCACAAATTGTTGCCTTCCAGCAGCGCGGCGGCCACGCTCTGCTGCGGGGCGGCCTCGCCAGCTTGGCGCAAGGCATCGCTGGTGGACAACGCGGAGCTGGGCTCGCCCAGCGTGCGCCGCACCGCTTCAAGAAACGGCGCCCAATTCGTCAGCAGCACATGCTCGCTGGTCAAGCCAATGGCGGGACGCGCCACGCGCGGGTCGTCGCGCACACCTTCGCGCAAGTCCGGTTCTAGTGCCAGCAAGCCGCCACGGTCGGTGCGCAACAGCGTGCGCATCAATGACTGCGCCCCAGCGGCGGTTTGATCGCGCTCCATGGCATCGACGAACTCCAGCAGCCTCGCGCGCGCGCGCAAGGGCAGCACCAGCGCAAAGCCCGCAGTGGATTTATCTGGCACCACCTCGCGCTCTTGGCGGAAAAACACCAGCGCCCCACGCTGGCCAAACACATCATCGAAGAAGCTGCAAAGCCCTTCGACGCTGCCGATGCTGGGCGTGCGCTGGCACCAGTCCGCAAGTTCGCGTTGTTCTTCCGGCGACAGCAGTTCAGGGCGCGCCAGCAATTGCTGCACGAAGCGCCCGGGGGCAAAGCGGACGCCCACCAACGCAAACACATCAGAAGGCAGGAGCACGCCGATGTCTTCGCGCAGCGCGCGCACTTCGTCTTTGGTCAGTTCTTCCAGAGTGCCCAACAATGTGCTGCGCAGTGCGCTGCCGCGCACTTCCAAATCCAGCGCTTCGCCCAGACGCAGACTGATGCGCAGGTCCTCGCCGGCGGCTTGCGGCAACAAGTCGCGCACCAGCCCATAGGTGCCTTGGCCCCACAGGCGCAACAGCGTGCTGCTGAGCGCCAGTTGGCGGTCTGCCGCGCTCACGCGCGCCAGCAATGTGATGTCGGCTTCGGTGTCGGCACCGGCTGCCGCGCCAAAACCGGGCATCAAAGGGATGTAGCGGTCCGCCGCTGCGTCGGGCACACCTTGCAGCGCCACAGTGTTGCCGATGTGCGACAACACTTCGCCTTCGGTGCTCAGCAGCACGGTGTCGGCAATGCGCGTGAGGTAAAAAGGCCGCCCGTTGCGCGGCGTGAGGCACACCGAATCGCGGAAGCGCTCCAGCGCCACACCTGCGCGGGTCAGTTCGTCGGCCAAGAACCAGTCGGTGAGCGTTGGGCTCAGCAGCGCGTTCACGCCTGCCAGCGCCAACCACGATTCAGGCTTGAATACCAGCAACATGCGGAACGGCCCGCCTTGCACGCTTGGAGTCCAGCCCGCCAACACCAGGTGGCGGCCGCTGACATCGGGCAACAGTTGCAACCCGAGCGGCAGTGATGTCGACAGCGCGCCCAGCTCGTGGAATGCGTCGCGGACGGCATCCGGTATTCCGGTGCCGCGCACTTCCGGTGTGCGCAAGAAATCTTGAAAGCCCCGGTCGGCGAGCAAGCGCGCCACCGCAGGGCGGTTCTCCACTTCGTTGATGAAGCGTGGGAAGTCTGGCAGCGAGAGCACGAAATCTGCGTCGGCGGGCAGCAGCACCAATGGATCCGCTACGCCGGCCGCGAAAGGGTTGTGCACGGTGCGCAAGAAAGCCACGGTGCCGAGGCCGAGGGCCAAGCCCAGCAAACCCGCGAGGGCCCAGCGCTTCCAGCGAAATCTCGGTCGAACGGTGGTGCGTCCGCTACTGCCTGTGGCCATATGTCGGAAACTCTCGGAACCCCGTGGTGCGGCGCATGATAACCGTCTGGGCACTCGTTGCAGGCTCTGGTAGTTTGCGAGAGACACGTGAGCACCCACCCGCACATCAGTCGCCGCGCCGCTTCCATCGAAGGCTCTCCCACCTTGGAGATCGCCGCGGTGGCGGCCGCCATGCGCGCTGAGGGCAAGGATGTCGTGTCGTTCACCGCCGGCGAACCCGACATGGGCACGCCGCCGTTGGTCGACGAAATTGCCATTGCCGCGATCCGCGGGGCTAAAGGGCGCTACACCTCCGCCGCAGGCTTGCCCGAACTGCGCCGCGCCATCTCGGAACGGTTTGCCAAGGACGGCTACAGCTATGCGCCGGACGCGGTGATGGCGGTGGCTGGTGCCAAATCCGGTTTGTACATGGCCTTGTACGCCTGCGTCGAAGAAGGCGAAGAAGTCATCTTCCCCAGCCCTTTTTGGGGTTCGTACACCGAATTAGTGCGCGCCGTGGGCGGCGTGCCGCGCCCGTTGCCTTGCGACGCCGCGCACGATTATCAGCCCGAAATAGCGCGCATGGCAGCAATGATCACGCCGCGCACCCGCGCCATCTTGCTGAACAGCCCCAACAACCCCACGGGCACGGTGTATTCGCGGGAAACCTTGTTGGGCGTCGCCGAATTGGCGCGCCGCCACGACCTCACCATTATCAGCGACGACATTTACGATTGCCTCGTCTACAGCGACGAGCCCTTCTTGAATGTGCTGAAAGTGGCGCCGGACTTGGCCGACCGCACCATCATCGTGAATAGTCTGTCGAAGTCGCACAGCATGACCGGCTGGCGTTTCGGTTTTGTCGGCGGGCCCAAGCCGTTGATCCAAGTGATGGCGCGGGTGCAAAGCCAGATCAGCGGCAACCCCAACACCATTGCACAGTTAGCGGCCATAGCCGCGCTGCGCGGCGAGATCGACCCCACGCGCAGGCAGTCGTTGAACGAGCGCCGCAAATTGATGGTGCAAGAATTGGCCAAGGTGCCCGGCGTCACATTCCCCGTGCCGCGTGGCGCGTTCTATGTGTTCTTGTGCGTGTCCAATTGGATCGGGCGTTCGTGGCGCGGGCAGCGCTTGGAATCGTCGGCGCAAATTGCCGATGTGCTGCTGAACGACATGTTGGTGGCCATCGTTCCCGGCGAAGCCTTCGGCGCGCCCGCTCATATTCGCCTCACCTACACGGTGTCCGAAGCGCACATTCGCGAAGGCGTCACTCGCCTCGCCCGCTTCGCTTCCGAATTGACCTAAGGCCGCTTCAAGGTGCTGCGCGGCGCGGCGCACCCAATGCGTGAATGGCGTCCATCACTGTGGCGGCGTATTCCGTGGCGGATTGATTTGCGCTTGCGGGTGGCAGCGGCGCACCGAAGCGCACTTGGATTCTGCCCCGGCGCGGCCAATGCGCCGTGCGCGGCAAGAACTCGAATGTGCCGCACAGAGCCACCGGAATCACAGACACGCCTGAGCGTTGCGACAGCCAAGCCACGCCGCCGTGTCCGCGCTGCAAACAGCCGTCTTTGCTGACACCGCCTTCTGGGAAAATCGTCACGCTGCGCCCCTCTTGCAGCGCTTGCAGTGCGGCCTTCAGCGCTTCGGTGGAATGGCCGCCATCGGGCATAGGCACCGCGCGCCACAGTTGGAAAAACCAGCGCGCCCACCAAATGCGATAGACCGTCTGTGTCATCAAAAATGTCAGGTGCCGCTTGCTGGCGAGCTGCAACACCACGGGGTCGGCAAAGGAGCAATGATTGGGCGCGAGGATGACCGGGCCCACGGCGGACCAGTCCGGGGCGTCATGTGCTGTGATGCGTTGCCACAAGCGCAGCACGCCCGTTGCGCCAAACTTCACGAGGCGCTGCGTTAGACCGCGGAAAGAACGCGGGAAGTAGCGGAGGACGGCGGCGGCTGGCGGTCGCATCGGTGAGGTGGCCCCACCTTACGCGGCCCACAAAAGGTGATGGCGCCGCGAGGTTCCCGCCCCGCAGCGCCATCCACGAACCCATCAACACCAGTATCCCGAGAGATAAGCAGCCGCAACCATAAAAACGGCGAAGTGCCTCCAAGTTTTCTCCTCCGGCCTCGTTAGCATCCCGACCCATGGGCATGTCTCTCTTCATTTCTGGTGCGCTCAGCGACCCCAAGACTGAGGCCGCATGTCTCGATTTTGCAGCCACTTGGGCTCAAGAACGCGATTGGATGCTGGAACCCGTGAAGCGGCGGCTATCCACGGTGGAGTGCGCTGGCCAAGTTCTGGAAACGCCGCAGTTGCGAGGCGTCACCTTGATGCCGCATCCTGGCTGCGAAGCCCTACCGCTACATTTCTTGGGGCCACAAGGCGTGCTGGTGGACAGCTACCTCCAAGACCTCGGTAGCAAGGGCGTGAAGGCGCGCGAAGGCGCGCTGCTGAAGACCCTCTTCGCTGGGGTGGAAGCGCACCGCGAAGTGTGCGAGTTCTTGCGCGAAGTGCGCGCACGCTTCCTGCCGGCTTTGGTGGTGGACGACGAATCGGGCTATTTCGCCAGCAGTGACGATGCTGCGTTGGCAGCGGCCCATGAATCGGGCTGGACGGCGATACGCGGTGCCTTCTTGGCCGTGGACAGCTCCCAAGATGATGCGGCAGAAATCGGCGGGTTCAGCGTGATGCGCAGCGAGCGTGGCGGCGGGTTGGCAGAATTCGCGCTCATCAAAGCTCCGGACAGCTCCATGATTCAGGCCTTGGAAGTGGAGTTGCGTTCAATCTATGGCGGGCTCGGTTTGCAATTCGCAAATAACGCAGACGGCCTGATGGATTTGGATCTGCTGTTAGATGAAGCCGACGAGCAAGGCTTGGCGAAGGAACCCGAATCCCCTGCAGCGGAGCAACTGGTGCACTGCGTCGGTGCGGGCTTCGGCCGCACTCTCATCGCGCTGTACGGCGGGCACTGGGTGCCTGGCAACGAAACCGGCTTAGAGATCGCAGACCTCGGTGGCAGCGGCCTGCGCATAGACCCATTCCAATGCGCAGCGGACCGACTCATGGAAGGCCCTATGCACAGTTTCGCCGCCTACGGCGCCATCGTTGCCGCCTTCGCGCAGTACTTGGGCACCAAGCGCCGCTGATGCGCGCTATGAATCGGAATCAATCGGAGCGCCGGACGGCTTGTCGCCCTCGGGCTCGCCGGGAGCGATGCCGGTAGGCACTGGACGGTCGCCTTCGCCTTCTTCAACGCGCGCAGCCAAGACCACGCCTGAAGCCACGCGGTCGCCCTCGCTGGGCTTCATCACGCGAACGCCCGCGCCGCCGCGGCCAATAAGGCGCACATCGCTCGCCGACATGCGAATAGTCTTGCCGCGCTCGGAAATGAGGATTAGGTCGTCGCCCTCGCGCACAGTGCTGACAAGAACCACTTCGCTTTGGCGCTCGTCTTCCATGCGCATGTTGATGACCCCTTGGCCGCCACGCCCCTTCACGGGGTATTCCACCACGGGCACGCGCGTACCAAAGCCCAACGCTGAAATGCTCAGCAATTCGGCAGTGTCGTCGGCCACCGCCATGTCCACCACATGATCGCCCTCTTTCGATTCCTTGAAACGCACGGCAATGACGCCGGTGGCGCTGCGGCCCATGGGGCGCACTTCCGCTTCGCTGAAGCGAATGGTTTGCCCCTGCGAAGTCGACACCAGTAATTCGTTATTGCCGCTGGTGAGCACGGCCCGCACCAAGCGATCGCCGTCTTGCAGGCCCGCGCCGATGATGCCACCCGCGCGCGGGTTGCTGTATTCTTCCAACGCCGTCTTCTTGATGATGCCGTTGCGGCTGATGGTGACCAATTGGCGGCCGTCGAATTCGCGCACGGGCAACACCGATGCCACTTGCTCTTTGCCGCGCCCGCCCGCGCCGCCTTCATCGCGCAGCGGAATCAAGTTGCCGATGTATGTGCCACGGGCTTCGCGCACACATTCCTTGATGCGCCAGCACTTCAGCCAATGCACTTGGCCGAAAGAGGTGAACACCATGAAATAGTCGTGGTTGTCGGCCAAGATCATGCGCTCGATGAAATCGCCATCGGCGGTGTCGGCACCAATCACCCCCACGCCCCCGCGCCCTTGCTGGCGATAAATCTCTGGGGACATGCGCTTCACATAGCCCTCGTGCGAGAATGTGACCAACATTTGCCCCGTGGGGATGAGCGATTCATCCTCGATCTCGCCTTCTTGGGAAGAGATTTCGGTACGGCGCGCATCGCCGGCGGAAGCCTTCAGTGCCACGAGGTCTGCAATGATTAATTTGTGCACTTCACGGACATCGCCCAAGATTTCGTTGTAGCGCGCAATGGAGGAAAGCAATTCGATCTTTTCGGCTTGCAGCTTGTCGACTTCCAAGCCCGTCAGGCGGGCCAAGCGCATGGCCAAGATGGCGTCGGCTTGGCGCTCACTAAGCACGAAATGCTGTATCAGCCCGGTGCGGGCAGCTGGCGGCGACGAAGAGCTGCGAATAATACGCACCACTTCATTGATGTCCGCAATGGCGATGAGCAGGCCTTCCACAATGTGCAAGCGCTCTTCGGCCTTGCGCTTCAAATAGCGCGTGCGGCGCTGAATGACATTGATGCGGTGGTCGCGATAGCCCACCAGCATGTCTTTGATGGATAGCGTGCGCGGCCGCCCGCCGGACAACGCCAGCAAGTTGATCGAGAAAGTGGATTGCAACGCGGTGTAGCGATAGAGCTGATTCAAGATGACATCAGCCTGAAACCCCTTCTTGAGCTCGAACACCAAACGCAGGCCGCCTTCGCGGTCTGTTTCGTCGTTCACATAGTCGAGGCCGTCGATGACCTTTTCGGCGAGCAGGTCTTTCACCTTGTCGAAGATGACGGTGGGGTTCACCTGATACGGCAATTCAGTGACCACGATGGATTCGCGGCCCTTATCGTCGGTTTCGATAGTGGCGCGGGCGCGCACCACAATGTTGCCACGGCCGCTGACGTAGGCCTGATTGATGCCCGCGTGGCCTAAAATGATGCCACCAGTGGGGAAATCGGGTCCCGGAATAATGGCCAATACCTGCGCCAGTGTTATTTCGGGATTGTTGATCAGCGCGATCAGCGCATCCACCACTTCATTCAAATTGTGCGGCGGAATGCTGGTGGCCATGCCCACCGCAATGCCCTGCGAGCCATTGCACACCAGATTGGGAAAGCGGCCCGGCAGCACCGTTGGCTCGTCGCGGGTGTCGTCGTAATTGCGGACAAAGGCGACGGTGTCTTTGTCGAGGTCGTCCATCATGTCCGTGGACGGCTGCGCCATGCGCGCTTCCGTATAACGCATGGCGGCTGGGGGCGATCCATCGATGGCGCCAAAGTTGCCCTGCTTGTCCACCAGCGGATAGCGCATGTTGAAGTCTTGCGCCAAACGCACGAGGGTCGGATAAACCACCTGATCGCCGTGGGGGTGGTAATTGCCGGTGGTGTCTCCCGCGATCTTTGAGCACTTTCTGAACTTCGCCCGGGGGGTGAGGTTCAGGTCGTTCATGGCCACCAGGATGCGCCGTTGCGAAGGCTTCAGCCCGTCGCGGATGTCCGGCAGCGCGCGCGAAATGATGACGCTCATGGCGTAGGTGAGATAGGAGGACTTCATTTCCTCATCGAGGATTTGGTCCCGCACATTGCTCGGCGCCGCTGGTTGCTCGGTGCTCATATCGCTGTGGCTCTCCCCTACATTCGCGCTGCCGAACTGGCCCCGGCTGCCGCCCCTGCGCGGGGCCAAAAAAGCCCCCCATTTTGGGGTGCCGAGATTCTACATCAGCCTCTTGTCCTTCAAAGACTTACAGGCGCTGCGGGCGTTGGTAGCATCCGGCCTGCCGCTGGTGCTTATTGCAGCAACTCGAACTCAGGAGTCACGATGTCCGATCAGAAGGTCCCGTCCGGCCAGAACCCCACCCCGCCTCGTGGGTTCCTCGCTCGCAATCCCATCCTGATCATCGTGCTGATCCTTGCTGGGGTGTTGATGCTGAACATCATCCTCGGGCAAAGTGGTCAAGCGACCCTCGATTACAGCAGCTTCTGGGACCAAGTCGCAAAGCTCGATGTTGTGGACCCGAGTGTGCACACACCCGCGGTGACGCGCCCCACCGCCGTTAGTGTCCCCGCCGCTAACCGCGACACCTTCAAGAGCTTGGTCATCCAGCCCGCGCGCATCCAAGGCCAGATCAAATGGTCGTGCCTTGAAGGCGATCCCGCCATGGCCAAGCACAAGGAATTAGTGCGCAAGGACTACTTGCCGTTTGCCACCGAAACGCCCGGCGTCAGCGACGACCTGATCAAAGATCTGCGCGCCCGCGGCGTCGAGTTCAAAGTGGAAACGCCCACGGACTGGGCCAGCGTTTGGCTGTGGGTGCTGCCCTTAGTGTTCTTCATCTTCATCATGACCATGATGATTCGCTCGTCGAAAATGTCCGGCGAAAATGTGCTCTCGTTCGGGCGCTCGCGCGCGAAGATCGTGGGCGAAGACAAGACTGGCGTCACATTCGTAGATGTTGCCGGTGCCGACGAAGCCAAAGAAGAGCTGAGCGAAATTGTCGACTTCTTGAAAGAGCCCGAGCGCTTCACGGCACTCGGTGGGCGCATTCCGCGCGGCGTGCTGCTGATGGGCCCTCCTGGGTGCGGCAAAACGCTGCTCGCACGCGCAGTGGCTGGTGAAGCCGGCGTTGCCTTCTTCAGCATCAGTGGTTCAGACTTCGTGGAAATGTTCGTGGGCGTGGGCGCTGCCCGCGTGCGCGATCTGTTCAACACCGCCAAGCAAAAATCACCGTGCATCATCTTCGTCGATGAAATCGACGCTGTGGGGCGCCATCGCGGCGCAGGACTTGGCGGCGGGCACGACGAGCGCGAACAAACGCTGAATCAGTTACTGGTGGAAATGGACGGCTTCGACGGGCGCAAGCATGTCATTGTCATCGCCGCCACGAACCGCCCCGACATCTTGGACCCCGCCTTGCTGCGCCCCGGTCGCTTTGACCGCCATGTGGTGCTGGACGCGCCAGACTTGCGCGGCCGCGAGGCCATCTTGAAGATTCACTCCAAGGGCAAGCCGCTGAATGAAAGCGTCGATTTGAACCGCTTGGCCCGACGCACGCCGGGGTTCTCTGGCGCAGACCTCGCCAATGTCATGAACGAAGCGGCGCTGTTGGCCGCGCGCCGCAGGCAAAAGGTGATCACTTCGCGCGAAGCCGAAGACGCAGTGGAACGCGTGATGGCGGGGCCCGAGCGCCGCTCGCGCATGATCGGAGGTTCCGAGAAGCGCATCCTCGCTTACCACGAACTCGGCCACGCGTTGGTTGCGCGCTTCACACCGGGCGCAGACCCAGTGCACAAAGTCAGCATCATCCCGCGCGGCAAGGGCGCGCTGGGTTACACGCTCACGCTGCCCGATGAAGACCGCTACATCATGAACTTCGACGATCTGCTGACGCGTATGAAAGTCGCCTTGGGTGGCCGCAGCGCGGAAGAGGTGGTGTTTGGGCAGAAGAGCACCGGCGCAGAAGACGATTTGCAAAAAGTGACTTCACTGGCGCGCTCGATTGTGTGCCGCTGGGGCATGACCGAAGCGTTGGGCGCTGTGGCTTATCAGACCGCACCGGGTAACCCGTTCCTCGGGCGCGACATGGGCGGCCACCGGGATGAGTATTCCGAGAGCACCGCTGAGCGCATCGACATGGAAGTGCGCAGCATCATCGACCGCTGCCACCAAGCGGCGCTGCAAGTGCTCACTGAGAATCGCGTCTTGCTGGACAGGCTCGCGATCATCCTTATGGAGAACGAGCAACTGAATTTCGACGAGTTCGAAGCGGCGGTACAAGCTCACAGCACCACCACGCCTCCGGTACTCCGCTCCCACGCGCTCCACACGCCCCTGAACAGCGACGCACCGCTGTTTGGCGCTGCAATCACTACCGAAACGCCCCCAGCAACTCCGCCCGCGGCCTAAGTGCGCCTCCAGAGTTAGCGCTCGGGCTGGCACCCGGGCGCAGGTTTTCTGAGACCGCTGTATTCAAGCGGCCCAAAGTGCGTCTCCTACTCTGCAAGCGTTGACCACCGCGCTTGCAGCCGGCCTTGCCGGAAAGGAGTTCGCCATGCTTCGCCCCAAACTTGTGTGCGCACTGGTGCTTGTCCTCGCTGCGGCGTCCCAAGCCCAAGTACCTGCTCCTGATTTCGTTATTGACTTCAACATCCCTTCGCTAAACACGCTTCAACTGGGATTCCATGCACAGGGCATTCCTTACACGCCCGTGCAGATCTTGATGACCTTCGACGACCCGTTCAGCACGCCGCCAGAGCAGATCATCATCTACCCCTTCATCACCACCCAGTTGGATGGCACGGGCCAGTGCAACATTCCTCTGACAATCCCGAGCTGGCAGGGGCCGCTTCCGGATGTCTGGTTCGGCGCTGTGTTGCTGGGGCCCCAAGGCCTCGTGCTGCCCGAGCTGATTCACCTTTCCGGAATGCTCGGGTGCATTGGCTGCGGCAACTTGCTGGCGACACATTCGCATGTGTTCGGCTACGAGCGCCTGTCACAGACCATGAAAGTGCGAGTGTTTGGTTCGAACGGCCCCTATTCGGTGTGGGAAGTGAACGGCCCATGCCCACAAGTGGGAATGCCTTGGAATGCGGGTGCGAATGCGAACCTGCTCGGTCACACCACCGCCAATGGCGCCAACTCAGATTGGTCCGGCGCGGTGACGCCCCCGGTTCCGCCGGCCACGAAGTGCATAGTGATCCGCAGCAACGGAGTCAACGGTGTTGTCATCGGCGTACACCACCTTTAGGCCGTGCTCCCTGGTAAGTCCTCGCCCTGCGCAGCTTCACGCCGCCGGGGCGAGGCACTACCGTTGGGGCGTGGACCTGCCTTCGTCTCCAACTCCGAAAGCCGGCCTCGCGGCCATTCACGCACGCCACAGCGAATGGGTGAAGGCCAGCATGCTGCGTTTGCTCAGCGATGACGGCGAAGACGCGGCCCAAGAAGTTTGGTTGCGTTTCAGTCGCCAGCTCGGCCAGTTGCGCAGCGTCGAAGAGCCGGTGTTGCGCGCCGTGCTGCGTCGCATCATGCGTTCGGTGTGTGTCGACATCTTGCGTCGGCGCGGCCCGGCCACTCAGCCGCTGCTAGATGACGACGCATTGCCCGAGCGCGCTGGCCCCCAAGCCGCTGAAGTGCGCGAGCTCGCTGCCAATGTGCGTCAACGCTGGGCGCAGTTACCCGAACGCGAGCGCACCATCTTGAAACTACATTTCGACGATGGCCTCACCTTGCGGGACATCGCTGCTCTGCTCGCTGTGCCGCAAGGATCGGTAGCGGGTTGGTACGCCCGCGCCTTAATGCAACTAAGAGAGGATTTGCCATGAACTGCATTGCTCCGCTGGAAGCTCGTGAGCTGACGAGCGCCGCAGCCCCGGACGCTCCTGCTTGGCGCGCGCATTTGGCCAAGTGCGCGGCCTGTCGCGCGTTTGAAGCCGCACTTGCGGTGACAGCATGCGCCGACCAGACAACGGCACACCCCGCAGCGGATACGCTGCTGCATTTCGACGAAGCGCCGGAATCCCTCAGCCCTCGTGTGCGCGACTGGATCGCCGCTCACCTGCGCACATGCACTGCATGCAGCGAAGCGCTGGCTAGGACTGCGGAGTTGGCGCCCGTGCGGCCCAGCCGCTTCCGGCGTTGGGCGTGGCCTCTCGCTGCCGCTGCTGGCTGGATGTTGGTCACGCTGTTGGTCGTGCGAGGCGATGGCGCGCCAGCGACCCAAGACGCACTGTTGCAGCCGCACTCTGTGGTGTTGTCCGCCACCCGTGGCGCAGACAGCGTCGCCATTCCAGCAACAGCGCGCTGGTTGCGTCTGCGCCTGGTGTTGCCTGAAGAAACACCACTTGGGTCCAGCCTCCACCTGCGCATCGAAAACGCGGCTGGCACTTCACTGCTCGAACGCACTTGCGTGGTTGCAGAGCTCGATGAACGCGACTGGCCGGTGCTGCTGCTGGACCGGCAAGGCTTGCCCGCCGGCCCGTTGCGCATTCTTGTGCGCACGCCCAGTGGACAAACAACGAACTTCGCCTTGACGCTGCCTTAGCGCTGGCGCTGGCCTTCGACGCTGTGAAGCACGAAGCCTGCCCACAACGCCGGATGAGCGCTGCTCTTTTGCGCGAGCATGGCGCGTTGCGCGCGCGCGAGTGCTGTTGCAGGCGCTTGGCCTTGTGCCAGAGCTTCGGTGAAGTGCTCGAAGAATCGTTGCGTCTTGTTGTCATCCACTGGCGCCAGTGTGGCCAAGACATTGGCGGCCCCGGCAGCAAGCAAGCAGCGCGCGATGGCGCCAACACCCTCGCCGCTGAAGCGTTCGCCGCGCGCAGTGTGACAACCCGACAGAACCACCAACGGCGCGTTGAGCTTGAGCTCCAAGATCTCGCCCAGAGTCAACAAGCCGTCGTCGCCGTGGCCGGGTGCCAGCACCAGCGCCGTGCGCGAACTGTCTTCGTCATCCACCAACGCATGGCCCGCAACATGCAACACGGAAGCGGTCGGCGCAGCAGCGCGCAGCGCTTGCTCGGTAGCTTGCATGCCGAGGCACGCCACGCCACGCAGCTTCTTGGCAACCATTCGCGCTTCGGCTTCCGCTCGGTCCAAACGCGGCAATGTGTCGCGCATGAAGTGGCTTTGCAGCGAGGCGTCACGCTTGGCCAAGCCATCGAATCCAAAGGCGCAGGCTTGCGCTGCAACTGGCCCCGCAGCCGTTTCGCGCCACGCGCGCAGTGTTGGTGCCAACACCAATTCGTGCTGTTGCGCCAGCCAACGGCGCGCGCCAGGGCCGGGGCGAACAAGGGCGGCGAATGGCAGATGCGCCCACCTGCCAGTGCCCACGAACACGAGCCTGCGCGCAGCGCTGATCTGCGCGGCCAGCGGCCCAAGAAAAGCCGAACCCGCAGCGCGCGCCCGCGCTTCGATCGCGGCATCGCTGCTGGCAAGATCCTAGGTGGCTTGGGCCAACGCCAAAGCGCTCGCATCCAGCGCAGTGACAGACCCGAGCGCCGCGAAGCGTGCGCCAGCGCGATTCAGCGCGATGACACCCGCGTCGCGCGACCCAGCGAGGTAGATCAGAACCAGCGTGCCTTCACTTGGCAATGCCGCTGGGCTCATCGGTTCGCTGCTCGCTAACGCCGACGCTTTGGCCCCGCGCAAGCGCTGCAGCTCTTGCAACGCGCCCACGCGCCCTTCTTCGCTCACCGCAATGGCCCGTTGCAGATCTGCTGGCCGGCCTTTTGCGCCCTGTGCCAAATGCAGCGCGTAGTCCGCAAAAATATGGTCTTGCGCGCCATGAAAAATGCGCAGCGCACGGTCGCCTTCGATCAACACTTCGCGCCGCATGGAACACACCAACGCAAACTCTTCGGCGTAGTGCTTGCTTGCCGCGACATCATCCCCCGCGAGGGCACTTGCCTGCGCCAACACACAATGATTGCGCACTAAGTCTGCCGGGCCGCCCAGACCTTGTGCGACGTGAGTGCTGAGGGCCTTGGTGGCAAGCTCTATGGCGCGAGCCAACGCTACCGGTTGCAAGCCCGCGCCCGCGGCGAGGGCAAGTTCAAGTTCCATGCGCGCCGCACCATTCCAGTCTCTAACGATTTGATCCGCGTCCTGCGGGTTCGCAGTGTCGATTTCGAGGATGCGCTCGTAATGCGCGCGGCCTGCGCGGTAGTCACCTGTAATCCAACAGTGATAGGCAAGGTCGCACAGCAAGCGATGTTCGTCGCGCCACGCGCCGCGTTCGTGAGCTGTGCTCACCGCCGCTTGCAAAGCCGCTGGGTCGGGATGCGCGCGCAAGTGCGCCTGCAATTCGGTGCGCGCCAACCAATTGTCGAGATTGGTGCTGTCACCGCCCGCCTCCTTGCGCAGCGCGATGCAACGCTTCAAGGTTTGCGCTTGCGCGTGGCTTTGGCCTTCGGATTCTTGCCGCAGCGCCAACTGCCCTTCGCATAAGTCCATCGCGGTGAGCTGATCCGCCGCGCGGCCCAGTGCCAGCGTGCGCAACTGCGCTTCATGCGCAAGGGCGAAGTCCCCCGTGCGGCCGGCCAGCCGCCACAGGGCCCGCCAACCCCAAGGCGAATCCGCATGCCTGCGCAGAGCGTCGCGCACGGCGCTGATGGCGGCGCCCGGTTCAGAATGTTCCGAAAGTGTGTCCCAACGCGCGCGCTCACTGGCGGCTTCCGTGGCCGTGGCTGCCCCGCCCACGGGTTCTTGGGCCAGCAGGCGAGGCCCAACAAGCAAGACGCCCAGCAGCGCAAGAACGCGCAGCGCGGATGTGCTCCATGGCTGTTTGAAGACCTTCACATCTGAATTATAGAGCGCGCGCCCCATACCTTGCGCGCTCGCTGGCCTGCCGGTGCAGCTTGGTCACGCCGCATGGCCCAAAGAGTGGAACGGCGCGGAGCTCGCATTGCTGGACTCATTCGACGGCGCCGCGAAATACAAGACGCGCGGGGCCGGTGAGCAACACTTCGGCGTGGTCGGCAAGCCACTCCACCCCCAGCACGCCGCCGCGCAATTCGACGCTGGCGCGCCGTTCGCAATGGCCGTTCAGCACACCAGCGACAACGCTGGCACAGGCCCCGCTGCCACAGGCGGCAGTTTCGCCAACGCCCCGTTCCCAAGTGCGTTGGCGCAAGCGCGTGCGCGACAGCACCTGCACGAATTCCACATTGGTGCGCTGTGGAAAGCGCGGGTCGGTTTCGATCGCCAAACCAAGCGTGGCGAGCGCAGCCACTTCTGTGTTGTCCACAAACACCACGCAGTGCGGGTTGCCCAGTGACAGAGCAGTGATGCGCAGCGCCACCGCCGCGCGCTCTTCAAATCGTTCGTCGATCACTCGCCCCGGCACGCCCAGCATCGGGATGCGCGAGCGCTCCAGTTCCACGCGGCCCATGCTGCAGCGCACTTGCGCGCTGTTGCCGCTGCGTTCCAACACGCAACACTCGCGCACTTCGGTGCCAGAGCGAATCCGCACCGTGCTGCGCCCGAGGCGTTCCGCCAACACCAACGCAGCGCAGCGCAGTGCATTGCCGCAAGTGGCCGACACGCTGCCGTCAGGGTTCAGGAAAATCATGGCCGCATCAGCCTGCGCGTCGGGCGCAAGGATCATCAGCCCATCGGCACCAATGCCGTTGTGGCGGTGGCACAGGCGCTGCGCAAGCGCGGCGTAGTCCGCGCTCTGCAACATGGCGTGTGCGCTGCCCACGAGCGCGGCGGCATCCACGCATACAAAATCGTTGCCGCAGCCTTCGAGCTTTAAGAATTCCATGGCGCGATGATATTCTGCTGCAACAAACCGTCCCGCGAGGTTTCGAACAGCTCTGGGGCGTTGGAAACTGCTGCTCCTTGCCGAGCGGCTTGCAGATTGAGTCCTAGGGCAGCGCGCCGCAATGCAGCACAAGCGGCGCGATGTCGGGCGCGAAATCGAGTGGCACTAATTGCCCATCGTTGCCCATCACTGCGTAGGCCGGCTCGGCGCCCTCGAAATGCCCAAGCACACGCGCTTCCACAGGCACGAGCACCAACACTCCGGGCAGCCCAGGCAGTGTCAACAGCGCGAATGATTGCTCTGGGCATTCCAGCACCACTTCAGGCCGCGCGGGGATCTCTGCTGCGCAAAGCGTTGCAGCACACGGCGGAGTGGGCACCGATGAGAGCGCCACGGTCAGGCCGAAGGCAAGCGCAAGGAAGCAGCAGCGAAAAGCGGTTTGCATGGGCCTTGGGCGCCGGAGCGTCCAATGGAAGGCATCGGCCGGAGGGTGCTCCGACTGGAGTCAAATCTCTACAGATTCGCCCTCTTGCGGCACGAAAACCCCTTGGAAACCGCGGCCTTTGAGCGAACTGGCCAGCCCGTCAGCTTGTTCTGGCTCGCCGTGCACCACGAAGGTGCGCCCCGCCTGCGCTTGCAACGGCTGCAGCGCGCTCAGCAACTCGTCGCGGTCGGCGTGAGCGGAAAAACCCCGGATGCTCAGCACGCGTGCTTCCACGCGCACTTCGTCGCCCAAGATTTGCACCGGGTTGCGGCCCTCCTGCAAGCGCCGCCCAAGGGTGTGCTGCGCTTGGTAGCCGCTCAGAGCCACGCAGTTTTCTTGAAATGGCAACAAGCGCTTCAGGTGGTGCAGCACGCGTCCGGATTCGCACATGCCTGAGCCCGCGAGAATCACCGCGTTGCCGCGGAATGTGTTGATGGACTTTGATTCCTCGACGCCTTCCGTGAAACGCACTTCGCGTGACTGCAGTAGCGCCAATGAGCGCCGCAGTCGCTGCAACGCTTGTTCATCGAAGCACTGAGGATGCGCCTCCATGATGCGCGTGGCTGCCACCGCCAAAGGCGAATCTACAAACACGGGCATGCGCGGGATCTGCCCCGCGTCCATGGCTTCGTTCAGTGACCACAACAGATTCTGTGTGCGCCCCACGCTGAAGGCCGGGATCAGCAGCTTGCCCCCGCTGCGCAGTATCCACTGCACTGCTTCCAGCAGCGACGCACATGGCGTCATAGCGTCTTCGGGCCCGTGGGAATGAACGCGCGCACCGTAAGTGGATTCCGTGATCACCACTTCTGCAGGGTCCAGTGCTTCGGGGTCTTTCAAGATGGGCGTGCCGCGACGGCCAAAATCTCCGGTGAATGTAACGCGCACTGGTGAGTGACCGTTCTCGCGCACTTCCAAGTGCACGCTGGCGGAACCCAAGATGTGTCCGGCGTTGCGGAACAGCGCGCGGATGCCGGGGGCCACTTCAAACCACGCGCCGTAGTCTGCGGTTTGGAACTGGCGCTGCACGGCTTCGGCGTGCTCTGGCGTGTACAGCGGCTCGCGGCTGATGTGCTGATGCTTGCGCAAGTGTTCGGTGTCGCGGGCTTGGATCTTCGCTGCGTCGCGCAGCAGCACCGCTGTCAGCGGTGCGGTGGGCGTGGTCATGTGGATGCGCCCGCGGAAGCCTTGGCTCGCCAGCAAGGGCAAGGCGCCGGAATGGTCAATGTGCGCGTGGGATAGCAAAACCGCGTGCACGCGATCCGCTTCGGTGCGCTGCTGCGCGTTGCGTTCCCACGCTTCGTCGCGGCGCCCTTGGAACAAACCGCAGTCCAACAGCAGGCGTTTGCCCGCGGCCTCCACCAAGTGCATGGAACCTGTCACGCCCCCCGCCGCCCCAAGAAATGTGATCCGCATGGGCGAATCCTATGCTGCCCTGTACGCTGCGCGCATGGCATCTGAAGCGCTGCAAGACCGTTTCGCCGCTCCAAGCATTTGTTTTGGTTGCGGGCCCGCCAACGCGCAGGGCCTGCAGGTGAAGAGCATTCCGCAAGGCGACGCTGTGATTTGCACGTGGGTGCCAAAGCCGGAGCATCAAGCCTTCCCCGGCGTGCTGAATGGCGGCATCGTGGGCGCGGTGCTGGATTGCCACTGCAACTGGACGGCCGCCTGGCACTTGATGCAGCGCGATGGATTGGCCGAGCCTCCTTGCACGGTGACGGCGGATTACAGCGTGACGCTGAAGCGGCCCACGCCGACGAATGCGCCGCTGCATCTAACGGCGCGCGCTCTCAGCAGCGACGGCGCGAAAGTGGTTGTCGAGGGAACGCTCGAAGGTGGCGGCAAAGTGTGCGCGCTTTTCCGTGGCACATTCGTGGCCGTCAAGCCAGATCACCCTGCGTTTGACCGCTGGTAGTTGGGCTGTGCGCGGGCCGGCACTTGTGCCCCATCATGCGGATCATGGCAACGCAATGCCGAGGCGCGCGGCGAGGTCGCGCACAGTTGCGGGCGCGTAGCCGGCGTAATGGTTGTTGGCGTACACCAGCGTGCGCACCACCCGTTGCGAGAGTTCCGCCAGCAGCGCGGCCCAACGCTCCAGCGCGGCGCTGCGGTCAATAACGGTTTTGTCGAATGTCGTGGTCAGGGCGTCCACCGCTTGGCGGTCGCCAATCAGACGCGCGTAAAGAAAGTCTGTGGTCACGAGATCCATGCGTGCGGCCAACTCTGCTGGGTGCGGCATGTACGACAGTTCGGTCAGCACCAGCGCTGCGCGGTGACGGCGCAGGATTTCCAGCAGTGGTTCGGCGATCCAGCGCGCGTTGCGCACTTCTACGGCGTAGCGAAAGTCCGTTGGCAGATGCGCCAAGTACGCATCGAGGCGTTCCAAGAACGGCTTCGGCCCAGTGAATGCTGTGCGGTTGAAATATGGCAGTTGCAGCACCAGCGGCCCAAGGCGCGGGCCCAGCAAACGCATGCGGCTGAGGAAGATGCTGGTGTCGGCTTGCACCGCGGGCAGGCTTAGAACGCGCTCGCCATCAGGTGTCGGCCCTTCGCCGCCGTGGACGATGCTGCGCGGAAACTTCGCGCACATGACAAAGCTCTCTGGAGTGCGCTGCGCCCAGCCCTCCACCATTTGTGCCGAGGGCATGTGGTACCAAGTCGTATCGGCCTCCACTGTCGGAAACACTTGCGCATACGCGCCCAACTGTTCCTTCGGCGCCAGACCTTGCGGATAAAACACTCCGGCCCAACCGGCCTCCGACCACGACGATGTGCCCAACAAAATACTATTCATTCATCCACCGCTTCGCGTTGCCGCATGCGC
>CAMDTN010000038.1 GCA_945907755.1 Singulisphaera sp. GP187 | reverse complement strand
TCAAACCAGACCGGGCTCAGCATGCGGAAGAGCGCCCATACAGTGCCCACGTCGGAGGTGTTGCTCACCGAAAACTTGTACCGGACGAGTTCCTTGAAGCCCGTGGTGCTGGTGGAGAGCCACTCCTGAGTCGTCCTGCCAACGGTCGTGCGCACGATGCTCACCGTTGCGTTGCATCCGCTCACGGATCCCCGCTCCATGGATTGGGCATGTGCACAGAAATGCGTTCGCCCAGCTTCTCTTCATGCTGTGCCTCGCGCGTCGGCGACTGCGGAACAGGCGGATCCCGTGGTGGTGCCTGCCAACCTGGAAATACCGTGGCAAGCATTACTGCGGCAAACCATCCGATGAAATGGTTTTCGCACAGATTGGCGATAAGAAAACCAAAGCCCGAAGTCGCACCGCCAACAAGCAGCGCCCAAAACGGACGCCATATTCCCCACTTTGCGAACAGCAACCCGCGCACAACTGTTGCAGGCGCAAGCACGAGCACTCCTTTACTCACTGTGTCTAGCACCATGTACAACGAATCGAGGAGACCAAGGCCGGGCCAGTAAGAGTCATCCCAGACAAGAAAGACAAAAAACATCCCCAGAAGCCCATAAGGGACAAGGAAACACAGATAGGAGACTAGTTGCGTTATGCGCGGGTTGAGCCTCATCGTCATCCTATTGATAGCGCACCAAATTCATTGGTATTGTGAGATGAGTGCCCGGAATCCTCCAGATCCCGCGGAGCACCCCCGACATGTCGGGTAATGGATCCCACAAGGTGTTATATCCCGTGCCAAAGGCGCAGAAAGGCAACTTGGCAGCCAGGGCAGCGAAATCGCACTTTTTCAATAGCTCTGCCGCAAAGGTGTTGCTATTGGGGCCATCAAATGAGTACCGGTTTCGATATCGGTAGCGCAGCATGAGGTCGCGATTGATGCACTTGCATCTGTACGGGTCCGCGGGAGTGCACGCGAGCACTACTTCTGCAACCATTTGTGGATTGGTTCCCTCCGCAGCCAGCCCCGGTCCCTTCCGGTTCCGCACAATATGCCCCAGCGCTGGGTCGTTGTGTTTCGGGTGCAATTCCCAACGATCAATTGTCCCGTCGCAATGATGGACTTCTACCCAAAGATGGCAGAAGACGGACACTGGGAGATCATGCCTCCAGAGCTGCACGGTGCAGTTCTTCTGTCGTGGGCTCTCACTGGTGGAGTGTCCGCTGTCAATGCTCCCAACACCGTAACCACGCCTTCCGGTATCAAAATCGATCCATTCCTGAGTTCCCGTACAAACCCAGATATTCGTTCCCGGGATTTGTATCCAATCACCGTGGCATGGCCCGGGCTTCCATGCTGTCTCCTGTGGCAGTGCTGCAGGTGGCGGATCGTTGATTCTTGTGGAGGCGCCCTCGTACCTGCCGCTATGACCACGCACTCCGCGCAATGATGGCAATGGGCGCTCGGGAGAGCCACTATGCTCACCCGTAGGTTCACGGCTCGTCGCGGCATTCTTCGCCTGGCTTGCGCGCGTGGGCTGCACCCCGTTTGAGCGCCCCTTGGAGTTTTCACAAGTCCCGCCACAGCGGCGCGTGCTGCTCACAGCCCAAGAAGGAAAGCCAGGAATTCTGGCTGGTACGCTCAAGCTCAAAGAAGCACCGCCACTGGACTGGTGCTCCCCTGCCTGAGTGCCACCGCTGCCGCACGCACACGAACCACCACCGGCAGGACCGCCATAGGCCTGCGCTCCGCCGCCAGCCGGGCTGTAACCAGGAATAGCGCCGACGGCCGGGGCATTCAGGGGTGCCTGCCGCTTCGATCCACAAGAGCAACTACCTCCCGACCCTCCGCACCCGCAGGAAGGCATGCCGGGGATAGTGAAGCCGCCGCAACTCATGGTGCAAGCTCCGACCAAGCGTGGTGTCCGTGTGGAGTGAGTTCCGAATCGTCGCTCATGTCACGCTTTCACCGCATCAAACCAGACCGGGCTCAGCATGCGGAAGAGCGCCCATACAGTGCCCACGTCGGAGGTGTTGCTCACCGAAAACTTGTACCGGACGAGTTCCTTGAAGCCCGTGGTGCTGGTGGAGAGCCACTCCTGAATCGTCCTGCCAACGGTCGTGCGCACGATGCTCACCGTTGCGTCGGCATCGGCTCCGTCGCCGGTCTCTTCAGTGCTCATGGTCCAGACACGGACCAAGATCTCGGGAACACCACCGCCTGATTGCCCCATGGATACGACATCCACGGTGAATCTGGCATGGTCGCCACCTCGAGGGAACCACGGGCTGTAGACCTCGACGAGGCTGTCAGTGATAAGAGATTGTGCTGCGAACATTGCTCGTTACCTCTGGGACCCCGGATCAGGCCGGAACCGAGTCGAACCAGACTGCAGGGAGCATGCGGAAGAGTGTCCAGTCTGCGGCATTTCCTGAAACCGTGAACTTGTAGCGCACAAGCTCCTTCACTCCCTTGGATGCGCCGGTAGCCCACTCCGCCACCGTGCGACCGGGCGCGCCACCCGCGATTGTCACGCTGTCCGCATCAGTCCCATCGCCCGTGTCTTCAGTGTTCTTAGTGAAGACTCGGACCGTGACCGTAGCGGCGGCGCCGCGCTTCACGACTTCGAGAGTGGCACGGAGGTTGTCACCGCCGCGTGGAAACCATGGGCTGAAGACTGAATAGTCGGTTCCCGTGGTGATGAGCATCTGCGCATCGAACATGGGTGTAATCCTTCTTTCCTACTGACACACCAACCTTCGCATTCCGATGCGAGGGTCCTTGCCTGCACAACTTGAGTGGCCCGAACAGACGGCACCGCTCGATTACAAATATACACAGCCGGAGCGATTCGGCAGCATACTTTTTTATTTTTCGAGCGCTGAATAGCTCTGGGTTTCCCGGGGCGATTCACTCTGGCGCCATTTCGAACCAACGCTGAGATGCCGCGCTTGCATGGATAGATGTCGCGAGGAGCGGTTCCGTGGCATTGTTTGTGCCATTTCCGGCAGCGCCACCGATTCGCTTGATGCGCGCTCACACTGGTCTGACCCTCTTCACGGTGAATAACACTCAGCTGCGTGGGCTTCGCATGAGTTGAGTGAAACGATCGTCCACGGCCATGGACAAACTCCTCACCGGACGACCCGACAACTATCCTGACACCGGGGGACAATGCCTTGAAGGTGGCGTTTCACCATCGCTGCGGCCTTCTGCATCGGCGCAATTCCAGAATCCATGGCCGCACGAAGCCATGTCCGCCATGCCTGCCAAGCGCCCTGGCGCGTATGTAACTTCCACAAATGTCGTGTGGTCTCTTTCAAACCCCATGCACGTGCCACTTGAAGGTCCGCTGTGATGAGCTCTTCGAATTGCGCCTAGCGCGCAAGGCGATGGCCATAAAACGCTGAAAGACCTTTCCAACGCCTGCGTAAGGCTTGCATGTCAATGCAAACACTATCCGCGCTATTGCTACTGGTTCCGTGCCTGCTCGCCCAGAACTGCGCCAACACAAGCGTTGGATTGGTGCCCTTGGACGAAATGACTGCTGGGCAGCTCTATCAGGGCTACCCTGGTGGCCTTTATCCCGGCGGCGGCAATGTGCTGCCTGCGGCGCATCTTGCTGCAGGGATCACACAAATGTCACAAGTGGTGCCGCGCAACGCAGCGGGCGCGCCAGACCCTTTCGGGCGCATCGTGGTGCTCAGCATCGGCATGTCCAACGCCACCATGGAGTATTCCTCTTGGATGCCCATCGCGGCGGCAGACCCGCTAAAAAATCCCCGGGTGCAATTGGTGGATGGCGCCATCGGCGGCATGACGGCACAACTCATCGCCAACCCCGCCCACAGTTATTGGACGCAGGTGGACGGGCGTTTGCTCAACGCTGGATCAAGTGCGCAACAGGTTCAGGTGATTTGGCTGAAGGAGGCAAATGCTGGGCCCACTGGCGGTTTCCCCGCCGCTACTCTGCAATTGCGCGATGCGCTGCACAGCATCGTTCAGATCCTCCGCGCGCGCTTTCCCAATGCGCGGCTTTGCTACCTGTCCAGTCGCATCTATGCCGGCTATGCCACCACCACGCTCAACCCAGAGCCCTATGCCTACCAGAGCGCCTTCGCGGTGCGTTGGTTGATCGAGGCACAAATCAACGGCGATCCACTGCTGGCGTTCAACAACGGCGTGGGCGGTGCCCCGTGGTTGGCGTGGGGCCCCTACAACTGGGGCAACGGCACCACGCCGCGGCAAGACGGACTCGTGTGGGACTGCGCAGATTTCAACAGCGACGGCACGCACCCATCGCTGCTTGGCCGAGCAAAAGTGGCGAATAGGTTGCAATCATTTTTTGCGACAAGCCCAACCACCGCAGCGTGGTTCCATGGCGCTGGTGTGCCGCTGCCTGTAGTCAGCAATTACGGCGCGGGCTGCGCGGGCACTAATGGCGTGCCACATGCGGGCACCAACATGCTGCCGCGCTTGGGTGCCACGCAATTCAGCATCACATTGAGCAGCGCGCGCCCCGCCGCTGCGGCCACGCTGTTCGTCAGTTTGGCGCAAGCGCAAATAGCGCTGTCAGGCGGTTGCACCGCGTGGATCGATCCATTCCCGCCAAACTTGCTATTGCCGTGGCCTGGCATCAATAGCTCGCTCACCACCACAGCTCAGGGCAATGGGTTCTTGCCATTCCCGTTGCCGGCAAACCCGCAACTGGGCGGCCTGCAGCTTTTCGCACAGTGGGTGGTCATGGACCCCAATGCTGCTAATGCGTTGTATTGCACCAGCGAAGGCCTGCGCTTGGTATTGGGCGCAACGCTGTAATAGCGCCGTGCACGCCGTTGCGTGCGCTGCTGCGCGTCAGTGGCGCGCAGCGAACAGTCGTTGCGCGAGTTGCGCGCCGTAAAGAACCAACGCTTGGCAGCGCCCGCAGCGCGCAGTGTCCAGGTGTTCCTTCGCGGGCAAGCGGTTGCGCGTTTCGCACAAGAAACAGCGCACCACATCGCCGGGTTTCGGCTCCACCAGAGCATTGCCGCCGTCCGACCACGCCAATAGCGATTCGCCCGCAGGGCCTGCATCCGCAGCGAAAAGCACATCGCGCGCATGATTGATGGAAGCAGTGCGCTCTTGCGCATCCTTCACATTGTTGGGGTGACGGTCGGGGTGCCACTTCATGGCCAGCGCGCGGTACGCACGCTTCACCTCTTCTGGCGCAGCACTGACGCTGACGCCCAACACTGTCGCAGCATCGCGGCGCTCGCGTGAAGTCGACGCGCCATGCATACCTTCGGTGCGCAGGAAAAACATGGCCACCTGCGCGGACTGCTCGTCGCTGAGACCCAGTTCGCGCGCGAGCTGCCCCAATACCGTGCGCTCGCGGTCGTCGATGCGTCCATCACCAGCGGCGACGCGCCACAGTTGGTGCAGCAAATCCATCGCCATGCGCGGTTCGGTGCGCGCGCGCTTGATGATGAGTTCGCCCGCTTGCGGCGTGGCGATGCCTACATCCACGCTCGCTTCCAGTTCTGCGTCTGACGCAAGGAACTTGCCGAGGCCCCACTGCACAGCGTAATTGCGGCAGATGTCCAGTATCAGCGCGCGTTCGCGGGCATCAATTTCGCGGTCGGCATGGGCCACCCGCGCCAGCATCGAAGCAAGGCCCGCCAGAATGTGGCGCGCTTGGCGCGATTGCTCTTGTGCAGGGGCTCGCGGCTTTTTGTTGTCCATCGGGTCGACGGAATGGCCCAGCAAGGCGCCCATGGCGCCGCCAACAGGTCCGCCAACCAAAGCTCCAAGGATGCCACCAAGCACTGCGCCGCCGATGCCCATGTCAGTGTGATTCCTTGCGCAACGCGGCATCGGTGTCTGGCGCACCAGCAGCCGACGACAATGCCAAGGCGAGGAATGTGCCGATGTCAGCAAGCTCTTCCGTCGCGATGGAATGTTCCATCGGATAGGTACGCCACATTGGTGCCCAACCAAGTTTGGTGAGCGTGTCGCGCGCGGCTTCGCCCGCTTGAATGGGCACCATTGGGTCGTAACTGCCATGGCCCATGAAAATCGGTGTTGCGTCGTTCGCGGCGGCGCGCTCCGCTGCGAGCGTGTCCGGCAATAGGAGGTAGCACGACATCGCAACGATGGCGGCAATGCGCTGCTGCTGGCGCAATCCGCTGTACAGCGCCATCGCCCCGCCTTGGCTGAAGCCCGCCAGCACGATGCGCTCGGCTGGGATGCCGCGCTGCACTTCGCGTTCGATGAGCGCTGTGATGGCAGCGGCGGATTGCTTGATGCCCCGTTCGTCGTGGCCGCGATTCAGCAGCGAGAGTTCACGAATGTCGTACCAAGCTGGCATCAACATGCCGCCGTTCAATGTCACCGCGCGGCGCGGCGCGTGGGGCAGCACGAAGCGCATGCGCACGCTTGCGGGCAGCACGATCTCGTCCGCCAGGGACGCCAAATCGTGGCCGTCGGCGCCCAAGCCATGCAACAGAATTATGCAGTGCGTGGCCGCTCCGCCGCGCGGCTGCACTTCAACACAGGGCAAGTATTCAGCGGACATGCGCGCCCACGATATCGCGCCGCGCTTCCGCGCCCCACCGCCGCGCCCACCGCACTGGACATTTCCATTGCTGCGCCCCCAAAGTCGATGATTGGCGCTATTTGCCGCTCAACCACAGCCCCCGCGAGGGCGACGCGTTGACCCCTTCTGCAATCGACTCAACGCCAGCCCAGCTTTGTGCGGGGGCTGCCGACCTACAAGTGTGTCGTAGTCCGCATGTGTTCCTATCCAATACCACACGATGTCCTCTTCGACATCTGTGCCCAACGCACGATGGTGTAATCCGATGCGCACGGACCTGAGCGCCCCAATTCGCTTGAAGTGCAACGACCTGTGTGCCGGATCGTCCTTGATTCGCGCGAAACAGCGATCTGCAAGAGCGCGAACATTTTTCGTCAGGCCTTGATAACAACTCCAAAATCGCGCGCTGGCGCGATGCCTCACAACGCTTTGGTGCGGCCCGCGCGATAGTCACGCGCAGCTTCACGCACCATGCTTTCAAGCTTGCCCGCTGCGGCATCGGCCTTGAGTTGGCGGTCCCATTTCGCCGCGTCATATTCCGCAAACCACTTGCGAAAGCGCGCGAGGTCTTTCTTTGGGAGGCGCGTCACAGCGCCGGCAATTTCAGCCACGGTTGTCATGGAAGCAGGCTACTCCGGCGCCGCTTCTCGTGCAACGCAATTTGCGAAGGAACCGGAGCACCGGTTCGACACAAGCGAGGCGAAAACGCTAAGCACGCGCTGTTCTGCGCAGCTTCGGCGCAGGCGGCGGCGCTGATTATTGCGAGGTTTCTCGGTCGCGTTTTTGTCGCGTCTTGGTCACGAACGCACCGGAGCGCTGCGTTAGTGGCAAGTCCCTCCAGTGGCGTGCCCATCGGTGACGCGCGGGCGCATATGATGCGCCGCATGCTGATCACACGCGGATTGGGAAAGGACTATGGCAAGGCCACGGCGCTGCACGCGCTGGACCTCGAAATTGGTGCCGGCGAATTCTTTGGGTTGCTTGGGCCCAACGGCGCGGGCAAGAGCACTTCCATCGGCATGATCTGCGGCGTGCTGACGCCGACGCGCGGCACTGCGACGGTGGGCGGCCACGATGTGGTGAAGGCTGCGAGGGCGGCGCGCATGTTGGTGGGATATGTGCCCCAAGAACTCGCGCTGTATGACGAACTGAGTGCGCGCCAGAACCTGCGTTGGTTCGGCAGCATGTACGGTTTGCGTGGCGGCGAGCTTGATAGGGCAATAACCACCGCGTTGGCGCTGGCTGACTTGGGCTCGCGCGCCGACGAACCCGTGGCGCGCTTCAGTGGTGGCATGAAGCGGCGCTTGAATCTGGCGGCTGGCATCTTGCACGCACCCAAGCTGTTGGTGTGCGACGAGCCGACGGTGGGAGTAGATCCGCAAAGTCGCGCGCACATATTCGACGCGTTGCGCCAGATGAATGCCGCAGGCATGACCGTGATCTACACCAGCCATTACATGGAAGAGGTGCAGGCGCTGTGTGGCCGCATCGGAGTGATTGACCACGGCAAACTGGTGGCGTGCGACACGCTGAAGGGCTTGCTGGCGACGCATGCGCCGGGTGGGCTGCTGTTGCGCGTGCGCGGCGACGTGGCGCGGGCGGCGGCGGTGTTGCCGGAGTTTTGCGGCGCAGTTGTTGCCGCGGACGGCGTGCGTGTGAACGACGGTGTCGCTTTGGCGCCGCTGGCCGTGGCGCTGGAACAAGCGGGCTACCCGCTGCTCGCCGCAGAGCCACTGGGCGCAGACCTCGAGCAAGTGTTTTTGAAACTCACCGGCCACGCACTGAGGGACGCAGCATGATCCGCGCCGCTATTGCCAAAGATGTGCAACTACTGCTGCGCGACCGCGGCGCGTTGTTCTCGATGTTTCTGTTGCCGCTGATTTTCATGGGCGCGTTCGGGCTCATGTTTTCTGGCGCGTCGGATGACGAGGCTGGCGAAGGCGGCGGCGGCCGTGGCCTGCGTTTGGCGCTGGTGCAAGGCAGCAAGCCGGAGCCCGCGGCCCAGCGCATTTTGAGCGCGTTGCGTGACACGAAAGGCTTAACGCTGGTGGCATGCGCGGATCGCGCCGCACTGGACACGATGGTGGCGACTCGCGATGCCGACGCTGGCTTGGTGATTCCGGATTCGGTGGACGCCACGGGCGCGAACCCTGTGGTATTTGTGGCAGACCCCGCCATGTCCGACGCGGACAGCGGCATGCTTCAGGGCGCTGTGATGACTGCGCTGTACCGCGGCTGGTATTTCTCGAAGTATGCAGCGTTCATTGACGAAGACCGCGAGTCCAAGGAATCCGCAGGGCTGGTGAAGACCGAAGCCCCCGCGCAATTGAAGAAGAAGCGCGAGCACATTGATTCGTTCCAAATCAGTGTGCCGGGCAACGCAGTTCTATTCATATTCTTCTTGTCGTCGGCTATTGCCATTTCGTTTGTTGAAGACCGCCGCAGCGGCACATGGCGGCGCATGTTGGCCGCCCCCGTGTCGCGGAGCCTCGTGCTGACAGCGAAATTAGTGCCCTACTTTGTGCTGGGTGTGTTGCAGATGGTGTTCTTATTCGCTATGGCTGCGTTGGCGTTTGGCCTGCAGATTTCTGGCAGCGTGCCCGCGCTCATCGCGGTCACCGTTTGCCTCGTCGCTTCAGCCACTGCGCTGGGTTTCCTCATGGCCTCCTTCGGCGGCAGCGAAAAACAAGTGAGCGCCTTAACCACCATTGTGGTCCTCGTGATGGCGCTGCTCTCCGGCTGCATGTTCCCGCGCCTGATGATGCCGCCTAGCTTGCGCACCATTGGCCTTTTCGCGCCTCACGGCTGGGCCCTCGACGCATACACCGATGTGCTCGTCCGCTCCGGCACCACCCTCACCGATGTCGCATCCCCCTGCCTCGCCCTCCTCGCCTTCGCCGCCGTCTTCTCCACCCTCGCCGCCCTCATTTTCCGCGCGGAGGGGTGACGCGCCCCGCGGGCATCGCCGGCTGCGGCTGCCTTGGCGCTATTCGCCATGGCCAAACTCCTCACCCGACGCTCCCTATGTCCACAAGAACCCCCAGATACTTCGCGCTCTACTGCGAAGAGTCCGTGTTCCGCTCCGGCTATCTCGAGATTGACGGCGTCTTGTTCTCGTACAGCCACACACATGAAGTGCGCTGGGGCTTGGGAACGAGTTTGCCGAGCTCGTTTCCTGTGGCCGTGATTTTCTCCATGATCGGCTCGCGCTTCTCCGACTGCGCAGCGTGAAGTTCTTGGTACTTCGTTTCGGTGGCGGCTTCGTCAAGACCCTTGATGGCATTCTCGATCACGACATCCAATGCGCTCAATTGAGCGCGCAGGCTGCTGGCTTGCGCCTCAAGCTCCGCCACGCGGGACTTCTGTGCGCTCGTCAGCACTGGGCTCTTGGGTGTCCAGTGCGAATAACCGCCAACAACAATGTCGAGATCGCCGTCGCCGTCGTGATCGCCGAAGTCCATGTAGAGCCCGGAATCGGGGCGCTCTGCAGCGCCAACGCTGGCTTTCTCACTGGGCGCAACGAGTACGAGTGGCAGACCAAACACAGGCGCACCTGTCGTGCCCGTGTTCAGATACACAAACACGCCACCGCCTTTGCCGGAGCCATACGCATCGCCCATGCTGCCGCACGCAAGGTCCATCAGCCCGTCGCGATTCCAGTCCACCATGCACAAAGTGGCCACCGTGCCAGAAACCGTTAGCGCGGCGCCCGCTGCTTGAACCGGCACATTCTGCGTGGCGAACAGACTTGCGCCTGCCGCACCTTCATTCATGCGCAGATAGACATGCCCGCCCGTGTGATCGCCCAGCAACAAATCGAGATCGCCATCGGCGTCCCAGTCCCACGCGAAGGCTGAAGTCAGCAGCTCGCCGGATAGTGTCTGGCCCACGGGGTCGCAACGATTGGTGGTGTCCCACTTCTTGGCATCAAAGTTCCAAAAGTTGTTCAACACGATGCGCGCGTCAGCGCGATCCAGAATCTGTTCTGGTTGCTTCCAGCCCTTGTCGCTGCCCCACGCCACATGCGGCGAACCATCAAAGATGCCGGCGACAATGTCCAGGTGTCCGTCGGAGTTGAAGTCCACAAACTGTGGACTCATTCCAATGCATCACCAATTGTGAAAGTCGATGTCTTTGCCGTCGCTAGCCTGGAGTTTTGTTTCCGCACCGAAGCTGATGGGGCCGCTGCCGGCTTGACGCAGCGCCACCGTGAGTCGTCCCGGCAGATCGCCCACCACAATGTCCTTCAACCCGTCGCCATTCATGTCTCGAAAAGTCGGAGACGGGAAATAGCGATTCTCGCCCAGCAATTTTTCGCCCGCCTTTAGTTGCACCGGCGCAGCAAAGCTCACCGGCGCGTCCTTCACGGCAGCCGCTGCTTGCGGGGCGGGCGCATCCTTCACTGGTTCCTTCGGCGCCGGCACCGCAGTGCCCTTCATCAGTTGCTCAACAGCCGCATCCAGTTCTTTTTCGTCGATGCCAAGGAAACATTTGCGGATGACGCCATCGCGGTCGATCAGCCACGCCGACGGATAGCCGCTGACGCCCCAGCCTCTCGCTATCTTTTTCTCCTTGCCGTCATGAATGTTCGCCCAGGTAATGCCCTCTGCGGCGCAGCGCTTCTGCACCATTTCCAAACTCGCATCCGTGTTCACACCCAGCACCGTGAATCCATCAGCCGCATAACGCTGAACCAGCGTTTTCAGGTGCGGCAGCCCCTGAACACAAGGGCCTCACCAGAAGCCCCAAAACTCCAAGAACACCACGCGGCCTTTGTAATCCGACAGCTTCAGCGGCTTCCCAGCGAGGTCGACACCTTCCAACTCTGGTGCCGTATGGCCTTCGCGCAAGTTGCGCATCGCAAACAATGCGCCGGTGATGCGCGCCGCAAGTTTCTCGTCCGGATGTGCCGCTTGCGCGCGCACATACAACGCTTCCGCTCGCGCCAAATATTCTGCGCCGGGATTGTCGGCGTTCCAGGCTGCCATAGCAGCAAGGATCTGAGCCTTGGGCGCGTGCTCCGTCGCAAGTGCTCGTTCGCACAAGCTGAACGCATCCGCTTCGGTCAGAGCCGCCGTCGCGTGACCCAGCGCGCAATTCGCCACCGTTGTGAGGTGCGCTGGATCCTTCGATCCCAACAGCCTTTCAAGGTCGGCGCGGAACTGCGTTCTGGCAGCGGCATGGTCATCGGCCTCGCCCGCACGCGCCGGTGGCATCCACTCAGCGTTCTCTACACACCACTCCAGTGCAGCGAAATCGCTTCCCGCCGCGCGGCGCAACAGCGGGCGATAGAACTGCATCGGGTCTTCTTTCTGCGTGTCGAAATCCGTATTCGCTGCGCGCGCCGCTTGAAAGCGCTGAAAGAAGTCGCCACGCGCGCGCTCGAAAGCCCGCACTAACAATTGCCCTTCGCTCTCCTCGGCGGATGCGTCGGCAATTTTTCCTTTGCTGCCCGGACGCATCATCGGCACAGCGGGCACAGCGGGCACAGCAGGCAACGCCGCACCCACTGGAATCAGCGGCATGAGTGGCACCAACTTCACAGGCGGAAGCCGCACAGGCTCTGGCTTGGCCGGTTCGGTCTGCGCCCACAGGGGCAATGCGAACAGCGCCAACAACGCGAATAAAGTGGTTTTCATGAGTCGCCTGCGCGCGGCGGAGGAACCGCGCCCTTTCGATCTGCAGATTCTAAGCCCTTCGTCAGCGCCTGTGCAGCCCAGCGCCGCCTACTGCGCCAAGAAATTGGCGATGCGCGGGCCGAACCAAGCGTCTTCTTTCAAGAAGGCATCGTGCCCGAATTCGCTGGGCAGCACTTCAAAAACCACGCTACGGCCAAGGCTTTCCAGCAAGTGCGCGAGGTGCTGTTGTTCGCTGACGGGAATCAACATGTCATGATCGACACCCATGATGAAGCCCGGCGTGGTGATGCGCTTCACGCCGTCGGCGTACGCCGGGAAACCTGCGCCCAAATCCATCAAGTCCATGCAGCGTGACAGCAGCAAATAGCAATTGGCATCGAAACGGTGCGCGAAGCGCCGACCTTGAGCTTCTAAGTAACGCTCCACTTCAAACGCCAATCCGCGTGCGGATACTGCGCCATCGGGCTCCCAGCTGAAGCGTTTATTGAATTCGTCACGCGAGCGATAAGTGATGGTGCCCAGCTCGCGTGCTACGGCCAAACCACGCACGGGCCCGTGGCCCACTTCGTAACGCCCTTCGCGAAAATCTGGGTCGGTCATGATCGCGCAGCGCCCCACGCGCCGCAGCGCCACGGTGCCCGGCGTGGTTTTTCCTGTGGCACTAATGCTGATCCAACGATTCAAACGGCGCGGGAAATGCGCAGCGAACTGCAACACTTGCATCCCACCCAAACTACTGCCGACAACCGCGTGCACGCGTTCGATGCCCAGCGCATCCAGCGTCCACGCATGCAAGCGCGCTTGGTCCGCCGGCGTGATCTGCGGGAACTCGCAGCCCCACGGGCGGCCCGTTTCTGGATTTGTACTGAGTGGAGAAGTGGACCCATATGGCGAGCCGAGTATCGATGCGCAGATGACGCGCCAGTGATTGGTGTCGATGCCCTTGCCGGGGCCAACGATGCCGTCCCACCAGCCGGGTGTTGGGTCTGCATCGGAGGCGGCCACATGCGACGAAGCGCTGAGCGCGGGCAGCACCAACACGGTGCGCTCTGGTGGTGCGGTGAGATCGCCCCACTGCTCACAAGTGACTTGCACCCCAGGCAGTAATCCACCGAGAGCCAAAGGGAAGGTCTTATCGATGCGTAGTTGCTGCTGCATGGGCGCCTCGATTCTGCCCGCGGCGGCCCGTGAACACAATGAAGCCGGGCGGGGCAACCGGGCATTAGGAATGCCGGATTCACGATGCCTCGCTGTAGAATCGCGCCATGCTTCGAATCGCAGCGCTGTTGGTGCTTGGGTTGGTTTTGAATGGGCAGCAATTGGTGACACTCACTAACTTGCCGGGCGGTGGGGCCTGCGTTGGCGAAGGCCGCGTGGTGCTGCGCGGCACGAAGGCGACGCTGGTCACCGTGTTCGGCGAATTGCGCATCGAACGCGACGCCGCGATGGCCGCGCGGGACAGCGCGCCGGAACGCCTAGCCGGTGCCGAACGCGCTGCGCAGATTCCAAAGGGGTTTGCGGCAGGCCACGCGGCGCTCGCACGCTGGTGTGTGGACCGCGGCTTGTTCACGATGGCGCGCGAACAAATGGAACTGGCGCTGGCCATCGACCCAGATCACAAGGTCGTGCATGAAGCCGCCGCCAAACTCGCCGAAAGGTTCGGGCCGGTATGGCTGGTGGATGTGCGCCGCGACGACATTGCGGAAACGCTGCTGCTGCAACGCGCCGCTATCGGACGCAGCGAAGCCGCCATTGCTCTGGCCGCCGCGCAGCATGTGCCTGCTGCAGAACTTTTCCGCCCCGCGCTGAAGGCTCTGAAGTTGGATCAACCCCACGCGCGCTGGACCGCCACCAAAGTGCTCGCTCGCCTGCGCACAGAACCGCTGCGCATCAAGCCACTGTTCATGCTCAGCCTTGCCGATGCGACGCCGGTGGTGCGCCGCGAAGCCGCGCGTGCGTTGGCGGCGACTGCAGACCCGGTGTTTGTGAAGCTGTACGCCAAGAACCTCACCCACCCTGAAGGCCAAGTGCGTTGCCGCGCGGCAGAAGCCATCGCAGAGCTGGGTTTGGCACACGGCGTCGCACCGCTGCTGGCCGCCTTCGAAGATTCATGGAAACCTGCGCGCGCCAACCTCACCGTGACGCAGCAAACCGCCTATTTGAAGGACTTCGATGTGGAAGTTGCGCAAGGCGCGGTCATCGCAGACCCCGTCATCGACATCGTGCAGAGCGGCGTGGTGCTGGATGTTGCGGTGGTCAGCATTGTTGCCGAGCGGCAGGTGTATCGTGGCGCGCTGGCTCGATTACTGAAGCACGATTTCGGCGACAGCCCCGCCGCTTGGCGCTCCGCGCTGCCCCGCTGATTCTGCGCGCTTGGACGCCGCGCGGATCGCGGCCACAATGCCCGCGTGGAAGTGCTCAACAACATCCGCGTGGTTTTGGTGGAACCGCAGGGGCCCTTGAATGTTGGCTCGGTGGCCCGCGCCATGTCCAACTTTGGACTGAGCCAACTGGTGTTGGTGAAGGGCGTCAGCCCGCAACACCCGCAAGCGAAAGACATGGCCAGCAGTGCGCAGGAATTGCTGGCCTCGACGCAACAAGTGCCCGATCTATCTGCCGCGCTGGCGCCCTGCACCTTTGTGTTGGCCACCACCGGCAAGCCGCGAGAACGCCAACCAACATTGCGCCCCGAAGAAGCCGCTGCGCGCATTTTGGACGAAGCGGCGCTTGGTCCCGTGGCGATCATGTTTGGGCGCGAAGACCACGGCCTGACCTCTGATGAGATGCGCCATGCCCACGCCGTGATGGCCATCCCCACTGCGCCGGAGTGCCGCTCGCTGAATCTGTCGCAAGCGGTGCTGTTGCTGGCGTGGGAAATCTTCAACCTCGCGTGCAGCAGCGGCCGCACGCAGCGCCACCAAGTAAGCCACAGCGAAACTGGGCGCTGCTTGCCTCACGACGCTCGTGAACATCTGCGCGGCGAACTGTTAGCCGCACTGCGCGTCGTGCACATCTTGAATGACGCCAACAGCCTTCCCATCACGCGCTCGGTGGAACGCATCCTCGCACTGGGGCCAATGCAAACGCGCGATGCGCGCTTGCTGTTCACGCTGGCTCGGCGCATCAACGGCACCACCGACATGACACCCGAGGAACCGCTGCCGTGAAGCGCACTGCAGCAGACCCGGTGAACACCCGCGTCGTGTTGCGGCTGTTGCGTTCGAAGGATGCTGAAGAAGTGGCCGCCGCCGCATTGGTGCTGGCCCGCGCCAACCCCAAGGGTCCCGCAGTGCTGCGCGCGTTGTTGGCCGCGCTGAAAAACGCGGGAGCACCCACGCGCCCGTATCTCGTGGCTGCGATAGCTGCGCTGCCGGGGCCTGAAGCCACCGCAGCATTGCTGCAGATGCTCAGCGCAGAAGGCGCTCTGCGCGAACAATCCATCGCACTGTTGGCGCAGCGGCGCGGCGTCGTTGCCCCACTGCTGGCATGGTGCCGCAAACAGCCCACGGACAGCGATTTGAGCGGGCCTATCGCGCTGCTGGAGGAAAACGGCAGCCCCGCCGCCATGCGCGCACTGCTAGCTTTGTTGCCCACAGCAGACTTTGTGACAGCGCGCCGTGTCTACGGCGCCTTCGCCCGCAGCGGCGAAGCCGGCACATTGGCGCAACGCCGCGTGCTCGCTGCGATGACACTGCGCTGTTGGCCGCGCGTGCGCGCGCACGACACAGGGCGCATCGCTGTGCTGAAAATTCTTACCGTGCTGAAGCCCGCCGCCGCGCGCAGCGTGTTGCCGCAAGCATTGGCCGCAACTTCGCATCCTGCAGTGCGACGCGCTGCGTTAGCACTGGCCGCCGTGCTGCCACTGCGACGCACCGCCGTCGAAGCTCAATTCAGCGCGCTGCTGCAAGATGAATTGGATCTGGCCCTCGCCGCGGTGGAATTGTTGCCCCGATTTTCACCAGCCGCAGCGAAGCGCGGTTTGCTGGAAGCCTTGGCGCACAGTGACGCACGCATCACGGCCGCTGCGGGTCGCGTCCTTGCCACTCAGCCAGCATTGCTGCAAGCGGCGCTGGAAGCGGGCTTGGAAACCGCTCAGTTGGCCATGCTTTCAAGTGGCGCAGCGCCGTCGGCGGAATCCTTCGACCAGATTGCGGCGACACTTGTTGCCGGTGAAGCCCCCGCAGCCAACACGGTGACATTGCTGGCAGCGTGCCAGCGCGAGCGCGCCAATGCGTTGTGCTGCGAGCAAGCCTGCACTGCTTTGCGCAACGGAGCAGCGGGACTGGCCACTGCATGGTTAGAGCCATTAGTGCGCGCGCGCTTTGCCAGCCCAGATGCGCGCACTCTGCTGGCCGCCGCGTGGGCGCGCCTGCGCCCAGAAACGCGCGACAATTCGTCGCCCAGATCATTGCAGTTGTTGGGGCCCTTGGTGCGCTTGCAGGGTTACGACGCCGCGCCGCTGCTCTTGAACGAGCACCTATTGCCCGCTGCGGACCGCACCCACCTCGCCACGCTGCTTGCCACTCGCGGCAAACCCGAACGCGCTCTCGCGGAGCGCCTCAGAAGCTGACTTGCGCCTGCAGGAAGCAGCCCATTGCGGTGTCGTCGCCCGCGCCGCCGCCGGGTGCGAAGAACAACCAGTTCGATTGATTGGTTGCGCCTGCGGAAGGGAAGAACAACGAGAAGTCGGCTGAGAAACGCACAGATTCGCTGCTGCGCCAAGAGGTGAATAGATCCAGCTCGCTGCCGAAAAAGCCTGTGCCATAGCCGATGTCATCCGCAATCCACGCGGCATTCCACGCGAGGCCTGCTTCAACATCATCCGCGGGAGAGAAGCTGATTGCGAATTTAAGCACCTGCGTGTTGTCCAGCGGAATCAGATCGAGATTCCCATAGCGGCCACCGCCGGCAAAGTACGGCGCATGAATGTCGTTGCGGTCGCCGCCTGCGAAATGGCGATTCATGAACAGCGGCTGGAAGCCAACGCGCGCTGCGGGCCAGCCAGTCGCCGTGCCACTGTTGGCGCGGCCACCGGAAGCGTTGTAGTAACCCAGCGACAGAATCGGATTGCAACTGGAGCCTGGGCTCAGCCACAAATTGGCGGCGAGTTCAGCACCAAGGCCACGAATATCTTGGGTGTCCAGACCACCTGATGCGAGCGGGTCCAGCGCGTTGCTGCCACTCTGCCACGCGGCTTCAGCAGACAACGCCAGCTTGCCGCCAGCGAAATCCAATCCGCTCGACGCGACGCGCCCACCGACGGTCCAGAAGCGCCCACGCAATGCGGGAATCCATGCGCCATCGAATGCTGTGGCGCTGCTCATGGTGACGAAACTATCCGTGTCACCGGAGCGCCCGTTGAAGCGCATTGCATAAACATCCAGCAGCATGTTTTGCGCGGGGGCCAGTGTTGCGTAGACGCCGCCAAACAAATCGTCGTTCATGTCCTCGCCGGGGGTGGTCACCGCCAACGTGCCATCGGATTGTGCTTCGGTGAACAAGAAGGCGCTGACGCTGGATTCGTGCTGCGCGCAGTCCCACGAGAAGACAACGCCGTCATGCGCGAGCCCGCCTTGGAAATCGTTGTTGCCCAGCAAGAACTGGCTGCCGCGCACAAACTCTTGGCGCCCGAAACGCAATTGCGTTCCGTTGCCCAGCAAGTCCCCAACTTCTGCGTAGCCCTGATAGAGCATCACTGTTTCAAACGGCGTATCGAAGAATGTGAACTGCGCGGGCAGTGCCACAGTGTTCGGCCCGGCGAAATCGAATGCGGTGTTGTTGGCGAAGCGCCCCGCCACTTGCAAGTCAGCGCGAGCAACCACGCGCGCTTCACCGGCGCCACCCTTGGCCACTTCAGCTTCAAAGCCCAAACGCATGCGCCCGTCGAAACGCGTGCCGCTGTCGTCGTGGCCTGCACTGTTGAAATCCACATTGCGTGCGCGGGCTTCAAAGCGCATGCGCATCAAGCCTGTGATGGCGAGGCTGCCCTGCCCCGGCGCATTGCGCAGCAACAGCCACCGGCCGCGCGTGTCGGCGGGCGCCGTCAGCGCCGCCGCGTTCACTGCACCTTCCAGCGCTGCGCCATCGCTCTCGCGCTGTTGCACATCCAACTGCCCTTGCATCACGCCCAACTGTTTCTGGAACTCGCCGCGCTGGCGGTCCATCGCGCTACGCAGCTCGGACACCTCCCGCTGCAAACCCTCCACCGTCACCTGAGCCCCGAGGCGCCATGCCCCGGGTACTGCCAGCACTGTGAGCAACATGAAAAGGCAGGTTTTCAGCATGATCAGTTCCTTGGTGGTCGGCGCTGTGCCGCGCCAACTCGCATGCGCAGCTTGTTCAGTTCGGCGCTGCGTGTCAAGGCGCTGCGGCCGTTCGTTTTCAGTCGCCACGCCCGGCGAGTTCGCTATAGAAACCCTGAAGTATCCTTTCCGTGGCCAGCTCATGACAGAAGTCCAGACAGGGTTCACATTACGGCCGCTTGGCGGCGAATCAGCCGAGCGCGAGTTCCGTTACGACGGGGCGCGCGTCGGCTTGGGGCGCAGCCCCGAGAATGAATGTTGCTGCGCCGCTCCAGAGGACCGCACCGTCAGCCACCGCCACTGCGAAATCTTGCATGTTAATGGGCGCTTCGAACTGACCGATTGCTCCAGCATGAATGGCACCTTCGTGAACAACCGCCGCATCGACCGCGCCCCGTTGGTGGATGGCGACATCATCGGACTTGGGCGCGATGGCCCGCGGCTGCGCTTCGGCTTGGCCGGCGGCGCCGCCGACAGCACGAAGGTGGAACGGCACACCACGCAACCGAGCGCATCGGTGCCAGCGAAATCGCGGCGCAGTCGCGGGCTGCTGCTGTTGCTCGCATGCAGTCTCGTCGGCACCATTGCCTTGTTGATCGTGCAGCAACAACGCATCGACGATTTGCAGGGAGCGCGGCCGAGTGGCGCCGCCGCCACCCACGCGCACGGCTTGGCCACTTTGGTGTTGGCGCAGCCAGTGAGCGGCGGCGCATGGCTGCACACGGAACTTGCACCGGTGCTGATTGCCGACCACAACTTGGTGCTCGTTGCAGGCGTGGCTTTGGCCGACGCCCGCAGGCGCCTGACTCTGGGCGGCGGTCGCTTGCTGGTGGCCCCTGATGGCAAGTTGCAGGGAGCATTGCCGGTGCGCGGTGTGCATGGTTTGGGCGCGGACGGCGCCGCGCTGTTGCAAACCGAATCGGGCTTGCCGCTGGCTGACGCACCGCGCTTCGCAGCAGACTCTGAACCTGTCGCGCTTTTTTGGCGCTTAGGCCAGGAGCCACGACTGTTCAACGCGAAGCTGGATGCAGAAGGCCGCGTCCTGCGTTCCAGCAGCAGCGAATGGTGCTGGGGTTTGTTGTTGGCGGGTGACGGCATCGCCGGTTTGGGCGCTGGCCCCGCAGCGCCGACACTGTTCGTCAGCGGAGCGGCACTGGGCACCGAATTGTCGCGCTCACGCGGCGCGCCGCTGCACGCGTTGCCTTAGCGTTGGCGTTCGAAGGTCACCGCGATCAAGTTGCCGAAAGTCCCTTCGAGGCGGTGGTCTTTCCAGCCCAGTGGGCGCATGCGCCCGCGGAACCACGGCCAAAAACCTGGCTCTGAACTGTCACGACTGACCAACACGAAGCTGTCGTGATTCGCGTCCAGCCAGCGCGCTTGTTCATCCAAATATGTTTGCGCCATATCGCTGTGGGCAGACCACGGCAGCGCGCGCAATTCGTGCCCATTCAAGAGCGGATAGAAACTGAACGGTGCCAACAAGTACGCGGCGCGGTGCGGGTCCGAAAGCCACGCAGTGTCCTTTGCTTCGATCAAACCAGTGTTGGCGAGGACGGGCGCACCTGGCATCTTCGCAAGTGCTTCGTTCACTGCGATGGCGATGCCCTTCCATTCGTTGTTGTGATGCCGCCGCGTGGTGTAGGCGCCGCATGCGAGCAGCACCAGCACACAAGCAACGATGGTGCGAGCTCTGGCCGATTCGATCTGCCGCCACGCCCAACCGCCAAGCAATGCGCCGCCGATGACATGGTAGGCAAAGTAGCGCGGAATGAAGATGTGTGTGGGTGTGAAGCGCGAAATCAAGAACACTGCGATGGGCGGCAAGAAAAACAGCGCCGCGCTCGCCACCAGCGTCGCGCGCGGCAGCGTCGGCGCATTCCCATCGCGGCGCAGTTTTCCGAACAAGCCCAGCAAGACCAGCGCGCACATAGCCGCCGTCAGCGTGGCCGTCGGTGCCAACACACGCGTCAAGTCTTCGACATGCGGCACGCCCAGCACGATCAGCACATCGCCACGATCGTGCAGCGACAAGAACAGCCCCAAGCTGGGAGCAACGCCGATGGCGGTGAACAATCCCAGAAGCAGCAGCGCACCGATGCGCGCAGGCGTGGCGCGCATCGCCATCCACAACACCGCGATGATGCCGTGCACCAACACCAACCCCGCGAACAAGAAGTGCGTGGCGAAAACGCAGCCGGCCAGCAGGCCATAGACAAGTGCGCGCTTCCAGTTGGGGCGTTCCAGCCAACGGAGCAGCGCCAAAGTGGCCGCCGCCGCGAAGCACACGCCGATGGCATAGGTGCGCGCGTTGCGAGCTTCAAACTGAATCAGTTGGTGCAGCGCGAAAACCAGCGCCGCCAATACACCCGTTTCGCGGTCGAACAAACGGCGCGCGATGGCCGCGACCAAGAGCGTGGCCACGCCCATGGCCAACAGCGACGGCAAGCGCAGCGCCAGCTCGCTTACGCCGAAGAGCTTCAACGATGCCCACGGGAACATGTAGTAGAAGGGGTTGCCGCCAGAGAATTCGCGCCCGCGCGCCAGCAAAGTGTCCAGCGAATCGCTGGCCATCCAGTAGGTGACGGTTTCGTCCAGCCACAAGCTGGTGCCTGCAGGGCGCAGCCACAGCAACGCTGCGGCACCGCAGAGCAAAGCCCACAACAACCGCATGCGACTTGAAGATGTGTTGGAAGCTGTATTCATGAAGTTTGCAGGCGGCCCACCCAAACACCGTCCGATCGAGCCCCACATGACGCAATGCTATCGGCTTTGCAGCGTCGGGCGCTGAGCGCGGGCTATGATAAACACGAATCAAGGGAACAATGCGAGCATGCTGAACGGACGCCGAATTTGTGTGGTCATGCCGGGGTACAACGCCGAGACCACGCTGGAAAGAACGCTGGCAGAAGTGCCACGCGACATCGTTGATGATGTCATCTTGGTGGATGATTGCAGCAGCGATGGCACCGCGGCGCTGGCGCGGCGTCTTGGACTGCACACCGTGGTGCACGCGAAGAACCGTGGCTACGGCGGCAACCAAAAGACTTGCTACCGCGAGGCGCTGGCCCGCGGTGCGGACATCGTGGTGATGGTGCACCCGGACTATCAGTACACACCCAAACTCATTCCCGCGCTCAGTGCCTGCATCAGCAGCGGGCTTTACGAAGTGGCCTTGGCCTCGCGCATTCTTGGCGATGGCGCGCGCCGTGGCGGCATGCCGTTGTGGCGCTACATCTCCAACCGCGCACTCACGCTGTTCGAAAACATCTGCATCGGGCAGAAACTCTCGGAATACCACACGGGTTACCGCGCCTTCTCACGCCGCGTGCTTGAATCCTTGCCGCTGGAAGAAAACGACGACGACTTCATCTTCGACAACGAGATGTTGCTGCAAGCGGTGTGGTTTGGCTTCCCCATCGCGGAGGTCACTTGCCCAACCCGCTACACCGCTGATTCATCCAGCATTTCGTTCCGCCGTTCTGTGGTCTATGGCCTGTCTGTGGTCGGAGCGTCGCTGCGCTTCCGACTTGCGCGCATGGGCATGAAACCGCCGCGCTACTTGCGCGCACACGGCCGCACCCTCGGCGCGCCTGCCCCATGAATTGTCCTGCTTGCGGCCAGCCATCCGCGCCGCGCTTGCATGCGCTGCTCGATGCCACCAGTGGCCAACGCTTCGATCTGCTGGGTTGCAGCAAGTGTGGGCATGGAGTGACGGCGCCTGTGCCGCAAGACTTGGCTGCGGTTTACGCGGCGGACTACCACGGTACGCGCCACGGCTTCACTGCGCGCCTGTGTTGGAAGCGGCGCCTCGGGCGCATCGCGGCGGCGGCGGCGACGGCGCGTCGCATGTTGGACATTGGCTGCGGCGACGGATCGCTGTTGCAACTGGCGCAGCAGCGCGGCATGGAAGTAGCGGGCACAGAGTTTTCGGTGGAGGCCGCACGCTCCAAAGGCTTAGATGTGCGCCGCGAATTGCGCGACTTTGTAGGCACCGCACCCTTCGATGTGATCACTTCGTGGCACAGCTTGGAACACATGACGGACCCCGTCGCGGTGTTGCGCGAGGCCCACGCGCTGTTGCATCCGCAAGGCACGCTGCTGTTAGCGGTGCCCGATGCGCGCTGTTGGAGTGCGCTCTTATTCGGACGCCACTGGCTGCACTTGGATGCGCCGCGGCACTTGCACCATTTTTCCTCGCGCTCGATTGAGCACATGTTGCGTGCGGCTGGTTATCAACCTGTGCACCGCTTCGGAGGCGAAGCGGAATATGACTTGATGGGCTGGAGCCAAAGTTTGCTCGATGCGCTGGGCCTGCCGCGACAAGCGTTTTTCAAGATGCTGACAGGTAAGTCGCAGCAAGGGTTGGTGGCGCGGGCGGTGCACGGTGCGCTGGGTGCCGCTGCCACGACGCTGGTGTTTGTGCCTTGGCTGCTCAGCATCACGCTGCGCAGCCCTGGGACTTTGGTGGTCGCTGCGCGCAGGGGCGCGTCAGCGCAACACGGCGCGAGCTAAGTTTCCGACAGCGCCATCTCTGCGCTGCTGCACCAACAGAACGCCCAGCAGGATGAAGCCCACGCAGCACAGTGCCAAGCCGATGCGCAGCGCGCTTGATGCATACTCGAAGCGAATGGTTGCTGTGCCGGGCGGCACACGCACGCTCAGCAGGCCTGCGTGGTCTTCTGTGACCAAACCTTCGACGCGCCAATCTTTGTGAAAGTTCTGATTCAGCACTAAGTGCCCGCCGCGTCCGTCGCAGCGCACTTCCATGTGCTGGTAGCTGATGTCGGTTTGAAGCACCGTGCCGCCATCTACAAACCACGCTTCGCCGCGCCACAGCGGGTTGCGTTGCACTGCGCCGTCAGCTTGCACGATGTCTTTTGCGATGGCGTTTTCTGCCAACGGGATTCCGGTGTACCAGTCGATGGTGCCTACGCCGCGCAACACATTCACATAAGTGTTGGATGCGAGCGGTTCGAAACGCCCGCGCCACAAGCCTGCGCTTTTCACCTGCTGAAAGGGCACCTGTTCGACTGCTACCGCAGGAAGCGGCTTGCTGAACGCGTCGGCCGCAATGGCGCGCGTGTGCAGCCACAGTTGGGCCACACTGAACAACGCCGCCAGCACGCACAGCGTCATGGCGCAGCGCCGCCAAGCGCCGCCGCACGGCACAAGTCGCGCCCACAACGCGTCGGCACCAAGGCCCGCGACGATGATCAACAACAGCAGCATCGGCCCACCGAAATATTTGTCCGGAGCGTCCACCGCGTTGAACAGTGGCAGCTTCCACAGTGGTGCGAATAAATCCAGCGGGGCACGATGCGCCATGGCCAACCATGCGGCCAGCAACGCGATGAACAGCAGCCCGCAAGCGCGCCGCAGCCGCCACAGCGCGGCAGCAGCGATGAGGAGCAGCGGCACTATGCCAAGGCCTGCGCTGACTAAGTCCCCCGCCTTGGCTGCACGCAGCATGGCGAGGTCGCCTGCGAGGCGCGACGGTGTGAACGCGTGAATGGTGCTGGTCGAATATTGTGGCGCATGAAAGTGCAACTTCATGTGCGCGAGGCCGCCGCTGTCGGCGATCAATTCGAAGGCCGGCACCAATCGCGGCAAGGCCACGATGAATGCGAGAGCGAGAGCCTGCGATAAACGCCGCAACATCAGCCCGCGAGGTGCGCCGTACGCACTGCTGGTGGTCGCCTTAGTGGCAAGGCTCAGCGGCAGCGCGCGCAGCAACGCCACCAGCCCCAGCAGCGCCACCAACACGACGAAGATCTGTTTGCCGTCGGCCAGCACCACATAAAGCACCGCGGCCAGCGCGATCACCCATGCACGGCGCTGCAACGAGAGCCCGAAAAACGCTAGTGCGAGCGGCACGAAACCCACCAACGCTTCGTTGGGGTTGCCATCGGTGAAGCGGTACGGAATCCACGGCACTAATGCGGCCAGCATGCCCGCGAACACCGCCGGCGGCGCACGCGTTTGCAGCACGCAGCGCAACAAGATCGTCGTGCCCACCGCGCTGGCCAACATGCACACCAACACAATCAGCTTCAGCCCCGTCAGCGTGCCGCAGATGACTGTGAGCAACACCAGCGGGCTCATGGAAGGGTCTTCGGGGTCGCCAATGATCGGGTAACCACCGCCCAGCAAGTGGCTGCGCTCGGGGAATTCGCCGTGCTCCAAAACGGCTTGGCGGAAATGTTCGTGGCGCGCGGCGTACTGCGCGAAATCGCCACGCCAGTTCACCGCGTCGGAATGCGCAAACCAC
>CAMDTN010000037.1 GCA_945907755.1 Singulisphaera sp. GP187 | reverse complement strand
CGAGCAGTGGATTCACCATCGTCGCGGACAAGGGCTACCACTCGGAAGCGGTGATCGCAGGCTGCGGCTGCAGCCACGCTCGTGCGGAACCTTTGCATGCTGCGGCGGCGTTTGGTGGCTCGTCTGAAGGTCGCAATTCGGGCAAACTCGAATAACGACGCGCCAACACAACGCATCAGTGACGCGGGCCCAGTGACCGGAGCGCTCTATGAAAACACTACTTGGTCAACGGGCTGCTATGGCGCTGGTGATCCAGACTCCGAGCATGTCACGGACTTCTATGACATACACATCGTGGCGAAGTTGTTTGTGATGTTGAGTGAGAGTTGCGCCAAGGTGGCCCGCGAACTCGATGTGGAATGCGTCGATCTCGCGTCAGTGCTGCCGCCAGAACTGCGTCACTTCTACGATTTCCCCCATGCAACACCGCTCGGCGCACAAGTTGTGGCGCGGCGCTTGGTGCAACAGGTTTTGCGATGACACCGGTGCTGCAGAGCGCGCACGCGCTGACTTGCGTCGACGCGTGCGCGAGTGAGCCGGACTATTCGTCCGGAGTGCAGGACAACATCACTGCAGCAGAATGGAGTCCACCAGGGCGATGTTGTTGAGCCCGCCGCCATTGATGTCGAAGGACAGGACTTCGAGATAGAAGCCGACCGGTAGCGGGAGCGGTCCGAAGTTGTGGGACGAGGAGGCAGGAATGATGTGGAACGGATCCGAGCCAGCAGGCATCATGAACTGGCTGAGGAAGAAGTTGAAATCACTGGTGCAGAGGCCGAGGTAGGGGCCGGTGCCGACACCGCCCGGGCAGGCCTCAATGCTGAAGATGTTCCAAGTGTCCATTCCCGCGACGATGCCACGGTTGTGCACGGTCAACATGCCGCTCGCCGGATTCTCGAGGAACACGCTGAAGGGCGAGGCGCCAGCGAAGAGCATGACATCGTCCACCACCAGCGGCCGCGCGAGCGCGTTATTCACGATAAACTCGCGAAACCCAACATAGACCCCGCCTACGCCCGCCGTGGTGGTGAGCGCGAGGGTGCGATTGCCGCTCGCTGGGTTGCCGTAGCTGCCCTGGAAACTGGCATCGATGACGTCCTCCGTCACCGCGAGTCTCAGGCGCTGCCAGCCGTCATTCACGCCCGCAGTAATGACGTAGCTTGCAAGCACCTTCTCGTCCGCGCCGCCGTTGCCCTCGTCCACGAGCTTGAGGAGCCCCGTCCCGGTGGTGGCGAAGTGGATGTACTCCCAAGCGATGCCGGTGTTGCCGTTGCTGTTCTGCGCGGGTGGCACGGGCAGCGTAGCGGGGGTGCCCGCCGGATGGTTGTGAAACGAACCGGTCGTCCCGCGCACGCCAATGCTCCAGCTCTCGTACTCGGCTGGCTGAGTGGTGACCGGGGTGAGGTTCGTTGCTAGGAACACATAAAATTCGAGTGTAAAGTCGCTGGCTGCCGCCGTGAGCATGTAGCCGCAGTCTCCGCCGCCCGTGGGGTCCATGAGTGTGAGGCACTGCCCGCCCTGCGGCGAGGCTGCGATGGCGTTCGGGTTGTGCGCCGAAACGATGGTCGGATCTATTACGAAGGGGTTGATGAAGGAGCCGAGGTAATTCACATCCGGCTGCTCGGCCACAGAGGCGTCGAAGTTCTGGGAGTAGGGAATGAGGTTGGCGACGATCGCGTTGGCGGTGCCCGGCGTGATGGGCAGATTGCCGAAGTCCCGGCCGTTGTCATTGGTGTCGAGGCCGTCAGTCCAGCGCGCCCAACTCATTGGGCTTGTGTCCGCAGAGAAGTGATTGCCCCAGAGGCCCTGTCCTTCAATCTGCGCGAAGGGGAAGCCCGCGGTCTGCAGGTTGCACTCGTAAGTCACTGTGTCCTGGATGCCTCCGCTCGGGTCCTTGAGGCGGATGATCTCCATGTCGTTCTCGAGGGCGTTGATGGGGATGGTCATGGCAAGGTTCGGGACACCCACGTTGCCGAATACAAAGAAGCCGCCGGAGGCCAGCATGGTTCCGAGCGGCACCACCACCGTGCCCATGAGTGAGATGCCGCCGCTGTCGGCGTTCTCGAGCATCCACCCCGAGATGTCCACGGGGAACGCGCTCGCGTTGTAGAGTTCCACGAACTCACGGTTGTCGGTGCTGGTGTCGTCGTAGACAACTTCATTGATGACGACTTGGCCGCTCGCAAGGGTCGTCGCGAGAATGAGCGCCAAGCCCAAATGGATCATTTTCATGTTGGGAAAACTCCTGTGATCAAACGGGGGCAAAGAGACTGCCGGCACCGGTGAGCCCGATGATGGGCCTTCACGTCCGATGCGCCGAAGCAGAATCTTGGCTTCCTCGCCTGAGATTTGCAAGCGTTTCCGACGGGCTTGCGGGTATCGTGCCGAACGCATGTTCGACTCCTGCACTGCCATGCGGCGCTTCATCAGGCTCTGTTGCTCACTCGCGTTGCTCGCGTCTTTGGCGCTGGCGCAACCCGTCGTGACTTGGTCGGGCGAGAGCATGCGGCTGCAAAGCGCAGCCGTTACAGCACTTCCAACTGGCTGGCGGCTCACCCTCACCATGGGGAACGACAACGGCAACAGCGCGCTCGGCAGCAGCTTCCGGCGCTGGTGGCACTGTGAGGTTGGCGGCCTCGACCCAGCCTTGACCCAGAGCATCGAGGTGCGCATCGCCAACGCGGGATACACGGACATCATCCTGCCGGTGTGGGCCACCAGCACGAACGGCGTGACCTTCGGCGGCTACGCGCGATTGCCAGTGAGCGCGGTTCCGGTTTACCAGTCGAGTCAGCATGTCTTCACCTTCACCAAGCCCGTGGGTGTGAGTGCCATTCGCCTCGCCAAGTACTTCCCTTGGACCGTGAGCGCGAAGAATGCATGGCTGGCGGGGCTCGCGGGACATCCAAGCGGGCACGTGCGCGCCATCAACATCTTGGGCACATCCATACAGGGGCGCAGTATTGAACTCGTCGAGCTGACGAACACGGCGATCCCCGACATCGGCAAAACCCGTGTCTGGATCCACTCGGGCATCCATCCCGCGGAGAGCACGAGCTACTTCGCCGTGGAAGGGCTGGTCTCGTTCCTCCTCTCCGGCGACCCACGCGCAGAGGCTCTGCTCGCGCAGACCATCCTCGACATCGTGCCCATGGCGAATCCGGACGGAGTCCACCTCGGCAACTACCGCACCAACGCTGCGAGTTCGAACCTCGAGAACGAATGGGCCGCGCCCTACAACTCCGTGCAGCCGGAAATCATCGCTCTCAGGAGCCGCATCGAGAGCTTCATGGGAACGAGCGCCACCCCGGGCGCGAATCCCGTGCGCGCGCTCCTCAATCTGCACAGTTCGCACAATGTGGCCTATCCGTTTCATTTTCAGCACAGCGCCAATCCGTCCTTCAACCTCAGCACCAACAACTCGGGCGTGGTGCCAGCGGTAAACGCAATGGAGGGCCAGTGGATCGGCGCGCTGCGCGCACGCAGCAGCTTCGTGAACCTCGGCACTACGCAAACCAGCAGCGCCGGGGCGCCGACGCGGCCTTTCGTGGAATCCATGATGCATGACCGCTGGAGCATCAATCCCCTTTGGACCGGGGCGCCGAACTTCCTGGAGCAGGTCATGGCCATCACCCTCGAGGGCACCTACGGGTACGGGCCCGTGAGCGGCGTGTGGAATGTGCCCGATGACTACCGCACCATGGGCGCTGGAATCGCGCTCGCGCTCGGGGATTTTCTGGGCGTGCTGCCCGCACTTAGCGTGACCACCTTTGGAATCCCCTGCGCCGGTGGCACGCAACTCACGGGCACATTCACCGCCCTCGCGAGTGGCGCACAACTGGATCTCATCGCTTCGGCTGCGCCGCCGGGCTGGCCTGCGTGGCTGGTGGTGAGTCCATACACCACCAACCTGCCGCTGCCGTCCACCAATTGTCCCCTGCTTGTCTCGCCGGATCTGCTGATCCCTGCTGCACTCAACGCCGCTGGGGGCTGGTCACTCTCTGTTTTCATTCCTTCCGGGCTCAACATGGATCTCTACGCGCAGTTCGTGGCCGCGGCGCCGTTGGCGCAAGGCTGGAGCTTCGAGCCCAGCGCGGCTCTGCGCGTAGTGAGCCTTTGGTGAGCTCGGACCAGTAGTGTCCGCAGCGCCGCCACGAATCTGCGCGTGAGCGGCCATATTGAGATCATGGCGGATCTCAGCTAGCAGCCCGTTGAGAAAGTAGCGCTCATGAGTGAACAAGTCTCCTCGGTCGCGCGTTGAAATGTGCGTATGCCGCACGGAGGGAAATGCTGTTGTCGATGGGTCGCGCAAAACCGCAGCAAGGCGCTTTCTGGGTGGAGTCGCAGAGTCTTCGCGGACCTGGGCACTTATTCTTCGAGCGTCTAAACCGTGTCCTCTTCGCCCACGACTTTGATGGCAAGGTCGAAGCACTGTGTGTGGACAGCTACGCCGCCCGGGATGGGCGTCCCTCCATTCCTCCGGGTGTCTATTGCCGCATGCTGATGGTTGGCTACTTCGAAGGCATTGATTCGTCGTAGGCTGCCTGCGGACATCTTTCAGGAGGTGTTCAATAACGCTGCGATGCGCTCGATCGTGCGCAAAGACACGAAGGAAAGCTACCCCGATTGTGTGGAGCGCTTGGCGTACAAACCCGAGCATGCCGTGGATATCGAGAGCGGAGCGATCAGCGCAGCCACGGTGAATCCTGCAGACAGCTCCGCTCACAGCACCGTGACGAATACTGTGGTGCGCTTGACCGAGAATCTCGAACATATCGAGCTGCCGAGCAGTGGATTCACCATCGTCGCGGACAAGGGCTACCACTCGGAAGCGGTGATCGCAGGCTGCGGCTGCAGCCACGCTCGTGCGGAACCTTTGCATGCTGCGGCGGCGTTTGGTGGCTCGTCTGAAGATCGCAATTCGGGCAAACTCGAATAACGACGCGCCAACACAACGCATCAGTGACGCGGGCCCAGTGACCGGAGCGCTCTATGAAAACACTACTTGGTCAACGGGCTGCTAACGACCTGCCGCTATTTCGCAGCGAACTCCTCCCGTGCATACAACTCGAGGTAGCCGCATGATGAGCAGCGGTACGTTCCGATGGGAACGAGCTTCTCTTCGGGCAGCTTTGTGCCAACCCAGAACGACTTCAGGGGGGCGCCCGTCGCCCACTAACTGACTACCCGCCCGCCATGGGTGTTGTCGAGCACGAAGCCCTGTTCCATTCCGCTGCCGCATTTCGGACACTGTTGAGGTGAATTGGTCACTGAATTGTCTCCTGAATGTGCGTCGCGCCTGCTCGATGCGTGCGCTTAATATGCATTGGAAAGACCCGAATAAAACCTTGAACGCAGCGCGGCGGTCTGCCTAATACTGGTACGGTCCGAGCGCTGCGAGCGCTGCGAGCGATGCAACAGGCTACCAGTCCTTGGAACCCAACCCGACGGAGGCGTGACGGCCCGCGCCGTTAGACGGACCTGCCGAACATCCGTGCCAGCTCCCGCGCCGTCGCCGGTATGCACGCAGGCGACTGCCGCCCGGTCTGCACGCAGAAGTGCTTGGCTGCGGACCCTATGATTCGTGGCTTCTTTGTCATGCCGGACATTGTGACCTCCTGCCCCTATCGGGTGTCTCAGGAAATCGCGCTCCAGCCTAATCAACCTGCGGCGGCACACCTTCATGCACCACCACAGCAGGCAGCGCTGGCGCACTCGGTTCAGTAGTGGCGCAAGAGAGAACGAACCCGCCCACTAACAGTGCCGCGACGGCCAGAGCGACAATCCAGTTCTTGTTCATGGAAGTGCGCTCCACGGCTCTCAGCAGTCCATGCCTTTGCCTTGTCCGACCAACATCAAGCATGGAGCGTAGTGAGCGGCGCAGCACCTGTCAACTTGCGCGCAGCGCGCGTCAGTCGAGGTGCGCACGGGCGCTATCGCCCATTTCTTGGCCGCTGGGGAAATAGTCGCGCCAGCGGCGCGTGACTAAGGCTGCGGTGGCGTCATCGCAGAATAGTTCGGCGGGGTAATTGGGTTTCATGCGCGCGTCGATCAATAGAGGCGCAGTGCGCATAATGTGCCCCGCGTGCACGCGCTGCGCGGCGGAATGTAGATCTGAGGCGGGATCAAAGCGCGTGAACACCGTCCACAAGAAATTCATGCTACTGCGTGCGGCTTGAGCAGTGTTGTCGACCAATGCCAATAGCGGCCAAGCTGCGAACACTGGTAATTGCGCAATGGCGGCGGCTTGGGCGTCGGGTGGCGCAGACACGCACAAACACCCGGGCGAAAACACCTGCGCACGGAAGCCCGGGGGCAATTCCCCGAAAAACTCTCGCGGCAATTGGCGCCGCGCCGCGCCAAGGCCCAGCAGCACACCCTTCGATCCATGGTTTATTTTCGGCCCGCAATAATCGAGGGAATCCATGGAGAGATTGGCGAACACGAACAAGTCGGTGCCGAAGTCGGCGCGCTCCAACACATGAGTGAGCACCGCGCGGAAATCGCGCAGATCCAATTTTGTATCCGTCACCAACAAGAACTTGGTGAGGCTCAGTTGCCCTTCGCCCAGAATGCGGAAGGCGGAAGTCATGGCTTCGCGTTTGTAGCGTTCGCGCACCACTGCAGCGGAGAGCGCGTGGTAGCCCGTCTCGCCATAAGACCACAAGTCTTCCACGGCGGGCATCGCCAAGGGGAACAGCGGGCGCAATAATTCTTGCAAATGATCGCCCAAGAAGAAATCTTCTTGGCGCGGCTTGCCCACCACCGTGAATGGGATGATGGCGTCGCGGCGGCAAAACATGCGCTGCACTTGGAATACGGGATAGTCGTGGCGCAGCGAGTAATAGCCGTAGTGATCGCCAAAGGGGCCTTCGGCGCGGCGCACCTTTGCGGGCACGGTGCCGACCAGCGCCATTTCCGCATCGGCTACCAAGGGCAGCGGCCCAGCCGGGTTGCGCGCCATGCGCAACGCGCCGCCTGCACCCAACGCCGCCAATAGCAATTCGGGCACATTCTCCGGCAGCGGCGCAATAGCGGCCAAGATCAGCGATGGCGGGCCACCCAAGTGCACATTCACGGGCAGGTCGCGGCCCGCTTGCTCGGCCGCGTGATGATGGAAGCCGCCGCCCTTGCCGATCTGCCAATGCATGCCGCTCTGCGCAGCTTCATGAATGTGCATGCGGTAGAGCCCAAGATTGCTGCCCCCGGTGAAGGGGTGTGCTGTGTGCACCAAAGGCAGTGTCAAGAATCGCCCGCCGTCTTCGTGCCACGATTGCGTGGCCGGTAGTGAATGCAGGTCTGGTGCTAACGAGTGCTGCAAGACTGCCGCGCTGCGCACGGTCTTCAAGCGTGTGCGTGCCAATTGCCACAACACACTGCGTTCTTGCCACAATCGCGAAGGCGTCGGCGGCATCAATGTCTGCGGCAAACGCGCCAGACTGGCGATGAACTCGCGCGGGGCGCGCCCGAAGGCCAGTTCAACCCGCGCGGCGGTGCCGAACAAGTTGCTCACCGCCGCATAGGGCGAGCCCTTCACGCGCCGGAACAACAATGCCGGCCCACCACAGGCGATGACCCGTCTGTGGATTTCGGCCATTTCCAAGTGCGGATCCACCTCCGCTTCAATCTCGACCAAGCTGCCCGCAGCACGCAACGCTGCAAGGAATGCGCGCAGATCGGTGAAGGGGGCCTTCATGCGCTGGAGGCTACCAAGCCTGCGCAGTGCACCGCTCGTGCGCGCAACAGGCACGGGCTACTCTCTCGCGCCATGTCACCAGTGCTGCTCGACCTCGGGTTCTTCAAACTGTACGGCTACGGCAGCATGATTGCTCTTGGCGTGCTGTTAAGCAGCGTGCTGGCCGTCGTGGCGGCGCGCCAGCAACGCTTGCCACGCTTCGAGGCCGCCTTCCCTTGGCTGGTCTTGGTGATTGCCTCGGCCGCTTTCGTTGGCGGCAAGGGCCTGTGGTGGATCATGAGCACTGCTGCCGAGCGCTCCTCCACCACTGTTGGTGCGGGCTTCGTTTATTACGGCGCAATCTTGGCGGTGGTTCCTGCCACCATCTTCGCTTTGAAAGCCTTTGGCGTGCCCTTGCTGCCAGCGATGGATCTGCTGGGCATGTTCTTGCCCTTCACCCACGCCTTCGGGCGCCTCGGCTGCTTCCTCGCCGGATGCTGCTACGGCTGCCACAGCGACAGCGCCATAGCAGTGCGCTTCACCGAAGGCATCGGCCTGAACGGCGTGCTGCTGCACCCCGTGCAACTGTATGAAACTGTGGCGAACTTCTGCATCTTCGCACTGCTGTGGTTCTGGCTGCGGAAGCGCCAACTGCCCGGAGGTGCGCTATTCGCCATCACACTGCTGCTCACTGGGGCTTCGCGCTGCGTCACCGAGTTTTTTCGTGGCGATGTGGTTTCAGCGCTTTGGGGCAATCGGACAGCGGCACCGGGTGAAGCCCCTAACGGCATCACCCAAGCGCAAGCCATCGGCGCGTGCGCCATGGCGGTGGGCATTATCTGGTTAATACGCCTGCGACGAAAGAAGGTTGTTTGATGGGACGCGAGCGTCGGAAAAATGTGCGCGCCTACCAGCGCGAAACCACTCAATGCCGTGTGGATTTGGAAGAGCAATTTGAAAGCGTACTCGAAGATGATGATGACTTGGTTCATCACATAACGGCGCGCGGTGCGCGCGATGAACCGTTCCATCGCTGGTTTGCCTACCGCCAAGGCTTCGCCCCCCAATTGGTGCGCAACTTCCTGCGCGATGCGGCCACGACAGCTGGTCCCATCTTGGACCCCTTCGCCGGCAGCGGCACAGTGGCCATCGAATGCGCGCGCTTGGGCCGCGCGAGTTGCGCAGTGGATGCCATGCCAACACTTTGCCGCATCATCGCGGCGCGGTTCTTCCGCGAAGTGCCCGCGTGGCCCGACTTGCCCCCCAAAGCGGACCTCGGCGGACTGTGGGCGGCGGCGCAACATCCGGCGCACCAAGCGGCAGTGCTCTTGGCAGCGGCGCGCACGGTGGATGGCGAGGGGCATCGCCGCGCCGAAAAAGTTTCTGCAGCGCAACAAGTCGCAACAATTCTGGAATGGATGCAGACAGATTGCGCCAAACCATTGGAACAGCAAGCGTTGGTGCTGAACGCAGACGCCCGCGATTTGCCTCTGCGCGCAGCCATGTTCGGTGGTGCACTCACCTCACCTCCCTATCTCAGCCGCTACGACTATGCGCGTGTGAACGAGCCCATGGAAAGATTGCTGGGCCTGCGCGGCAAAGGTGCGCTGCGTCGTTCGCAGGTGCGCGCTGCGCGTCACTTGCCTGCGGGGCACGCTCAAGCGGAACTGCCTGAAGCGGTGGCAGAAATCGAACGCGAATCCGCCGCGCAGGGTGGGCCCGCACGCGTTCAAGTGGTGCGCGGCTATTTCTCCGACCTTGCCCGCGTGTTGGAAGGCCTCGCGTCCTGCCTGCAAGACAACGCGCCGTGCTGGATCAATGTGGCCGGCACCGATCATCAGCGCGTCTATGTGCCGAGCGATCTCATTCTTGCGCAAATGGCGCAGGCGCGCGGGTTCCGCGTGGAAAAAATCTGTGTCGCCCGTATGTTGCGCCGCAGTGGGCGCCACTTGGGCGCGCTCGAGCACGTCGCCCCACGGGAAAGTGTGTTGCGTTTGCGGCGCCGACCGCGCTGAGTTTCTCAGCGCACAGGTTTGGGCCCCAGTGCCACGCGCAAACCGATGTACGCCGGCAGCGGTTTTTCCGGCTCGCCATCCACGTCTTCGACACTGAGGGCGCTCAGCCCGCAAGCCGCGACGCTGCCATCATCGTCACTCACCCACTCTGCGACATTGCCACCCACATCATGAAAGCGCAGTAATTCTTCGCCGCGGCGCATGCTGCCGGGGCGCCGCGAGCCGACTTGCAGCAATAACGGAGGCAATCCCAACTGCGTCGGCGCATCGGCGGCCAAGGCCCGCAAGTCTGCCAATGCTTGTGGCGGCGGCTCGTAACCCAGCCAAGCGCTGAAAGTATTTTCTTCCGGCCCTGTAGGCAGCAATTCCCATTCGTCGCGCGTGAGCAGGCGCCAAGGCTCTCCAGTGCGCGCCGCAATCTCTGCAACAAAACGCTGTGCATCGGCGGCGCTCACTCCTGTCACAGGCGCGTTCTCGCTGCCAGCCACAACGGGTGTGTCGGCAAACACCGAGCGCCACTGGGCTCGCGTCACTTCAAAACGCCCCACAGCCACCGTGCCGAGCGGCAGCACTTCTGGCAACAGCAATCCAGCGCGTGCCACACCCAACGCAGTGCCTTGGCGGGCATAGGCCACTGCTGCCAGCAAATCTGCCAAAGGTGCATCTTGTTCCAACAACGGCGCTGTCGCCGGGCGCTTGAAAAAGTAGCGGTCCATCCACACGAATTCTTCTTCCAGCTTGCGGCGCCAGAAAGTGGGCTGGAGCAAGCCGTGTTCTTCGCCTGGGAAGAGGAGCATGCGCACCGGTGCCTTCCCAATCTGTTGCAACGCGCGATACCACTGATGTCCTTGTTCGGTGGGCACTGCTGTGTCTTCAGTGCCAAAGAAGATCAGGGTGGGCGTGGTCACCTGCTCCGCATAAAATAGGGGCGACTTGCGCTGATAAACCCCAGGGATTTTCCACGGCGGCCCGCCCAAGTAGAAATCGTCGAACACCGGACCGAACGCGCAGTTGCCGTAATCGCTGGACCAATTCACATCGCCAGCGCCATGGATGCAGGCTTTGAAACGCAGCGTTGTGCCCGGAACAAACTCCTCGGCCATAGACACCAACGCGGTGGCCAGAATCGCGCCGTTGCTCCAGCCCGCCACAGCGAGTTGCGCAGGGTCTACCAAGCCGTCACTCACAAGTTGCTGGATGCCCTTCACGATGTCGATCAGTTCCAATTCGTAATAACGGCCGCGAATGGATTCGCCGAAGGCCAACCCATAGCCGGACGATCCGTGGTAGTTCACATACAGCACCCGCGCGCCGCGCTGTGCGTACAGATTCGGCGCATAGGCATAGCCTTCGTCGAAGCGGTCGAGATCGTGAGCAAACGGGCCACCGTGCGGCATCACTACCAGCGGCAGGGCGCCTTGGGCTTGCGACGGCGAGAAGAGAATGCCTTCCACTGGGTCGCCCTGCGCACCTGTCCATTGCAGCACGCGCGCTGTGGCCAACGGTTTGTCTTTGAAGCCCTCATTGGGCGCGTACACCTCGCGCACATCTTGCAGCGCGGCGCCAGCGAGCGTGGCCACACACCAGCGGTCTGGGCGCGACGCGGTACCGATGACCAGCAGCACGCGCTCTGCTTGCACGGCGCGCACCCATTGATGCACATGGCCCTGCGGCGCGGCGCTGTCGGACGCTGCTTCTAAACGCAGTGCATTCACTTCCCAGCCGCTGTCTGTGCGGCGCGCACGCACCGGGCGCGGCACAGCGCCGTTCATCAATAGCGCCATGAAGCCGTCTGAAGTGGCCATGACAGAACCCGGCATCACACCGCGGTCCCATTGCAGCGCGCAGGGTTCGATGCCGTTGGCACCGTGCCAGACCACATCCAGCACGGCTGCTGTGGTGGCGCCGTCAACACTGGAGCGCGGCATTTCGGCGTAGAAGCCGGAACTGTCCGCAGCCCACGCGAAGGCCAACGGACGGTTGCGGCGCTCAGTGAAGAGCGGCGTCTGCACGCCGGTGCTCACCTGCAATAAGCTGATGCGAGGCGGGTCGCGTTCGTCAATCTGGTGCTGCGGGCTCTCGATGCGCACCAACACCGCGCTGCGCCCGTCGGGCGCCACGCTCACGGACTGCAACCGGTCTGGGTCGCGTGTGAGCCGCGTCATTGCGCCAGCGCTGCAATCATCTTCCAAGTGCAAGCGGAACAGGTGCGTCGCCGCTCCGCGCCAGTCGTGCAAGTCTTCCACCACTTGGGCTTCGTCTTTGTTGCGATGGCGCTGCTCCGCCGCCCAGTCGCGGCGCTCCCGCGCGGTGATGAGCAATTCCCGCGGGCCCGACCAACACACGGCCTCGGCCCCGAGTGGCAACGCGCTGACGCAATAGGGTTCGCCGCCATCCAAGCGCAACAACCACACTTGCTGGGGGTGCTTTCCATCCGTGGCCTCTTCGTCGCCTTCAGCCTCCTCCGGGCCCTGCCCCTCAGTGGGTCTGCGCGCAGAGAGGAACGCGACCAAGCGCCGGTCTGGCGAAAACACCGGGCCCACATCGTCGTCATCGCCGAATAGGAGTTGGCGCGGAGCCTCTTCAGAGCTGACATGCGACAGGTAGGCCTTGGTGTGCAGCGCCTTTTCTTTGTCGTCGCAACGGCGCAACTGCCACAGCACCGCAGCACCATCGCGGCTGAGTTCAGCGCCCATGACAGTTTCTTGCCGCACCACATCCGTGACGGTCCACGGACCCGATTGACCGAGCAGCGCCACAACACTCAGCACCAGCACACACGCGCAACGCAGCGACATGACGAACCTCCACAACGCTGCGGGTCATCCGCAGCGTGCGCAGCCTATACCCTTACAGCCACGCGCATTAGTGCCTGTGCTAAGGTCCGGCGCCCTTCGCGGCCGAGGAACTTTCACCAATGAAACACATCGCCATCCTGCACGGTCGTGAGCGCACTTTCCCCGAGGCCTTCTGCGCCGAAATCAACCGCCGCAACTTGGGCGTCACCGCCACGGAAGCGCGCATCGGTTATGCAACTACCGATTTGCATCGTGTCTACGATGTCATCGTCGACCGCATCTCGCACGAAGTGCCCTTCTATCAGACTTGGTTGAAGCAACAGGCGCTGGAAGGCGCGTTCGTTGTCAACAACCCCTTTTGGAAGCTGGCGGACGACAAGTATTTCGGCACTGTGCTCGCTGCACGCCTCGGCGTCGCTGTGCCCAAGAGCATCCTGTTGCCGCAGCGCGAGTACCTGGAAGACATCACGGCTGCGAGCCTCAGCAACATGCTGCTGACCAACTGGGAAGAAGTGGGCGCCTTCACTGGCTGGCCCTGTTACCTGAAACCCGCCCACGGCGGCGGCTGGAAATCTGTGTTCAAGTGCGATTCCATGGAGACGCTGCTGCACAACTACAACCGCAGCGGCACGCAACTGATGATGCTGCAAGAAGGCATCGTTTGGGACGCCTACGCGCGGCTGATCTGCATCGGGAAGAAGAATATTCGCATCGCTCCATGGAACCCGGACATGGCGCACCACGAGCGCTACACCAAGGCGGATTTTAATTACGGCCCCGAGCTGGAAGCCTTGATGATCCGCCAAGGGCAACTGCTGAATGAAGCGCTGGGCTACGACATGAACACGGTGGAATTCGCCGTGCGCGACGGCATCCCTTACGCCATCGACTTCATGAACACTGCGCCAGATTTCGATCGCAACAGCCTCACCGGAGACAGCTTCGATTGGGTTGTCAAAGCCATGGCGGATCTGTGCATCGAATGCGCGCTGAAGCCCGGCGAGTCGCAGCTCCCGAAGCGCTGCACAGACATGCTGTAACCCGCGGCGCGCGCAGCCGCCTATTGCAGCGTGCGCGTGAGGCGGTTGGACACCTCAGTCACCTGCAGTGCGCCCGACACCGTGGCGTAGGCGAAATGCAGCGTCAGCCCGCTGAGCGTGGGAATATAGGGGATCGCCACGGCTGCATTAGCATTGCCTTGTGCATCCAACACTCCAACGAAGTTCTGGAAAATCGTTGGCAGGCTCCAGCCCAGTTGCACAAATTGCCCAGCAAGATTGAGCGGCACCGCCATGGTGGCGTTGACGGGCGTCTCTGGCGAAGACAGCTCGGACACAGCGATGACGTACATCTGATTGGTTTGCGTCGGCGCCGCCAGAGTCAGTGGCTGCACCGAGCCCAGCGCCCATGTCGCATTCGCGCTCAAACCGGCTTGATAGACGCGCACGCTACGGGTGTAAATATTGTCGCCATTCGGCGCGTTGTTCGCGTTGGTTTGATTGCCTGCTGCGTAGAAAGTCACCGGGCCTGCGGGCAGAGCGCCTGGGATGGAATCCGCGCTCCAACTGGTGAGCGCCGTGCCGGCGGCCGTGTGGTTCACATGGTTGGGACCATTCTTCTGCGTTGTGCTGGGCGTCAACAGCGACCAGCCGCCCACGTAGGCGCCGGCGGAATCCTTGCCCATGACTTGGAAACCGTGCTTGATGCTGGGCGTGATGCCGAAGGCCGCAGTCACGGTGGCGGTACCTGCAGCGTTGAAGCTATCGCTGGCGCTCAACGAAAACTGAGCAGGCCCCGCGTTCAACGCAGCCCCGCTGTGGCAGGCCGTGCAGTTCGGTTCGGTCGATCCGCCCGTGAAGCCCGCAGGCGGGCCCGAGGTGAAGGCGACGGCTGCTGCGAATACCAACAGGAATGCAAAAGTCAGGCGCGAAATAGTCAGTGTCAAGCGCAAGCGGAATACCCCCGTGTGCATGAGCTTACCCCGGAGGGCCTCCGGAACCGAAGCCTAATCCCGCGGGCGAAGGGCTCATAGAAACCTGCTCTAATGACCGTGTTTCTGAGCTCAGCGTGCTTGAGGCTCGGTGGGTGCCGCGGCCGCCAAACGCGCCTCGGCCCGAGCAACCGCTTGGCGCACCGCCATCAGCGTGTCTGGAGTGACCGAGATGGAGGTGATCCCGCATTCCACTAAGAACGGCGGCACTTCATCGGGGAAATCGGAGGGCGCTTGCCCGCAGATTCCGATGGGCAGCCCTGCAGCGATGAAAGATTTCACCGCTGCCTTGATCATGATCTTGACGGCGCGGCTGCGCGCATCCACTTGGTAGGGATAGCGTTCGAGATCGTCGCGGGACACGGCGTAGACCGTCTGCACCAAGTCGTTGCTGCCGATGCTGCCGCCGTCCAGACGCATGCTGGAGATGAACGCGTCGGCCTCGATGACATTGCTGGGCAACTCGATCATCAAATACACGGGCACGCCAGTTTCAGGGGCCAAGCCGCGGTCGTCCATCAGTTGGCGCACATCGCGCCCTTCTTCTGGTGTGCGGCAGAACGGCACCATCACTTGCAAATTGTCGAGGCCGAGGTCGCGACGCACAGCCCGCAACGCTTCGCATTCGAGTTCGAAGGCCGGCAAGAAACGCGGATCCACATAGCGCGACGCACCGCGCCACGCGATCATCGGATTCTCTTCGCAGGGCTCGAACAGACGCCCACCCAAAAGCTCACGGTACTCGTTCGACTTCAAGTCCGACAAACGCACCAGCACCGATCGCGGATGAAATGCTGCGCAGATCAGTCCTACGCCCATCTTCAAGCGGTCGACAAAAAATTCGCGCTTGTCCGCGTAGCCGGCGGTGCGGCGATCAATGGCCCCCAGCAGCCCGCGCAACTCTTCCTTGGGCTCCGCCCGTAGACGATCTGCAAAATGCACCAATTCTGGCAGCACTTCGCCGGTGTCGTGGAAGTGCCACAGCTCTTCGCGATGAACCAACGCCAGCGGGTGAATGCCCACTTCCGCAGTCAAGATGAACTCAATGCGCGCCAAGCCCACGCCGTCCGCAGGCAACATGGCATCGCACAACGCTTTGTCCGGGAAACCCACATTCAAGTTGATCTTGGTGCGCAACTGCACGGGCTCGCCCAAGTCCACTTCCTCGATCTGCCACGGGTGAATGCCCTTGTACACAGAGCCAATTTCGCCTTCGGCGCACGAACCGGTGATGTCCATCAGCGGCCGCAGCAATTCGGTGGCACGCTCGGCCCCCACAATGGCAGGGATGCCGAACTCGCGCGCGATGATCGCTGCGTGCGAAGTGCGCCCGCCGCGCTCGGTGACGATGAGCGAGGCTTCCTTCATCATGGGTTCCCAATCGGGCGTGGTCATGCTGGTCACCAACACATCGCCGCGATCAAAAACGCGCTCCTCCACCGGAATATTGTCAATGTCCTCGCCCTTGGTGATGCGATTGCGTAGCGCGCGCTTCTTCAGAATCACTTCTTCGTAGGAGTGATATACGCGCACTTTGCCCGCGCCGATGCGCGAGCCCACAGCTTGCCCCCTCACCAACAGCTTCCCGGAGCTGACCAGATCCCGCAGCAACACCGCGTCCATGCCAAAGCGTTCCAGCTTGTTGGAGACATTGCGCGCATGCACCGTTTCGGGGCGCGCCTGCACGATGAACATGTCGCCAGTGCGCCCGTCTTTGGCCCATTCGATGTCCATCGGCTGGCCGTAGTGCTCTTCAATGAGCAGCGCCATGCGCGCCAAATCCAGCACTTCTTCGTTACGCAGCGCCCACGCGCGGCGCAGCGCCGACAGCACATCGACGCTTTCCGTACTGGCACCGCCCTGTGCGGAATAAACCATCTTGCGGTCTTTGGCTCCCAGGCTGCGATGCACAATGCTCGGGCGCCCGCGGCGCACGCCTTCCTTCCACACGGTGAAAGTGTCTGGAGAAACGCTGCCCTGCACCACCAACTCGCCGAGGCCATAAGCCGCTGAAATGTGAATGACACCGCGGTGCCCGCTCTCGGGGTCCAATGTGAACATGACTCCAGAACTTGCGAGGTCCGAACGCACCATCTTCATCACCACCACCGCAAGTGCTGCGGCCAGTGGGTCCATGCCCCGTTCGATCTGATAGCTGACCGCGCGTTCGGTGAAGAGGCTGGCTACGCAGCGCTTCCAGTGCAGCACTACGTTGTCCGCGCCGTGAATGTTTAAGTACGATTCGCACTGCCCCGCAAACGAATTGAGCGCGCTGTCTTCGCAGGTGGCGGATGAGCGCACGGCCACATCTACTTGGGCGCCGTACATGCGGCAAAGCTCTTCATAGCCCTCCCGTAGCGACGCATCGATGCGTGCCGGCACTGCCGTTGCCACCACCAAAGCGCGCGCGTAGGCCGCGCGTGCGTGCATTTCCAAGTGGTCTTTCACGGCGGCTTCTGCGAAGCAGGCGTGGAGCGCATCCGCCAAAGTGCGCGTGCGCGCGATGCGCATCCGCAAGCCAGGGACATGCCCGTCGTCTTCGACGCTTTCGAAGAAGCGATCGGGCACCTGCGCGTTCAAGAAGCTGTGATACGAAGCGCTCGTGCTGACGAAACCGTCAGGCACGCGGACCCCTTTAGGGACCAGCGCACCAAACATCTCGCCCAAGGATGCACCCTTACCGCCGACTAATGCGGCGTCTTGGCGCGAAAGCTCACGAAACCATAAAATTGACGCGGTAGTTCTTTCCATGACTGGCTCCGAGGCAGGAACGGAACAGACACGATGAGGCCGAGCAGCCTACCGCCACAGCCCTCGCGCGGCGAGCAACTTGGGGCGGACTGCACCTTTTCTGTCAACGCAGGTGGCGTTTGCGTCCGATGGTGCGGAGGTAGAAGCAAAAGCCCACGCCAACGGCCCCAAAAAATAGGGCGGAGGCCAGCAGCAAGGTGCCGCCTTGGGCCTCGTAACGGCGCCAAAGCACCCAGCCAAGAACGCCACATAGCAAGATGAAGCTGACAATGAGCACACGATGAAATTTGATCAGTGTCACAAGCTGCGCGCCTCCATGGCGCTCGAATCCTACCCGGGCTGCGCTCGGACTAACGCCCGGGCTTCCGCAGGTGCCCCGGCTGGGGTAGACATCTGCCCATGAGGGACAACGGAACTCCGCGAACGGTTGTGATTATCGGCGCGTCAAGCGGCATCGGCGCAGCCTTGGCGCGCGACTACGCAGCGAACGGCGCGCGTGTGGTGGCGTTGGCGCGCAGAGCCGAGGAGTTAGCGAAGCTCCCCGCCCCCATCGCAACGCTGGTGCACGATGTGCGCCACGCGGACTCAGTGCAGGGCCTCGCAGACCAGATCGAACGCGACCACGGCCCGGTGGACACGCTCATTTACGCGGCTGGATCGATGCCGCGCATCACTCCAGACACTTGGGACACCAGTCTCGATCGCGAAGTCGTCGAAACCAATGTCACCGGATTGATGGCGTGGATGAACGCGTTTGCGCCGCGCTTACAGCAACGCGGTGGCGGGCACCTCGCTGTGATCTCGTCCATTGCCGGAGACCGTGGCCGTCGCGGCTACCCCGCGTACTGCACTTCCAAAGCCGCTGCCAACACCTACATGGAAAGCCTGCGCAACCGCCTGTCGCGCCACGGCGTCAAGGTGACCACCATCAAACCAGGTTTTGTAGACACGGCCATGACCAAAGGCCTGAAGGGCTTGTTCTGGTTAGCCAGTGCGGAAACCGCGGCGCGCCAAATCCGCATAGCCGTCGACAGCGGTGTGCACACGCGCTATGTGCTGCGACGGTGGTGCCTCGTGGGTTTGGTGATCCGCTGCATCCCATCGTTCGTGTTCCGGCGCATGGACATCTGATGACTTCTGTCTGGCCAGCACCCACAACCATCAGCGGCTACGGATTCGCATCCAAAGCCTGCGTGCCTGTGGTGGCACCCGAAACAGTGCAAGAACTGGAAGCAGTGCTGGCGTGCGCAAAGCGCGAAGGCACCAGCATCGGCTTGCGCGGCGCGGGGCGCAGCTATGGCGACGCCGCGCTGAACTCGCGCGGCATCGTGCTGGATTTGCGCCGCTTGAATCGCATTCGTGCAGCAAACTGGGACACCGGCGTGCTGCAAGTGGAGCCCGGTGTCACCATCGAGCAACTGTGGCGCGAAGGTCTGCCGCATGGCTACTGGCCCGCAGTCGTGCCCGGCACGATGTTCCCCACCATCGGTGGTTGCGCCGCCATGAACGTGCACGGCAAAAACAATTTCAAAGCCGGCACTGTTGGCGATCACATCAGCGAGTTCGAATTGTTGACCGCAACGGGCGAGCGGCTGCTGTGTTCGCGCACACAAAATGCAGACATCTTCCGCGGTGCTATCGGCGGCTTCGGCATGTTGGGCGCATTCACTTCACTCACGCTGCACATGAAGTCCGTGCCCACCGGAGATTTGATGGTCACTCCGTTGCCGACCACATCCATCGGTGCCATGACAGCGTTGCTCGAACAGCGCGCTGCTGAGTCCGACTACATGGTGGGTTGGGTGGACATGCTGGGGTCCGGCGCTGGCTTGGTGCATCTGGCCCGCTACTGCACGAGCGAAGAATCCGATCCAGATGCCAGCCTGCGCGCGGCGCATCAAGACCTCCCAGGACGCCTGTTCGGATTAGTGCCCAAGAGTTGGATGTGGCCGGGGCTGTGGTGCGCGCTGAATAAACCAGGCATGCACGCGGTGAATCGCATGAAGCTGTGGAGCGGCGCGCGCCACGCTCGCGCAGGTGCGCAACGCAATAGCCTCGTGGGCTTCTCGTTCCTACTCGACTATGTGCCCAACTGGCGCAAGGCTTATCTGCCCGGTGGTTTCTTGCAGTACCAGAGCTTCGTGCCACGCGCTGCCGCAGCGGCGGTGTTTGAGGAACAGCGCCGCTTGGCCCGCCGCGCAGGCGTGCAGCCATTCCTCGGAGTCATGAAGCGCCACCGCCCCGATGAGTTCTTGCTGACGCATGCGCTTGATGGCTTTTCTCTCGCGTTGGATTTTCCGCTGTCTGCGCGCCGCAGCCTCAAGCTGCGGCAGTTGGCCACAGAACTGAATGCGTGCGTGTTGGACGCAGGTGGGCGCTTTTATCCCGCTAAAGACTCGCTGATGGATGCGAGTGTGATGGCTCGCTATGTGCCTAAGGACAGCATGGAACGGTTCTTGGCGCTGAAGCAGCGACTGGACCCGCAGCGGCGCTTTTGCACAGATTTTTCCGGGCGCACCATCGAAGCTCTGCTGGAGCGCTGAAAGCAACATTGGCGGCCGCAGGCCTGCGGCTATGCTGCACCCCTGGAGAAATAGCATGTACGACCCACGCATTGTCGAGCCCATGCGCGCAGAAGCGCGCGCCCTTGGATGCAGCGAACTGTTGAGCGCCGAAGAGGTGCACGCGGCATTGAAACAGACCACGGGAACCGCATTGGTTTTTGTGAATTCGGTTTGTGGATGCGCCGCGGGTGGTGCGCGCCCAGGGCTGCGTCTGGCACTGCAACACGCGGTGAAGCCGCAGCACGCCTACACCGTGTTCGCCGGCCAGTACAAAGAAGCCACCGCAGCGGCCCGCGAGTATTTCCAGCCCTATCAGCCCAGTTCGCCGCAGATCGCGCTGCTGAAGGATGGCCGCATCGTGCACATGCTGCAACGCCACGACATCGAGGGGCGCCCGCCAGAAGTGATCGCTGCTGGTTTGGCGGCCGCGTTCGAAATGCACTGCGCGAAGTAATGGGCGTCGGTTGTTCCCATTCCCCGAGGCGCGACACGCTCACCGTGTCGGAGGCCTGTGCACGCGCAGCGCGCGTCAGTGCCGTGCGCTGCGAATTGCAATTCACGCTGCATGCCGCGCGGGACGAGTTCGACGGCAGCTTGCTGTTGCGTTTCGACCTCGGCGGCGAAGGTGACCTGTTCTTGGATGCGCGCTTGGGCACGCTGCACGAATTGGTGCTGAATGGCACCACATTGGAGCCCGTGTGCGCAGGTTTCCGCATCCACTTACCTGCAAAGCTGCTGCGCGCGAAGAACGAAATCCGTTTGCGTTGGACCAGCCCGCACGAGCACACTGGTGTGGGCTTCCACCGATTCACCGATCCCGAAGACGGCGCCAGCTACGCCTACACGGATTTTGAGCCCTTCAGCGCACACCGTTTGTTCCCCTGCTTCGATCAGCCGGACATCAAGGCGGTGTACGCGGTGCAGTGCATTGCTCCGAATGGGTGGAGTGTCATCGGCAACGGCTGCACTCTGGAAAGCGTAGATCTCGCCGACGGCACCACGCGCCACCGCTTCGCAGAATTGCCGCCCTTCAGCACCTATTTGGTCGCACTGTGCGCCGGCCCTTGGCACAGCGTTCGTTCAGACCACGGCGGCATTCCATTGGGCGTGCACTGCCGCGCTAGCCTCGCGCGTCACCTCGACGCCGATGAGATCTTCGCGGTCACCAAACAAGGGTTCGATTTCTACACTTCCGAATTCGCGCAGGGCTACCCCTTCGGAAAGTACGACCAGATCTTTGTGCCGGAGTTCAACTCTGGCGCCATGGAAAATGTTGGCGCGGTCACATTCAACGAAGGCATGGTGTTCCGCGACCCGCCCACGGAAGCGCAACGTTTATCGCGCGCCGAAGTCATCTTGCACGAACTCGCTCACATGTGGTTTGGCAATCTTGTCACCATGCGTTGGTGGGAAGACTTGTGGCTCAATGAAAGCTTCGCCACCTATATTTCGTTCTTGGCACTCGGCGAAGCCACGCGCTTCCAGGGCTGCTGGCGCGCCTTCCTCTCGGGCATCAAAGGCTGGGCCTTGGGCGAAGACCAAAAGCCAAGCACCCATCCGATTTCCGGGCGCGTAGAGGACACCGAACAAACATTCCTGAATTTTGACGGCATCACCTATGGCAAAGGTGCCTCGGTGCTGAAGCAACTGCGCGCGTGGCTGGGCGCAGAGAACTTTCGCGAAGGGCTGCGCTTGCATTTCCGCCGCCACGCGTTGGGCAACGCCAGCTTGGCCGATTTCTTGGCAGCACTGTCGGATGCCAGCAAGCAAGACCTGAGCGCTTGGTCGCAACTGTGGTTAGAGACCAGTGGTGTGAACACTCTTGGGATCAGCGTTGACGGCCAGTTGGTCCAGTCGCTCGGCAACGGCAGCGCCACCCTGCGCCCGCACATGCTGCGCGTTGCGCGTTGGGCACCGGACGCAGCTGGCGCTTTACAACGCACCGATGTGACCGAAGTGCGCATCGACGGCGCATGTGCCGCATTGCCGCCAGCATTCCGCCCCGCGCGCGGCACGCTGCTGTGGCCCAACGCCGACGACCTTGCTTACGCACGCGTCGCACTGGATGCCGAATCGGTGCAGACAGCCGCAGAGCGACTGAGCGCTGTGGGCTGCGGGCTCACGCGCATGGGTTTGCATGTCAGCCTTTACGACATGCTGCGCGATGCGCAGATCAGCCCGCAGCGCTGGATGGAAATCACACTGCGCGCGCTGGCACTGGAAACCGACGGCGAAATCTTGGAAGCCGGATTGCGACGCGCGGCATTGGTGCTCTCACGCTACTTCAGTGAAGCGCGGCGAGCGGGCGCTGCGCGACACGCCTTCGCCGCAGCGGAGACCGCGCTGTTCGCCACCGCCGCCGGCAGCGACCTTCGGCTGCACTGGTCGCGCAGCATCCTTGGTTTCGTGGGCACCCGCGAAGATGCAGCTCGAATCAAAGTGTGGTTAGACGATGCCCCAGATGGCATCAACATCGACCAAGGCATGCGCTGGCGCATTCTTGTGCGCGCCGCAGCCTTCGCTCTGCCTGGAACGGCAGAACGCATCGCACAAGAGAAAGTGCGCGACCCATCGGATCGGGGCGAAAAAATGGCCTTCGCCTGTTTGGTTGCCGACGGCACAACCGCCAACAAGCAAGCGGTTTTCGAACGCTTCGTGCGTGCGTCAGAATCTCACGACTTGCTGAAATCCGGCATGCCGGCGTTCTTCCAAGCGCACCAACAAGCCACATTGGTGCCGCTCGCTCAACGCTGGCTGGAAGTGTTGCCGCAAGTCTGTCGCGATGCGGATTTCGAATATGCGTCGCGTGGTTTTGCGCGCCTGATGGCGCCGCATGCAGTGTGCGACGCCGCGCTCTTGGCCGCTGGGCAGCAGTTCCTATCGACCCTCGACGCAGGGCTGCCGCTCCGTCGCCTGCTCGTGGAAGAGCTGGACGAAATGCAGCGCACGCTGCGCCTGCGGGGACTGTAGAGAGCGCACCGATGTGCGCTGTAGAGAGCGCACCGATGTGCGTCGCTGTGGTTAGCCGCGCACCAACTAACGCTGAGCGATCGCGACATAGTCGCGCTTTTGCGCACCCGTGTAGACCTGGCGCGGACGGCTGATGCGCGCTTCGCGATCGGCGTGCATTTCCTTCCAGTGCGCGATCCAACCAGGCAAGCGCCCAATGGCAAAGAGCACCGTGAACATATTCACGGGGATGCCGATGGCCTTGTAGATGATGCCCGAGTAGAAGTCGACATTGGGGTACAGCTTGCGGCTGACGAAGTAGTCGTCGGAAAGCGCGCGCTCTTCCAGCTTCATCGCGATTTCTAAGAGTTTGGAACGAACGCCCAAGCGCTCGAGTACTTCGCGTGCGGTGGCCTTCAAGATCAGTGCGCGCGGGTCGTGGTTCTTGTAAACACGGTGCCCGAAGCCCATCAGCTTGGTGGTGTCGTTGCGGTCTTTCGCGCGGTCGAGGAAGTTTTCGGCGCTTCCTTCTTCACGCTCGATGCGTTCCAGCATCTCGATGACTTCTTGGTTGGCGCCGCCGTGTAGCGGGCCCCAAAGTGCCGAAATCCCAGCAGAAATGGAGGCATACAACGGCGGCTGCGACGAACCCACCATGCGTACGCTGCTGGTAGAGCAGTTCTGCTCGTGGTCGGCGTGCAGGATGAGCAATCGATCCAACGCGCGCGCCACCACCGGGTCCACCATGTACGGCTCGCAGGGCGTTCCGAACATCATCTTCAAGAAGTTTGAGCAGTAGTCGAGGCTGTTGTCAGGATAGATGAATGGTTGGCCGATGCTGTGCTTGTGCGCGCCTGCCGCAATGGTGGGCAGCTTCGCCATCAAGCGCAGAATGGCTGCATTGACCTTCGTTGAATCGGTGTTGTCTTGCAAGCCGGGATAGAAAGTGGAGAGCGCACCCACCACCGCTGCGCACACCGCCATGGGATGCGCGTCCTTCGGCAGCGATCGATACAGCCACTTCATGTCCTCGTGAATCATGGTGTGGCGCGTGATCTCGCCAGTGAACGAAACAAGTTCGTCCTTGCGCGGCAGTTCGCCGTTCAACAACAGCATCGCCACTTCAAGGAACGTGCTCTTCTCGGCGAGCTGTTCGATGGGGTAGCCGCGATAACGCAGGATGCCCTTCTCGCCATCGATGAAGGTGACCGCCGACAAACAGGCGCCGGTGTTCCCGTAGCCTGGGTCGTAAGTGATCATCCCAGTCTTGGCGCGCAACTGGCGGATGTCGAGAGCGGTCTCGCCCTCGGAACCCACAATCAGCGGCACCTCAAAGCCTTGATCGCCGCACTGAATCTTTGCCGTCTGGCCCATCGCACCCTCGCTCTCAGCGACGCTTGCACAAACCACCGAACGCTCCCCGTTCGATGGCGGCAAACTGTAACACTCCCATTCGTGCGCAAGCTCAAGGCAGCGCAGCGCGTTAGTGCTGCCAGTCCGGCGCCAACAAATTGCGGCCATCGGAACTGCAACCGCCGCTGGATTCTGTTGCTGGCAGCCGATCCCACAGCTTGCAAGTGACCTCTTTGTGCCGCTGGTCCAAGCCTTCGCAGTAGTTGGTGTAGCTACAGCGGCGAATCTCTCCGCCGCGGCCCATGCGCAACTTCGTCCACCAGTCGGGGTCGGCCAAACTCTGCCGCGCTGCCGCCACCAAATCCGCATCGCCCCGCTGCAACACGCCTTCCATTTGCCCGAAAGCGCACAGCGCGCCTGCTGCCACCACAGGGGTCGAGTAACCCGCTTGACGCAGGGCAAGTCGCACTGCCGCCGCTAACGGCACGTTGCGCGCGAAGGGACCACCAGTGATACGCACCGTGGGCATGCACTCGTGGCCGCTGGGCCCGGTGTAGGGATACACCGCTTCGCCCACCCGCGGCTGGCGCGCATCATCGAACTTGCCGCCCTTGCTGATGGACACGAAATCGATGCCCGCTTGCGCCAGCGCCAGCGCGATGAGCACCGCGTCTTCGATGCGGTTGCCACCAGCGACGACTTCATCGCCAAGGAAACGCGCGCCCACTGTCCAGTCCGTGCCCACGCGCGCGCGCACCGCCGTTAGCACTTCCAGCGGCAGACGCATGCGTCCTTCGAAACTGCCTCCGTAGCCATCGCTACGGGTGTTCGTGCGCGAAAGGAAAGACGCCATGGTGTAAGCATGCGCGTAGTGCAACTCGACACCATCGAACCCCGCCGTGCGCGCGCGCTCCGCTGCCGCCGCGAAGGCAGCAGGCAGCACCTGCGGCAGTGCAGCAATGTGCTCCAAGTGTGTGTCGCTCACTCGTTCACGCGCGCCGAAACGCAAGTCTTCCAATTCGCGAGGCCGCAGCAGCAGCGCTTCTTCGTCTTCGCTTAGGCCGATGCAAGCCGCCGCCAAGGCCGCATCATCTTCGGGCACAAGTTTGCCCATGCGAGTGAGTGCCGCGCGATGCTCGCCAGAAGGCTTGAAATGGCGCAAATACCACGCGCTGCGTTCGGGGCGCCGGCGCAGCGCCAAGAAATCGATGAGCTGCACCAAAAGGCGCGTCTCGCCGCCGCTGGCTCGACGCACACAGTCGACCAACGTGCGCATCCCTGCGATGCAGGCATCGTCGTGCAAGCGCAGCAGCGGACCACTGCGCACACTGCGAACGCCGGTAGCTTCCACCACCAACACAGCGGGCCGCCCGCGCGCGAGGCGCTCGTACCAGCCCAGCACCTGAGGTGTCACCGCGCCGTCTTCCGTCGCGCGCCATGGCACCATGGCCGGCACCCAAGTGCGCGCGTGCAGCAAGAGCCCGCTGCGCAATTGCAACGGCGAGAACAGAAT
>CAMDTN010000036.1 GCA_945907755.1 Singulisphaera sp. GP187 | reverse complement strand
AGAATGAATGCGGCCTTCGACATAACGACCGCTGGCGCTGGCGCGGAACTCTTTGGTCGTTGCAGCAAGGGCTTGGCGCACCGCTTCGATGTCGTGATCGAACAGCAGCGCTTCAAGATGCAGCGCTTGAACGCGGTTGTCGCTCTTGTGTTCTGGCATGCTGGCCAGCGTGCTTGCGGCAATGTCGGGACGGCGCATGGAATGCCCGCCTTGATCCGACACGGGCCCGCGCAAGCAGCAATCGGCCTTGGCGAAATTCACCGCAGCGTCGGGCGATGCGACCGCCGCCAGCAGCGAGTAAGCCCGTGCCGTGTTGCCGAGAACCCAACGCGCTAGGCCGGCTGTGCGCGGTTCACTGCGCTCGTCGCCGATCTCATTCAGCTTCGCGGAGAAAGCGCGCACCAAGATTGGGTCGCTGAGGACGCTGCACTTCAGCGCCACCAAGGTGTCGAGTTTGAGAGACTTCTCGGTGGTCCAGTTCCAGATTGCGGACGCTTCGAGGGTGGTGGTCATGCGTTGGCTCGCTTTGGGGGATGCGTGTAGTGGAGCGGAACCCGCTGCTACCGAGGTAGATGGCGCTGCAACTACACCTCGCGGGGGCTGCCCATGATGAAGCCGAAGTCGCCGGTTTCAAGCCCCCGCGTCCAGCGCGTTGCTTGGCACCAAGCCCGTGGGTATCTTGCGCGGCCCGTTGCCGGGGTGGTTACGCCGTATCCGCCTGTCGGCTCAAGCCCTTGCGCAGCGCAATGCGGCGACGGATCCGGCGACCCCCACCTCGAGTCTGCATGTTCGAGTCCCTGACCAAAGGCTTTCAGAACCTCTTCCGCCGTTTTGCGGGCGACACACGCCTGACGGAGGAGAACATCCAGGAAGCCCTGCGGGAGGTGCGTTTGGCCCTTTTGGAGGCCGACGTGAACCTGCAAGTGGCGCGTGATTTCTTGGGTCGCGTGCGCACCCAGGCCTTGGGTCAGGCGGTGGTGGAAGGCGTGAACCCCGGCCAGATGCTGATCAAGGTCATCAGCGATGAACTCACTGCGCTCATGGGCACCGAAGCCGCCCCGTTGGTGCGGGCCACAAGTGGGCCCACGGTGATTCTCATGGCTGGCCTGCAAGGCGCCGGCAAGACCACCACCTGCGGCAAGCTCGCGCTGCGCCTGCAGAAGGAACACCGCAAAGTGCTGCTGGTGGCGGCAGATTTGCAGCGCCCCGCTGCTGTGGAGCAATTGAAGGTGCTGGGGGCCGACCTCGGCATTGCCGTGCACGCCGAAACCGGCCGCCGCCCACCTGAACTGTGCGCCGCCGCAGTGGAACGCGCCCGCGCCGAGGGCTTCGACACGGTCATCTTGGACACCGCGGGCCGCTTGCATGTGGACGACGCGTTGATGCGCGAAGTGGTCGACATAGCCCAACGCACGAAGCCCCATGAAGTGCTGTTGGTTTGCGACTCCATGACTGGCCAAGACGCGGTGAATTCAGCCAAAGCCTTCGATCAGCGCCTCGCGCTCACCGGCGTCATCCTCACCAAGTTGGATGGTGATGCCCGTGGCGGTGCGGCCATGAGCATTCGTGCCGTCACCGGCAAACCCATCAAATTCATCGGTACGGGGGAAAAGTCCGACCGACTGGATGTGTTCCACCCGGGGCGCATGGCCGAGCGCATCTTGGGGATGGGCGATGTGGTGGGGCTGGTGGAGCGCGCACAGGAGGTCATCGGTGAGCGCGAGGCCCAAGAACAAGCCGAGAAGATGTTCCTCGGGTCGTTCACCCTGCAAGATTTCTTAGGGATGCTTGAAAAAGTGCGCTCCATGGGTCCGCTGAAGGACATCATGGCCATGATGCCGGGGATGAGCGGCCAGATGGAAGGAATGAACGTGGACGAGAAGGAACTCGACCGTTCGCGGGCCATGATCCACTCCATGACCGCCCAAGAACGCTCGCACCCCGAGATCATCAACCACTCAAGACGCACGCGCATCGCTCAAGGATCGGGGACTTCCGGGGAGCAAGTAGATGGCCTCTTGCGCAACTTCCGCAACCTCAGGAAGCAGATGCAATCTATGCGTAAGATGGGCATGCTTGGCGGCTTGTTGGACCCGTCCCGTGGGCTGCGCAAAGAGAAACAAAAGGAATTGGAACGGATGCAGGCTCTGGGGGTGAACCCTCTGGATACGCATCAAGTGAAGGCATTTCGTGCTCACCTCCAAAGAGAGGACCGAGCAAAGGCAAGGAAACAAAAGCGCCGCAAGCGCTGAAAGAGGATTTGCGATGTCCGTGAAGATCAGACTGACCCGTATCGGGCGCATCCACCGCCCCTTCTACCGCATTGGCGTCTACGACTCGCGCACCGCGCGCGACGGCAAGGCCTTGGAATACCTCGGGCACTACGACCCGGTGGGCACCACATCAGAGCCCGTGCGAGTGGATTTGGCGCGCGTGCAAGTGTGGATTGCCAAGGGTGCGGAAGTCACCGATCAGGTGGGCCGCATTCTGAAAGGCGCAGGGATGAGCACATCGAAGCGCGTGCGCAATACCACGCGCAACAAGGCTCACGCCACGAAGCGCAAGGTAGCCCGCGCGAGCAAGAAGGCAGCCAAGAAGACCGCGAAGAAGTCCTGACGCGCATGAGCCCACGCGAGAAGACCAGTTTGTTGGGGGTGCTCGAGCAGCACTACGGTGACATTGAATCCCGCGAGGGGCTTGGTGACTACGCGCCGCTGGCGCGCTTGCTGCTGCTCATTCTTGCGCGAGGCAGCAAGATCAAGCACGCCACGCAAGTGCTGCAACGATTGGAAGCGGAGTACGTGGACTGGAATGAGTTGCGTGTCACGCCCACCTACGAACTGCGCAAGCATTTGTCGGGGCTGGATCATGGTTCGCCCGAAGCCGTCGTGCAAAAAGCCGATCAGATTCGCGAGCTGCTGAACATGGTGTTCAACCGCTTCAACAAGCTCGCGCTGGATTTCTTGCGTGAAGGCAGCACCGAGCCTGACGCCGCGCGCAAGCGCGAGAAGTTCACGCAGTGGTTGAAAGATCACCAGCCCGCGCTGGAAGTGATGCTGGACAGCTACAGCAGCGGCAAGTCAGACCCCGCTGGGCACAGCATGGTGCAACGCGTAGTGCAGCGCATCGGCTGGACCCACGGCAAGACCGGGGCCATCGTCACTCGTAGCGCGCTGCAATCTCATGCCGAAGGGTTGCCGCCGCTGGCGCTGCAATGGCGCTTGGCGCAACTGGCTTCAGAGCGTTGCCACGCGCGAACTCCGGACTGCGAAAACTGCCCAGTGCACGGCGAGTGCGCCTTGGGCAAGAAGACGGTGAAGCCCTCGAAATCGAAAACCTCGAAGGCGACCGGAAAGCCCGTTGCCGTCGCGCGCAAGACGGCGCGGAAGTGACCATGCTGTACCTTGCCTCGCGCTCTCCGCGAAGGCATGCGTTGCTGCATGAGGCGGGCATCGCTTTCCAATTTGTTGACGTGAGTGTCGACGAATCTGTGGACGCGGGCACATTGCCCGAAGCTGCGGTGTGTTTGTTGGCCGAGCGCAAAGCTCGCGCTGGCGCGCAGCTCTTGCCACCAACGCCAAGCGGCCTTGTGCTTGGCGCCGACACACTGGTGGCGCTGGGCGATGACATCTTGGGCAAGCCGCGAGATCGCGCCGATGCGCGCCGCATGTTGGGATTGCTCAGCGGGCGCCGTCACCGTGTGCTCACCGGTGTGAGCATCCTCGATCCATGCAGCGGTCGCGCTCGCACGGAGCACGCTTGCACCTTCGTGGAAATGCGCTCGCTCACGCAGAGCGAAATCGCTGACTACACCGATAGTGGCGAATCCGATGACAAGGCTGGGGCTTACGCCATTCAAGAACGCGGCGATCGCTTCGTGACGCGCATTGAAGGTGCTTGGGACAATGTGGTGGGGCTGCCAGTGCAGTTGGTGCGCAAACTCCTGCACGAGGTCGGGGCAGCATGAACGCATCGCAGGGCTCTACTGCCATGCTTGCCGGCGGCCTCGCGGCGGCGCTGGTTTTGGTGTGCACATGGACGCCGAGCGCAACAGAAACTCTGCTGGGTGAACCGATGGTGGGATTGAGCGCAGTCGCTGCGGCTCAGCGCGCGCCGACGCGCATGAGCCTCGAACTGCGCCCCTCCGAAGACTTGCGCCGCAGCGCGGCCGCGACGGCGCTGGAACAGATGTTGCCTGCAGCCCTTGCTGCAGCAGCGTTCAAGAGCGTCGTGCTGCATGGCGTCGAAGGGTTGCTGCCTACTGCCGACGCCGAAGAAGGCGCCGCTTGGCACTGTGTGCTTGCGCTGGATGGAACGCTCAGCATTACTTCGCGCGCCGTAGCGGGGCGCTCTGGTTTGCCACCAGGCAGTGATGCCGCGCACTTGGCAGCGATTCATGTGATGGTGCCGCAAGCAAAGGAGTGGCCTCCGCAGCGCGTGCAAGCATTGGGCGACCTCGCGCGCACTTTGCTGCGCCGTGTGCGCCGCGGCCCCGAAGCGCTGTCGCAACAAGGCGTGCCTGTGCCACTGCCGCAAGGTTGGTGGCCATGAAATTCGTGCTGCTGTTCGTTGTGTTCGCTGCCTGCAGCGCAACGCCTGACGCGGCGCCGCGCACTGTGCCTGCACTTCCAACGCGCAGTGGTTTGGTGCCGATGGAAGTGGAAGGGCACACCGTGTTCGTGGCCTTGGCTGCGGACGAAGCCTCGCGTGGTCGCGGCCTCGCTGACCGCACCACCCTCGCAGCAGATGAGGGCATGCTCTTCGTTTACCCAGCGGCGGGGCAGCGTTCATTTTGGATGCTGGGTTGCCGCATCGCTTTGGACATCGCATTCTTGGATGACCAAGGCGGCGTACTGAATGTGGTGACGCTGCCAGCGCCCGCGCCGGGATTGTCGTCAGCGCAGTTGCCACTTGCAGCCTCACTCAAACCAGCGCGTTTCGTGCTGGAATTGCCCGCGGGCACTTTTGCGCGCTGGGGCTTAGACGCTGGGGCGCGTTGCATCTTGCCAGCATTGCCGGAGAGCGTGCGATGAAACATCGCTTCGATGCAGTGTTGCTTGTGGCTGCTGTCTTGCTGAGTGCGGCTGCAGTTTTCGTCTTGGTGCACGACTTGATGCCTGCAGAAGGATCGCCCGAGGCGGTGGCCACAGAAGTGGCGCGCTTGATCCGCGAACGAGCTGTGGTGCAGCAAGATGATGGTGTACTGGCCTTGGCGGCAGCCAACGGCATGGCCACAGCGTTGGACCCGTACTCCGCAGCGTGGAGCGCAACGGAGTATCAGCACGAAAGCCAACGCACCGCTGGCCACTACGCAGGCATCGGCGTGATGCTGGGCGAGACTTCGCGCGGGCTGACCGTATTCGAGATCATCGCTGGTGGCCCCGCTAGTAGCAGCACATTGGCGCCGTTAGATGTGATCAGCAGCATCGATGGCGTTGTGGTGCCGAGCGTGCGGCCGTTGGTTCATGTGCGCGGTCGGCTGGCCGGGCCGGCTGGCACTCAAGTGTTGTTGCAAGTGCGGCGTCACGCAGACAACAGCGAATCCAGCATCACGCTGACCCGCGGTTCTGTGGACCAACCAAGTGCGTACGGCGCCATGCTGGATGCGGAAAACGGTTTGGGTGTGCTGGTTATTGAGAGCTTCTTTCTGAACACAGCGCAGCAAGCGCGCGCTGCGGTGGATGCAATGTTGGCGCAGGGTTTGAAGGGATTGGTGCTGGACTTGCGCGACAACCCCGGTGGGGTCTTGGACGCCGGTGCCGATGTCGCCCGCCTTTTTCTGGGCAACGAAGTGTTGATCGTTCAGACCATCGGTCGCTCCGGTTCCAGAGAATTGCGCGCCGCGCTCGAAGCGCCTTTTGCAACGCTGCCGCTGGTAGTGCTTGTCGACAAGCGCAGCGCCTCGGCATCAGAGGTGGTTGCTGCGGCGTTGCAAGACCACGCGCGCGCGCCGCTGCTTGGCGAGCGCACTTATGGCAAAGGTGTGGTGCAGCAGATCACTGCGTTGCGTTCGCTGCCAGGTGCCGCTTTGCGTTTGACCACGGCCCACCACTACGCGCCCTCCGGCCGCTGCATCGAAAAGTCCATCGGCCTGGATCCGCAAGCGGCAGGGCGCGGTGGATTAGTGCCTGATGTGGGGTTGGTCCTTGACGCTGCAGCGCAAGTCTCCGCTGATGCGCTGCGTTTGAGCTGGCGTTACACCGCAGCGGTGCGCGCCGAACTGCAGCAAGAAACCCCCATGCAAGATGCGCAACTGGATGCCGCGTTAGACATCCTGCGTGGCAAGCCGCCGCAAGACAGGAAGCTCTGACTCATGCTGGTCTTGGGTGTTGAATCGTCGTGTGACGAAACCGCCGTGGCGCTGGTGCGCGATGGACGCGAAATCGTTGCGTCCACAGTGCTCTCGCAGGTCGACGCGCACCGCCCCTTCGGAGGCGTGGTGCCAGACTTGGCCGCGCGGGAACATGTGCGCAACCTCGCACCAGTTTTGGATTCGGTGCTGCGCGCAGCAGGCGCGGCGCGTCCGGATGCCGTGGCGGTCACCGACAGCCCTGGCTTGCAGGCGGCGCTGCTCACCGGAATCGCTGGGGCCGAAGGCATCGCCTTGGCCTACGGCGTGCCTTTGGTTGGCGTGAATCATGTAGAAGCCCACCTCACCGCGCCGTTCCTCGCGGCGGGCGAGTGGCCGCGGCATCCCTTCATTTCCCTCGTGGTGAGCGGTGGGCACACCCACTTGTTCCATTCGCGCAGCGCAGGGGACCACCGCTTGCTCGGCGCCACCATCGACGACGCGGCGGGTGAGGCTTTTGACAAGGTAGCCAAGATGCTCGGGCTGGGATTCCCTGGCGGGCCAGCGTTGCAGCGGGCCGCGGCGGACGGCAACCCGCAGGCTTTCCGCTTCAAGCGCCCACTGCTCGGGCCCCAGTCTTTGGATTTCTCGTTCTCGGGGCTGAAGACTGCGGTGCTGTACACATGCTTCGGCCAAGAAACTGATGGCCGTCCGCGGCGCCAGTTGCCCGAGGGCATGCGCGCCGCAGATGTGGCCGCTTCGTTTCAAGCCACCGTGGTCGATGTCTTGGTGGAAAAGGCCCGCCGCGCCGTGGAGCAGACGGGAATCCAACGCCTTGCCGTGGGTGGAGGCGTTGCCTGCAACGGCCCGCTGCGCGCAGGCCTAACAGTGGCGGCGGCGCAGCACGGCTGGGAATTGCTGTTAGCGCCCCCTGCACTTTGTGGCGACAACGCCGCCATGGTGGCTGCGCGGGGCTTCGAATTGCTGCGCTCTGGCTTGGGGCGCGCCCCGAAAGTGTCGCCGCGGACTACTTGGCCCCGAGAATCAGCCGCTCCGACCCCCTGACGCGTTGCCGAGGATTGCCCCCACGGCTAAAACGGCCCCCGGCCCGGGAGTGTGCAAAAGCGAAGCGCAGACACTCGTCAGCGCAGACCTGCGGAGCGCCGGCGCCACCATTGCTCTCATGGATCAGTCTGACCTATCCGCGCTGCTGGCCAGCGTGGCGCGTGGCACCGTGAAACCAGATGCCGCAGCGAAGCACATCGGCAGTGCTGTAACCGACCTCCATTTTGCGCGGGTGGACTTGCAGCGTGAACTGCGCTGCGGCTTTCCTGAAGTGGTCTTTTGCGCCGGCAAGACTGTGGCGGAATGCGTGGCCATCGCTTTAGCCTTGCGCGCCGCTGGGCCGCGAGCGTTGTTCACTCGTGCGGACAACGAACAGGCACAGGCGTTGTTGGGCGTATTGCCCGGGGCGGAACATCATGAGCGCGCGCGGATCGTGCGCTGGGACAGCAGCCCCCGCCAACGCGTGGGCTTGGTCAGCGTGTGTGCCGCTGGCACCAGCGACGGGCCCGTGGCCGAAGAGGCTGCGCTGACCGCCGAAGCCATGGGGGCCATTGTTGAGCGCTTCTTCGATGTGGGTGTGGCTGGTTTGCACCGCTTGGAGCCATGTCTCGCAACACTGCGCTCCAGCAATGCGCTGGTTGTTGTTGCTGGGATGGAAGGCGCGTTGCCCAGCGTGGTGGGTGGGCTGTTAGACCGCCCCATCATCGCGGTGCCGACGAGCACGGGCTATGGCACGGCATTCGGTGGTGTGACGGCGTTGTTGGCCATGCTGAACTCCTGCGCAGCCGGAGTGACCGTGACCAACATCGACAACGGTTTCGGCGGTGGCTGTGCGGCGGCAAAGATCAATCGGTTGGTGGTGGAGGGTGGACAGAAATGAGCAACGAACGCGAAGCACGACTGCTGTTGGCGGATGGATCTGTCTGGAAAGGACGGTCCATTGGTGCCGAAGGCGAAGCTGGCGGCGAAGTGGTGTTCAACACCAGTTTGACGGGCTACCAAGAGATTATTACCGACCCTTCGTACCGCGGGCAGATCGTCACCATGACGAATCCGCTCATCGGGAACTACGGCACCAACCCCGCCGATGAAGAATGTGAGCGGCCGCATCTGAGTGGTTTGATCGTGCGCGAACTCAGCACCGTCACCAGCAATTATCGTTCGACCGAATCGCTGCAAGATTATTTGATGCGCCACAAAGTGGTGGCCATTGATGGGCTGGACACGCGCGCGCTGACGCGGCGTTTGCGGCGCGATGGCGCAATGAAGGGCGTGCTGACGACGGCCACTGACAGCGACGAAGTGTTGTTGCAGCGTCTGCACGCAGTGCCGGACCTTGTGGGCCGCGACTTGGTTCTGGAAGTGACGCGGGGCCGCCGCATCCTGTGGACCGAAGGCCCCGAAACACGATTCTGGCCCGAGATGTCGGTGCCCTCAGCAGGCAGGCCGCGCGTGGTGGCCATGGATTATGGCGCGAAGGCCAACATCTTCCGCTCGCTGGTGCAAGCGGGTTTTGAAGTGGTGGTCTTGCCAGCGCAAGCCAGCGCTGCTGACATCTTGGCCGAGCACCCCGACGCGGTGTTTTTATCCAACGGCCCAGGAGACCCGCGCGTACTGCGCTACGCCGTGGAAGCCGCGCGCGGTGTGCTGGGGCGCAAGCCCATGTTCGGCATCTGCCTCGGCCATCAGATCATCGGTGAAGCCATGGGCGCCGAAGTGTTCAAGCTGAAGTTCGGGCATCACGGCGGCAATCAGCCCGTGAAGGACCTGACCACTGGGCGCGTTGAAATCACTGCGCAGAATCACGGTTTCGCGGTAGAGCCCGAATCGGCCAAGCGCGCCGGTGCGCGCATCACGCACTTGAACTTGAATGACGGCACAGTGGAAGGCATGGACTCGCAAGAGTTGCGCATGATGGCGGTGCAGTATCACCCCGAGGCAGCGCCCGGCCCGCACGATTCAGTGCATCTATTCACTCGCTTCCGCGCCATGGTTGATGCTGCAACGGAGGCCGTTCGATGAGCGTTACTGCACTCCTGGGGTTGCAATGGGGCGATGAAGGTAAGGGCAAGATGGTCGATGCCTTGGGCAGCGACTTGGACATCGTGGTGCGCGCGCAAGGCGGCGCCAACGCGGGGCACACTGTGCGCGTCGGCGAAACCACGCGCGTGCTGCATCTGATTCCGAGCGCCATGTTGAATGGGCATGTGTTGGGCGTCATCGGTAACGGCGTCGTGGTGGACCCACTCACTCTGGTGCGCGAACTGGATGCACTGGCCGCGAGTGGTGTGCTTGTCGAAGACCGTCTCGTCTTGGGCGAGCGCGCGCACTTGGTGTTGCCTTGGCATCAGGCCTTGGACGAAGCCATGGAAATCGCGCGGGGTGCTGCCGCTATCGGCACCACCAAGCGTGGCATCGGCCCGGCCTACATGGACAAAGCAGCGCGTAACGGCATCCCGGCTGCGTGGCTGACGCGCCCCAAAGAATTCGCGCAGCGCGTGCGCGAAGATTTGGAACAGAAGAACTTGATGCTGCGTGCATTGGGTGCGAAGGCCTTGGATGCCGACACATTTTTACCCGGCTTGCTCGCCGTGGCCGCGCGCTTGGCACCTCGCGTTGCTGACAGCGTTGGGTTGTTGTTGGACGCTGAAGAGCAAGGCAAGCGCATTCTCATCGAAGGTGCGCAGGGGGCGCTGCTGGATCTGGATTTGGGCAGTTATCCCTTCGTCACCAGCAGCAATTGCCACATGGGCGGTTTGCTCGCTGGCTCTGGTTTACCGCCGCGCTCCGTGGGCCGCGTCATCGCTGTGGCCAAGGCTTATTGCACGCGCGTGGGCGCAGGCCCATTCCCCACAGAAGATTGCGGTGCAGTTGGCGAAGGCTTGCGTCGTCGCGGGCACGAATTCGGTTCCACCACCGGGCGGCCGCGCCGCTGCGGTTGGTTCGACATCGTGGCCGCACGCTTCGCTGCGCGCACTAACGGCGTGACGGAAATTGCGCTCACCAAGGCCGATGTCCTCACAGGCGAGCCCGTGGTGAAACTGTGCACGGCTTATGAAGTGGATGGCGTGCGCACCACCGATTTCCCAGGCGCTGCGTTGGAGCGCGCCAAACCGGTGTACGAAGAGTTCGAAGGCTGGAGCGATGATCTGACCGGCCACCGCGACTCCGATGCGTTGCCGCAGGCGCTGCAAGTGCTGATCAAGCGCATCGAAGTGGGCACTGGAGTTCCAGTGACGCTGGTGTCCACAGGCCCTGAACGCAGCCAGACTGTCCTGCGCTCAAGGTCTGCCTGACATGGACCTGCGCGGCGTTCGGCACCTCGCCATCATTATGGACGGCAACGGCCGTTGGGCGGAAGCGCGCGGCCAAATCCGCTCGCGCGGCCACCGCGCTGGCGTGGACGCAGTGCGCGAAGTGGTCACGGAATGTGCGCGCGCGCATCTGCCTTGGCTGACGCTATACGCATTGAGCACCGAGAATTTTCGCCAACGCCCATCCTTGGAAGTGCACACGCTGATGGCGCTGCTGCGGCGCTTCATGATCAACGAACGGCCCACCCTGATGGAGAACGCCGTGCGCTTGGTGACCGCCGGGCGCTTGCACGAATTGCCGCCGCGCGTGTTGGCCGAGATCCGCCGCACGGAAGCCCTCACCGCCAACAACCGTGGCACCACGCTGTGCTTGGCGCTGAACTACGGCGGGCGCGGCGAGTTGGTGGACGCAGCACAGGCCATCGCGCGCGAAGCCCGTGCGGGGCGACTGAACCCCGAGGACATCGACGAAGCGGCATTGGCGCAGCGCATGTACTGCCCTTCCATGCCGGATGTTGATTTGCTCATCCGCACGGCGGGGGATTTGCGCGTCAGCAATTTCTTGCTGTGGCAAATTTCTTACGCGGAAATATTTGTGACATCCATGTGTTGGCCCGATGTGCGCAGGCCGCTGTTGGAAGAAGCGTTTGGCGAATACGCGCGGCGCGACAGGCGCTTCGGCGGCGTGCAAGGCGGAGGGGCGGCCTCGTGAAAACTCCGCTGGCCCGCTACGGCATTGGTTCGCTGTTGCTCTTGGTGCTGGGTGGCGTTTTTGTATTGGATCGTGAGCAGGCCCTGATCACACCGCTGCTGGCCTTGCTGCTGGGCTTCGGCGCGGCGTTGGAATACTGGAAAATTGTGGGTGATGGCATGCCTCAGAGCGTGCGCGCCGCTGGGGTTCCGTTGCTGTTGTTGCTCAGCGGTAGCGCCGCTGTGCTCGCGTGCACTGCGCAGCGCACGCAACTGGATTTGCTCTTGGCTTGCATGCTGCCGTTGGCGCTGTTCAGCGCAGCAGCGCTGCTCTTAGGTGCGCGCCGCACCAGCGCGGTGAGCCCGCAAGATTTCGCCACCACACTGCACATGCCCGCCTGTGTCGCCATGACGGTGCTGCCTGCAGCGGCGTTGGCGGCAACTGCTGCGATCCCCGCGTGCGGCACGGCGTTGGTATTCACACTGGTGCTGGGTTCGAAGTTGAATGACATCGGTGGCTACATCGGCGGCACTCTGTTCGGGCGGCACAAGCTGTGCCCCGGGGTGAGTCCTTATAAGACCATCGAAGGCGCCCTCACCGGGGTGGTTTTGGGCACTGGGGGCACAGTTCTGTTGGCGCACTTGTTGCCGGAATTGGCTGGGCCGCTTGGCGGGTGGCGCGCCATCGCCCTTGGGCTTGCGCTGGCACTGTCCACCCAAGTGGGCGACCTGTTCGAATCGGCCTTCAAGCGAAGCATGAAGGTGAAAGACTCGGCAGCCTTGTTGCCAGCTTTCGGCGGCCTGCTGGACTTGCTCGACAGTTTCATTTTCGCAGCGCCTTTGGGCTACACTTTGGTCCGCGCATGGACGAATTGAAGCGTAGGTTTTCCGAGACAGCAGCAACCACACGATGAATCAGCGCGTTATCCCTCTGCGTGATTTGGAAGAAGAGCGGGCGCTCTTCGGGGCTTTGGACCGCAACCTGCACCTGCTGCGGCGCATCTACAAAGTGGAAGCGATGACGCGGGGCGGTGCTGTGCGCATTTCTGGTGCGCCCGATGCCGTGAGCGATGCCGCGCGAGCCTTAGACCGCGCACTGGAGCGCATTCGCAGTGGCAAGGTGCTGCACGAATCCGATGTTGAAGCGCTGTTCCGCCGCGCCGATGCCCACGGCCAATCCAATGCACATGCGCATGGGGAGCACGGCCACGGCAACACTCACAGCGCTCCAAGCAGCAACGACGGCGCCGGCAAATTGGTCGAACCTCGCAGCGAAAACCAAGCGCGCTATCTCGAATCCATTCAGGCCAACACGGTCACTTTCGGCATCGGGCCTGCGGGCACGGGCAAGTCGTACTTGGCAGTGGCCAGCGCTGTGCAGTTTCTGCGCTCGGGCCAATTCCGGCGCATTGTGCTGTGCCGCCCTGCGGTGGAAGCCGGAGAAAGCCTCGGCTTCTTGCCAGGGGACTTAGCCGCAAAGATCAACCCCTACTTGCGCCCGCTCTACGACGCGCTGAACGATGTCTTGCCGCGCGGGCAACTGAAGCGCTACATGGAAGAAGAGATCGTCGAGATTTTGCCGCTGGCCTACATGCGTGGGCGCACGCTGGACGGCAGCCTCATCATCTTGGACGAAGCGCAAAACTGCACCAACACGCAAATGAAGATGGCGCTGACACGCCTTGGCGCGCGTTCGAAGATGATCGTCACTGGCGACATCACGCAGATTGATTTGCCCGGCAACAAGGCTTCGGGGTTGATTACAGCACGCCGCATCCTCGAAAACATTGAAGGCGTGGGCTTCGTGCACATGAGCCGCGGCGACATTGTGCGCCACCCAGTGGTGTCCGAAATTGTCCACGCTTACGCGCGCGAAGATGAACTGCACGCCCAGCATGCGGCGCAGCAGCACGGCGAGCAGGGGCACCCCACATCGCATCACGGCCCTGCGGATGCGCACGGCCATCAGGGTGGGCATCACGGCAACGAACGGCGCCCCGCTGGCGGAGAAGGCACGGAAGATCGCCCGCGCCGTGACGCGCAGCGCGACGATGGCAACATCCGCCCCCGCGGTCGGCCGCACTGATCCATGCTGGAGTTGCAGCTGCAAGAGCGCAGCGTGCGTTGCCGCGCAGCCGAAGCGCAGCGCTTGGTGCAGCAAATCCTGCGCTCTGAGCGACGCCGCATGGACTTGACCGTGACGGTGGTCGATGACGCCGCGTCGCGCCGCTGGAACCGGCGTTGCCTTGGGCATGACTGGTCCACTGATGTTGTGGCCCAAGCCTACGGCGCCAACGAAGGCGAAGTGGTGGTGAATGCGTGTCGTGCCAGTCGTGAAGCGCGCAAACGTGGGCATCCAGCCGCCGCGGAATTGCTCTTCTACATCGCCCACGGGCTCCTGCACCTCCTGGGCTACGATGACGCCACTCCCAAAGCGCGCGAGAAAATGCTGGCGTTGCAGAGTCGGCATCTTGCGCGCTTGGGACATGTGGTGCACTGAACCGATGGACCCATCCAGCCTGCCAGACGATGAACAACTACTGCTGCGCGCGGCCACGCGCAACGGTTGGATTAGCGCCGAGTGCGTTGCCGAGGCCCGCGAACTTCAAGACAAGCTGGTGATGCTTGGGCTGCGGCCCAAACCCATGGGCGAGATATTGATGGAGCGCGGCTTCATCACAGAAGAGCAAAAAGCGGAACTGGAACGGACTGTCGCGAATGTGAAGGCGTCATTCCGCATTCCAGGTTTCAAGTTGCTCGAAAAGCTCGGCGGCGGCAGCACAGGCACGGTGTACAAGGCACGGCAGTTGGGGCTGGACCGTGTGGTGGCCATCAAGATTCTTGCGCGCTGGTTGGCGGAAGACGAGGCCTATGTGCGTCGCTTCATGAAAGAGGCGCGCATCGCAGGGCGCTTGAACCACGCCAACATTGTGCAGGGTTTTGATGCAGGGGAAGCAGCCGGTGCTTGGTATTTCGCGATGGAGTATTGCCCGGGGCCGACGCTATTGAAGCTTTTGCAGCGCGGCGGGGCGTTGGATGAAGCGCGCGCTATCGCCATTGTGCGGCAGATCGCCAGTGCCTTGGAACACGCCAATGCGCAAGGGTTGGTGCACCGTGATGTGAAGCCCGACAACATCATCATTGCCGAAGGCGGCGTGGCGAAATTGCTGGACCTCGGGCTCGCCAAAGACAATCGGCGCACCAGTGGTTCCACGGAACGCGGTTCCACTTTGGGCACACCGAATTACATTTCGCCAGAGCAAGCGAAGGGCGCGGAAGACATTGATGTGCGCAGCGATTTGTACAGCCTCGGCGCCACCTTCTATCACGCGGTCACTGGCGTGCGCCCCTTCGAAGGCCCCAACGCAACGGTGGTGATGCTGAAGCATGTCAGCGAACGCCCAGTGCCGCCCAGCCGTCATGTGCCGGGCTTGCAGGCAGACACCGAGCGCATCATTCTAAAATTGCTGGCCAAGGCTCCGGTGGACCGTTACCAAACGCCAACAGCATTGATCGCCGACCTCGATGCAATCGGTACGGGCCGCCCTGGCACAAGGCCACCGCGCGGCTCAAGCGCTGCGCGCCGTCGTGCTTAGCAGTGCAATGATTATTGAACGGCTTGGCGACAGCCTTCAGCGTCGCGCCCACACGCGCACCCAATCCACCGCCATTTGCTGCGGGAACACACTCTCGTCGACGCCGTGCTGCCCGCCCCAAGTGCCACCGACGGCGACATTGAGCAGCAGATAGAACGGTGCGTCGAACGGCCACGATTCGCTGTGGTCGTTGACCACCGTGAAGGTTGGGTTGCCGTCGATCGTGAACTGCATGCGTTCCCGATCCCACTCGACAGCGTAAATGTGAAACCCGTCGCTCGGTGCTGTCATTGAGATGCGCGTGCCGCGGCTATTGCTATGCATGTGGTTGTATTTCGCGGTGTGCACCGTCTGGTGCACGGCGTCAGGGTCGAAGCCGACGAACTCCATCACATCGATCTCGCCGCACGCCGGCCAACCGACTTCGCTTCGATTCGTGCCGAGCAGCCAAATCGCTGGCCACACGCCACGGCCCCGCGGCAGACGGGCAGAGACTTCGATGCGCGCGTGGGTGAAGGCCGCACGACCCAGCGTGATCAGGCTGGCCGAAGTGAATGTGGCGCCGGCGAAATCCTCGCGGCGCGCTTCGATCACAAGATGCCCGTTCTCAACGCGCGCGTTCGCGAGACGATCGCGCGTGTAGTGCTGCAACTCGCCATTGCGCACGCGGCCATCTTCGCAGTCCCACAGCGCCGGATTCGGAGCGCCGTCGCGCGCGAACTCGTCGGACCACTGCAGTTGCCAGTCCGCGACGGACGGTGTGGCGGTGCAGGCCGCGAGCAACACACAAAGTGGCAGGAGGAAATGTGCAGCGCTCATGGGCACAGGATAGGACATGCCGCCATGCAGCGAGCGCTGTCACGCGATGCCGTAGCGGCGGCGCACACCGGGAACGAGATACTCGCTGAAAGTGCGGCGCAAATCATAGGCAGGTTTGAAGCCCCAATCGCGGCGCGCGCGGCTGTCGTCCACATCGGCGGGCCACGATTCCACAATGGCTTGGCGCAGCACATCGGGGCTGAAGCTGAGTTCGGCTTTGGGGAAGAACTCGCGCACCAGCGCGGCGAATTCGCCGGCAGACGGTGCGAAGGCACCGATGTTGTAGACATGGGTGCTCAGACTCGCACGCGGCGCTGTTGCGAGCGCCATGATGGCGTCCACGGCATCGGGCATGGCCATGAAGGGCAAGCGAATGTCCTCGCGCACGTAGCACGCATAGGGTTCGCCGCGCGCGGCCGCGTGCAGCATTTCTGGAGCGTAGTCGCTGGTGCCGCCGCTGGGCACAGTGTCCGCCGAAATCAATCCGGGGAAACGAATGGAACGGAAATCTACCGGATGTTGTTGGTCTGCAGCCAAGCGGCGGTAGTGGTGCGTGTAATAGCGCCCGAGGTGTTCGCCGTACAGCTTGTTGCAGCCATACATGGTTTGCGGTGCGAGGTGTTCGTCTTCGCGCACGCGTCCGGCGGCGGCGCGCTGCTTCGGGTCTGCAATGCCGTAAGCCGCGATGGAGGAGGGGAACAGGAATGTGACTGCCTTGCCGCTGCTGCTGGCAGATTCCACCGCCAAGCGCAGCAAGTTCAAAGTGCCTTCGACATTGACGCGGTGAGCGAGCTCGGGCTGAAACTCGCCGCGTGTGGAGAGCAGCGCTGCGAGGTGGAACACGCTGGTGAATTCGAACTCAACGCCCAAGCGTTGCAACATGCCGAAGTCGAGGATGTCGCCTACTTGAGTGGCGCTGCACAAGGGTTTGCAAGCGGCATCAATTTCGCGCACATCCAAAGCCACCACATTCGCGCCACCGGCGGCGAGGCGTCGCACCAAGGAGTGGCCGATTTCACCATTCGCACCTGTCACAAGCACGGCGGGTTTTCTACTGGTCATGGGTGGCACGATAGCCACGGATTCCCCAGCGGAAAGTGCCTGCGCTTGCGGTCCTGTCGGCGCGGCGCGTATGGTGCCAGCGCCAAAGGGAGCCGCCATGGACGCCGATCTGATTGCCAATCTCAAGACTCAGTTGCAGAGCATTCGCGAAGCCGGTTTGTGGAAAGCCGAGCGCGAATTGCTGTCGCCGCAGGGTGCGCGCATTCGGGTGCAGCAGGGCGAGATGCTCAACTTTTGCGCCAACAATTACTTGGGGCTTTCGTCCGATCCGCGCCTCTTAGCCGCGGCCCATGCAGGTCTGGACGAGTATGGCTTCGGGCTCTCTTCGGTGCGCTTCATTTGCGGCACCCAATCGCAGCACCGCGAGTTGGAACGCGAGATGGCTGCGTTTCTGAGGCGCGAAGATTGCATTCTTTACGGCTCGTGCTTCGACGCCAACGGTGGTTTGTTCGAAGCGCTGACCGGCGAAGAGGACGCGATCATTTCAGATTCGTTGAACCACGCATCCATCATCGATGGCATTCGGTTGTCGAAGGCGCGGCGCTTGCGTTACGCCAACGCCGACATGGCAGAACTGAAGCTGCGCCTGGAGGAGGCCTCCAGCGCGCGCTTGAAGCTGATTGCCACCGACGGTGTGTTCAGCATGGACGGCACCATCGCGCCGCTCGCGGACATTTGCGAACTTGCGGATCGTTACGGCGCCATCGTGTTTGTCGATGACAGCCACGCCACGGGTTTCGTTGGGCGCACGGGCCGTGGCACTCCCGAGCATTGCGGTGTGGAAGCGCGGGTGGACATCATCAATTCCACATTGGGCAAGGCGCTTGGCGGCGCCAGTGGAGGGTTCACTGCAGCCAAGACCGAAGTGGTGGACTTGTTGCGCCAGCGTTCGCGCCCGTACCTGTTTTCCAACACGTTGGCACCGGCAATCACAGCGGCCTCGCTCGCGTGCTTGCGCCTGTTATCCGAATCCACCGCGCTGCGCGACAAACTGGAACGCAACACCGCGTGGTTCCGCGCGGCGATGACCGCTGCGGGTTTCAAGATCCGCCCCGGCGTGCACCCCATCGTGCCCATCATGCTCGGCGACGCGAAGCTGGCTGTGGATTTGGCGCGCGCCATGCTGGACGAAGGCATCTACGTGGTGGGCTTCTCTTATCCCGTCGTGCCGAAGGATGCCGCGCGCATCCGTGTGCAGGTTTCTGCGGCGCACGAGCAAGCGCATCTCGAGCAGGCTGTCGCGGCCTTCACACGCGTGGGCCGCGCCATGGGCGTCATCGCCTGACGCGCGCGCCGCTTGCCGCAGGGTCGCGGCGTTCCTATGATCGGCGCGCTTGAGTACGCTCGCCGATTTCATCAGTTTGGACCGCGTTGCATGGCTGCCGACCTGCACCAAGCAGGAAGCCTTGCAGCAAATGCTGGGGCTGGTCAGCGCATCGGGCGCGGTGAAAGACATTGCCGCGTTGCAACAGGCCATTCTGTCGCGAGAAGTGATGATGAGCACCGGTCTCGGCTATGGCATCGCGCTGCCCCATGCGCGCATCGCTACCGTGGACAACTTTGTTGTGGCCGTGGGCATTGCCCCTGATGGCATCGATTGGGGCGGCGGGCTGGATGACGATCCTGTTCGCCTTGTGGTCATGATCGCAGGGCCGGATCAAGAGCAAGCGGGCTATTTGCGCCTGCTCTCCACCCTGATGAAATTCATCAAGAGCGAGAAGGGCAAGATTCTTAGTGCAGCAGCGGTCGAAGAGGTCGTGCGCCGCGCAGAACGCTACGAGCTTCGGCCCGAAGCCTGACGGACATTGGCGGAGGTTTACCCCCTATGGACTCGGTTCCTGAATTCAAGGCGTCCTTAGACAAGATGCGCGATGGCTTGGCTCATCTGAGGGACTCTCTTTGACTATGCGGGCCTAAAAGCGCGCTCGGCGGCTATCGAGATAGAGATGGCCGTGGAAGGGTTCTGGGAGGACCAAGAGAAAGCGCGAATCAAAGTGGGAGCGTTGAAAGAGGCCAAGAGCCGCACCAGCGAACTCGACAGCATGGGCAACGCGCTGGAAGACTTGGAAGTGCTGCTGGAACTCGCCGTTGAAGACGGTGGCGACTCAGGGCTTCAAGAAGTCATCGCCACTCGCAACGAATTGCAACAGCGTTACGACGCGCTGGAACTGAAGACACTGCTTTGCGGTGTCTGGGACCATTGCGGCGCCGTGATGACCTTTCAAGCGGGAGCAGGCGGCACCGACGCTTCTGATTGGGCACAAATGCTGATGCGCATGTACACGCGTTGGGCGGAACTGCGCGGTTACACGGTGGAAGTGCTGGATATGGTGGAGGCTGAAGAGGCCGGCATCAAGCATGCGACCATGCGCGTCAATGGGCCTTATGCATTCGGATATCTGACCGCAGAAATGGGTGTGCACCGTTTAGTGCGCATGTCGCCTTTCGACGGCCAAGGCCGCCGCCAGACGAGCTTCGCCGCGGTGGACATCTCACCAGAATTAGAAGAAGAGCCAGATATCGAAGTCTTGGACAAAGACTTGCGCATCGATACATACCGCGCTGGCGGCGCTGGCGGCCAGCATGTGAATAAGACCGAATCCGCTGTGCGTTTGACGCATTTGCCGACGGGTGTCGTGGTGCAGTGCCAAAGCGAACGGTCGCAGCACAAGAACAAGGGCGCTGCCATGAAGATGATGAAGACGCGTTTGCTGCAGCGCCGCGAAGCGCAACGCAATTCGCAGATCAAGTCGCTGTACGACGTGAAGGGCGAGATCGCATGGGGCAATCAGATTCGCTCCTATGTGCTGGCGCCGTACACCATGGTGAAGGACTTGCGCATCGACGACAAAGAGCAGGGCGAGTCAGGAAATGTCCAAGCAGTGTTGGATGGCGGTGTGCAACCCTTCATCGAAGCATGGCTGAAACAGAAAGCGCTGAAGCGATGAGCCAAGACGCGGTGCCCGGGCTTCCGCTCGGACTGACTCCAGTGCGCCGCGCGTTGTTGAGCGCTTGGAACAAAGCGGGCGTGGCGGAATTTGCAGTGGCCTTGGCGGCGCGCGGCGTGGAAATCCTCTCCACCGGTGGCACCGCGAAAACCATTCGCGATGCGGGCGTTGCGGTGCGCGATGTCAGCGAGCTCACAGGTTTTCCTGAAATGCTCAGTGGGCGCGTGAAGACGCTGCACCCGCGCGTGCACGGCGGTTTGCTGTACCTGCGCAACGACGAAGGGCATGTGGCCGAAGCAGGCACACATGGCATCGTGCCCATCGACTTGGTGCTGGTGGATTTGTATCCCTTCGAAGCAGCGGCGGCGCGCCCCGGAGCAGCAGCGCACGAAGTCATCGAGATGATTGATATCGGCGGCCCGGCCATGATCCGTTCCGGTTGCAAGAACCACGAAGCGGTGTTGGTGCTGACCGATGTGGCGGACTTGTCCGTCGCACTGGCGGAACTGCAGGCCCATGACGGCGCCAGCACGCTTGGTTTCAGGCGGCGCATGGCAGCCAAGGCGTTCCGGCGCACGGCGGCCTACGACGCGTTGATCGCGCACTGGTTGGGCGACGAGCGTTTCCCCGAGCGTCTGGTGCTGCCGTTGGAATTGCGCGCCACCGCGCGCTACGGCGAAAACCCGCATCAAGCGGGGGCTGTGTACACCTTGCCGGGCTCCATGGCTGGTTCAGAAGCCCACTTGGCCAGTGCGCAGCAGCTTTCGGGCAAAGAACTCTCCTACAACAATTTCCTTGATGCTTCGGCGGCCTTAGAAGCGGTGCGTTCGTTGCCTGCGCCGGCGGCTGTCATCGTCAAGCACCGCAACCCCTGTGGCGCGGCCATCGGGGCCGATCAAATGAGCGCGTGGCGTCGGGCGCTGGCAGGAGACCCGCTATCGGCTTTCGGTGGCATCCTCGCGCTGAACACCGAGTGCACTATGGAATTGGTGCGCGAAGTGGGCGTGCCGGAAAGATTCTTCGAAGTCATCGTGGCGCCTTCGTTCGAGCCTGGCGTTGCAGCCTATTTCCACGGTGCGGTCAAATGGGGCAAGAGCGTGCGCCTGTTGGCAACCGGTGCATTGAATGCAGCGCCGCGCAGCGAGAGCGTGCTGGAAGTGCGCAGCATCGACGGCGGGGTGCTGGTGCAACAGCGCGATGTGCAGCCAGACTGCGAATTCAACAGCGTCACGCGGCGTGCGCCTTCGACGCGCGAAATGGAAGACCTGAAACTCGCGTGGGCGCTGGTGCGCCATGTCACCAGCAACGCCATCGTGTTGGTGAAGGATGGCGCGTTGGTGGGTTGTGGTGCTGGCCAAATGAGCCGCGTGGATGCGGTGGAATTAGCGGCCAAGAAAGCTGGCCCGCGTTCGCAAGGTGCGGTGATGGCGTCCGACGCGTTCTTCCCCTTTGCCGATGGGGTTCAGGCTGGCATCGCGGCGGGCATCACGGCAGTGGTGCAGCCCGGCGGCAGCGTGCGCGATGCCGACATCGTGCGCGCTTGCGACGAAGCCTCCATCGCCATGGTGCTCACCGGCCGCCGCCACTTCCGCCACTGATCGTGGCGGAGCAGCGCATCACTTCTTGCGCTTCGGCGGGGCGTTTTCGGGTTTGAAGGCTGGCAGAAGGTCGTCGGATTCTTCGCCACACGGCGAGCCATCAGCAGCCTTCGCTTGCTGCCAAGGGACGAGGTCTTTGTCCTTCATTTGGTCGAGGTTGATTTTGCGCTGCACGAAATCGAAATAGCGCCAGTACTCTGTTTCGAGGCGGTCCATGTCGGCTTCGCTGAAGCCCATGCAACGCTTGAACTCTTCAGCGCCAGTCTTGCCTTCAAGCTCGACCTTCACATAGTCGTGCCATTTGGCTTGGTATTTGCCGGGTTGATCCGGATGCACCATGCCTTTGTCATCGCAATTGAAGCGGTTCATGAAGTAGATCAGGAACCAGCCTTGCGCATAGAGCTGGCCCACCCGCGGCGGTTCGACGATTTTGCCGTCGGGCGTACGCACGCCACTCTCGATGATCGGTTTGTCGCGGTAGCGCGTGTCAATCAGTTCGCGCAGCGTGAACAACGACTTGCGCCCTTCGTTTGTTTGCGATTGGCGGATGCTGCTGAGACGCCCCTGATGGAGTTTGCCGATTTCGTAGGTGCTTTCGCCGGAAGGCAGCACGATGCGCGACGCGCCGCCATACCACTCGGCGATGCCTTCTTGGAACCAGTAGCTGCGCCCCATCATGTCCATCAGCGTGGGGCGACCCTTGCGGTCCGTCCATGCCCACATCAGTTGGTGCGTGCCTTCGTGCATGATGGTGGTGTGGTCGCAGTCGTCGTGCACGGCGAGACGCCCCGTCATGGGTTCGAAGTGCGCGTAGGCGCCACCGGCTCCGCCGTCTTGGCCGCTGTACTTGCGGTACATCGCGTAGTTGCGGAACAGCAACACCGGGATCGGGTCTTCAAGAGGCTTCAGATTCAGGCTGGCGCCGTATTCCGTGCGGATGATGTCTTCCAGCGCCTTCAGCGATCGTGAGCGCGAGCGCGCCACGCGCAACGGATTCCAGCTTTCATCCTTCTGCACGAAGAACACGAACGGCTTGAGGCTTGGGTCCGTGGTCATCACCACGCCAGACCACTTGAAATCGCCTTTGCCTTTCAGCCTCGGGTCCTTTTCGTCGGTGTCAGTGCTGCGCTGGCTGAAGCGTTGGTCCAGATCGGAAATGGTGTCCTTCGCCATTTCTTGCGCGCGGAGGTAGAAGCCGCTGGCGGCGAATTCATCCCAAGCTTTCTTCTGCGGTGCGAGTTTGGCCACCATGGACTGCATCGATCCCAAGCGAGTGCTGCTCAACCAACCGCCACTGCCTTCAGCGGTGGCTTTCAAGCTTTTGTGCAAGTCTTCAGCGCTCGCTTGCTCGGTGCTCTCCAGCCATGAAGCATTGGCGTATTCGAGCATCTCATCCGCATACAACACATCGCCGCGCGCCAAGTGCAGCGGCGCGAAGGCTGCGTCGATGCGTTCCGTTTCTCCGACCAAGCGTTCTGCTTCGGCTTCGAGCGGCGCGACTTCGGTCGCGGTGCGCCCCTTTGCCGTCCAACCAGCGACAAGGGTGCGCAGTTCAGCAGCAGCGGTCCAGCAGGCTTCAGCGCTGTCTTGCTTCTTCGCAGCCGCGATGCGCGTGATCTCGGTGCGCGCAGCGGCCGTTGGGTCTTGTGGTTGCTTGGGTTGCTCCGCCACGGGCTTCGTCGTGGTTGATTCGGCAGGTTTGTCGTCGCCACCGGTGGCGAAGAACGCCACGACGCCGATCAACACTGCTGCGCCCACAGCTACAGGCACCATCGGGAATGCAGGCTTCGCCTTCGCGGGCGCGTGGCGCGCGGCGGCACTAGGGCGCGCAGCCCCCGGGCTGCCGCCCGGGCGGTACTCCGGGCGTGCGCTGCTGCGGGGTGCAGTGCGTGGCGACGGCGGCTGCTCGGCGGCGCGCAAAGGTGCCATCACTTCAGACTGGCACGAGCCGCAAGTGAAGCTGTCGCCGGGCGGCACTTGGTCGTAGCTGTAACGGGCTTGGCAGGTAGGACATGCGAAAGTCTGGCTCATGGCCGCATGATATCAGCCGCAGATCTCAGCGCTTTCCGCGCAGCAGCCGTTGCAACTTCGCTGCGTCTGCTGCTGTGATGCCGCCATGTTGCGACTGTGCAGCGTTCAGCCGTTGGTGCAGTTCGAGCAACGCCGCGCGCTGTTCCGGCAGCAGCGCCGCATCTTCCAGCAGGGGAGCCAACTCATCTTGGTAAGGCACGCGCGGGCCAGTTTGCTCCACTGCGTCATGCGCCTTGGCCTTCGGGCGCGGGTCCAGCAACGGAGCCATCAGCCCGAACACACTGACGATGAGCAACGGCACCAGCAGCTTCAGGCCGAAACCGAAGCGTAGCGATTCCTGTTCGTCATTCATGGCGCACCGATGCTAAGCGCTCCGCGCAACAAGGCGCGCTCATGATGCACCGCGCCCGTGTCTGCTTGTGCCGCGCACCAACGCAGCCACATGCGGAAGAGTTCTGCTGCGGCATCGATGTTCCAGTCGCTCCCCAAAGCAGCCACAAATGCCTCGCGACCATGCAACGCCCCTTCGGCGCGGCCCTCCAACAGCAACACGCGGCGCAGCAACTTGTTGTCGGCGACCACGCGGATCTTTCCATCGGGTTGCACGTGGCGCAGGAACTGAACCAAGGCGTGGGCTTGCGCCATGAACATCTGGGCCCGCTTGGGATCTGTGCGCAACCAAGCGTCGCGCGTGGGTTCGGCGGCGTCCAACATCTCGCGCAGCGTGAGCGCAGGAGGCGCGGCGGGCTCGCGCCACGCGCTTGCGTGGGCCGCGAAGCGCGCAGGCAGCCGCGGCATGGTCTCCAAATACATTCGGTTGTTAGTGCCCCGAGCATCCGAGCACAGTTCCGCCAGTCCTTCTTCGAGCCATAGGCTGCGCTGTTGCAGCGGTTGCAAGCGTGCGAGTGCGAGGTGAGTGCACTCGTGCAAGAACGCGCGCTCGTCGGCGCACGCAGCAATGGGCACAAGAATCGCCGCTGGTGTTCGTTCGTGCGCAGGCCCCGAGGGTTTCAGATATTGCGCAGTTGCTACTGGCACGCGCTGATGCACTGTCGCGCCCCACAAGATCCACGCATCATGCTCTGGCACTGAAGGCGTCAGCTTGAACTCGAAGGCGAGCATCGTGTGCAGCGCTGCGGCGGCATCGAGGCGCGCTTGCACGAAATCGGCGGGCATGGCAGCAGGCGTCACGGTCATGAAACTGCCACCGCGCCTCACGAGCAAGGTTGCGCGCGTGGCTTCGGGCAGCAATTCATGCAACGGCGCGGGCAACATCCCAAGTGTCAGCACTTGCACCTCGCCCAGCGTTACAGCCTGAGCCGATGCCACCACCATCGAGGCCAGCAGCACGATTGCAATCATTCCAGCGCGCATCGCGCCCATCCTATTCCCGCTGCTGCGCGGTCGTCTTTGGGCCGGAGCGGCGCTCCACTTGACAGTCAACGGCGTGCGGGCTGATACTCCGCCCCTGCGAAACCAGATGCTAGTCGCAAGCAAACCACTCACGATCCGGTCCGCCGCGCAAAGAGCGCGCACGCAGGCGCGTCCGTGTTCGTCCACCTTCCGCCACTCCTTCGCGACCCACCTGCTCGAATCCGGCAGCGACATCCGCACCGTGCAGGAGCTGCTGGGCCACAAGGACGTCGCCACCACGATGATCTACACCCACGTCCTGAACCGCGGCCCCGCCGGCGTCCGGTCCCCGGCCGACCGCTTGCTGGGAGGCTGACAATGCGCACCCGGGCACCTCTCGACCCCGGCCTCTCCTCTCCCGCGTGCGAGAGCCTGGGGACCGGCAAGCGATCCGGGCCGGATCTTAGGCAGATCCGTCTAACGCTTGGCAGCGCCTCGCGTGCCTCGCGCCATATCTGCTGGACCCAGGGCGCAATGCGTCGTTCTCGCGCTCGCCAGCAACCCAGATTAGGCAGACCGGCTCGCCGCGTTTGCGGTGTTTATGCGGGTCTGTCCAATACACGTTAGGCGCACCTGACGCGCGATGAGGGCGCAGACAAGAATGCGATGGTATGAAAGCTCCGGCCAATGACAGGGGAAGCCTCATGAGCGTAGAAAGAAATCGGATTCTCTCCCTTATTGAATTCTCTCAGCAGTCCGCGCGGCTGCGGGGCAAGCCAGCCGCTACCGTGGCCGCACACGGTCTCTTCGCACGCTACGAGCACGAGATCCAAGGACTGCCGGGCATCCGCATTAACGTCAACGACCCAGAGAGTGAGGACGAGATTTGGCTTGCCGTTGAGCGGCTGCACGAGATGAGGCCACCGGATATTGCCAGCGCGGTACTGCGGCCGTGGGTGCAGATGACGCAGACGCCAACGGAAGAGCCGCGGCTGCGCGAGGCCACGGACGGTGCAAGCCTGATTGCAGAGGGCACGCATAGTTCATCGGCAAATCCACCGGAGCAAGGCAAACCTGTCATCGCCGCCGAGACGACGGTCATACTCTCCGAATACGACAGGTATGCCATGGTCAAAGCTCAGTTCGCCACCTTCCTCGACACGAAGTGGCGCCCCTGGGCCGAGGCGGAGAAACTTCGCCGCAAGACCATCCGCCTTTACTCCCAGCTCTTCACGCTCAAGCAGCAGATCGAGGGCGGCATTGTCGAAGCGCAACTCGAGCTCGTCTGGGG
>CAMDTN010000035.1 GCA_945907755.1 Singulisphaera sp. GP187 | reverse complement strand
CTGTCCAACAGAGCACGGCAACCCCGATGGCGATGGCCGCCATCGACGCTTCGTCGAACGCGCCGCGCACAGTGAGGTAGGCGCCCACAGGCGCAAGGCCCAAGCCCGCGCCCAAGACCCAATGGCAAGCTAGTGTGAAGCGCTTGGTCAGCGAGTAACCCAACACAACTGTGAGGGCCACAGGGGCAAGCCAGCCACACAGCGGGTTGATCCACCAGGCCGCCGCTGTGAAGGCCACACAACTCGCCACAACCAACAGCACCATGGCGCTGACGCTCACTTCACCTGTGACACTGGGGCGCGAACTGGTGCGTGGGTTGAAGGCGTCCCAGCGGCGATCAACGAGGCGGTTGAAGGCCATGGCTGCGGTGCGCGCGCAAATCAGGCAGGCCAACGCACCAAGGCCTTGGCGCAATTCCAAGGCCGCAGGCAGCGCCAACAAAAAACCCACAGCAGCCCACGGCAGCGCGAACAACGTGTGCGAGAAACGCACCAGCGTCAGCATGCTGCCCAAGGTGCCAATCAGGCCCCGCTTCTGGGCTGTCATCGCTGGCTCTCGCCGCACTTCCAGCGAGCCAAAGCCAACAGAGCTTGAGCGGTGGTGTGCACCGGGTTGCTGACGCTCGCAACTGCTTCGCCGTCAAAGACCAAGTTCCAACTGGTCTCATCGCGAAACGACCCATCGCTGTGCTGCGCTTGCGTGAGGCGTTCGATGCTGGACTTTGGCAAGCGTTCGCCAAACGCCAGCAGCAGATTCGCCTGCTCTGCATAGAGGTCAGAAAACACTGGCAGCGCGTCAAACGCAGCGCGCATGCGCTGGACCAACTGTTGCACACGCTCTGTGCTGACAGCATCCTTTGCACCACGCTCACGAGCCCAGCGCAGTGCATACAGTTGATGCGTCAACATGTACCCATGCAATTCCAGCCCAAGGAACTCGCGCAAAACAGCGGCGGCAATCGGGTCGTCCGGTGGCGCAAGGCTGGCAAGTAAATACCTGTGCAACTTCGCGTGGCCCTGCCGCGCGGTCGCAGGCTGAACGGCCGCCGTCTGTCGATCCAACAGCGCGATCCAAGCATCGTTCGCGAACGCGCCGCGTTGTTGCTGCACCCATTCAAGCAAAGGCTGATCGTGCAGCAGTGCGGCGGCCTCAGCCGCGGCGTGCAATGTGCCGGCGTCAGGCGCTGTCTGCGTGCGCAACCATCCAGCAGCAGCGGCTGTGCTCTGCACCAACGGATCGCCTGCTGCGCCGCAGGCAAGCAAGAAAAGGAAGCATGACAAAGTGATGGAACGCATAACGAACATGCCCGGGCTGGTCGGCCCGGGCATGGTGCTCACAAGGTGATCACACCAGAATCACTGGTCGTAATAGCTTTGGAGGAAATCGCAGCCAGGCACAGCCGTGCTGCTGAGGAAAGTGTTGCCAAGCGTGTAGCTGAAAGAAGCCACGCGGCCGGCGCTGGGATAGCTGGCAATGATCACGCTCGGCACGCCGCCACCCGCTGCCGGATCGCATGCTGCCTTGTTGTTCGTGAGCCCCGCCACGTTGATGTTGTACAGACCCGAGTGGTTGTCCACCGTCACATCAGAAGGATGCGCCGTGCCGATGCTCGCAATGTTGGAGGCATCGAAGGTCATCACATTCACATAGGCGCGGGTGCCGGGAGGGCCCGGGAAGTTCGGCGCGGGGCCGAGGGTGAAGTTGTTCAAGCACAGTTGGTTCAGCGTGGTGCCGCCGCTGTTGGCTACGAAGCAGCCAGGGCCAGTAGTCGCACCGATATACGACAGCCAGTTCCAGCAGCCACGGCGCGGCAGGTTCAGTCCAGTAATGCCACCCTTGACCACGCCCTGCAAGGTGTTTTCGATCACAACAGGTGAATCCGATTCATAGCAAGTCACATCGTTGCTGAATGCATTCAGGATGAACGCGGTATAGGCGTTGGTCAGCCCTGCGCCGAGCATGCGCCCTGTGACGCACACATCGGAGGGGCCGATGGATCCAGACGCTGCCAGCGTGACACGAACGGCTTGCGTTGCGGTATCGATGATCGAAAAGCTGTTCCCTGCAAAGTTGCAGACGAACACATCCTCGTTGGCAGGCATCACCGCGATACTGCGCGGCGAGGGCCCAACACCGGTGATCAACCCTGCAAGGGTGTGGAACTGTGGCGTTGCGGGATTCGCAAAGATGCGCTGCACCGTGCCCTGATTCTGGTTTGACACATACAAGAAGCCCAAGTCCGGCGAGATGCCGAGGCCACCAGGTGCGCCCACGCCAGTGAGGGTGCTGATCAACTGGAAGTTGTATCCGTTGAACACCTTGAGGGATTGCGAGTCAGAGTCCACCACGTAGAGGAAGTTGCCCCACGGCTGCTGCGGCGGCGGATAGGGCGGGTTCTGCGGCGCAACCAACTGCACCAAGCCCGTGGGTGTAGTGCCGAATTGCGAATCCGGCACGCCTGCGGTGGTCGTCGGAGCGCGACCAGGGTTGGTCATGATGTTGGTCGCTTGCAAGGGGTTGGTCTGGCTCAGTACCCAAGCACCAACCTCAAGATCCGCTGGAGTCCCCAGCACATTCACATTGCTGAGAGGGTTCGCACCCATGCTCAGCAGTCCCGTGACGCTCGATCCGTAGGTGACGGGAACTTGCGTGTTCGGCGCCGCAGTGGCGTTCGTGGTGGTGTTGGCGCTGTTGACTGTTGCCAAGCCATGCAGCGTCTGACGGCCCACGAAGGTTGCGTCAGGTGGTTGCGGGTTGCGAGCCAGCGCGGGGCCGGCGGCGTACACATAGCGCAGCCAGAAATCGCCGTTCAGCGCGCCCATGTTCAAGGGGTTGGCTTGACGATCGGCCACGCCACCCGCTGCGGCTGTGTAGCAAGTCACGCCTGGCGGCGGACCGGCAGGTACCGGCGGGAATGGCGGAACAGGGAAGATCGAGCCGCCGCTCACGAGTACCAAATCCACGATGGCCGCTTGTGGATCAGTGCTGCCCAGAGCCGTGCTGTATCCCGGCAAAGAACCTGGCACCGGCATGGCCGGAGGAAGGGTTAGGACAGTACCCACCGCCAGCGCGGGGTTCTGGCTGAGAATGGGCAAGTTCGGATGGCCGCTGGCATAGTTCTGGAACACGGCACCAGCGGTGGCGCCAGTGAGGTTTGTGATGTCGACGAAACGGATGCGCACCAGGGTGGGATTCAAGAACGGGTCTGGCATGTACGCCACGAACCCGAGGTTGGCCGGGATCGGCTGCGGTTGTCCGCTGCCTGGATCCGTCGGCGGCACAAAGTTCATGTACAGGTTGCCCATGCCAGCACCGTAGAGCGGAATCGGTGGATTCGCCGCACCATTGCAATCCAGAACGCGTTGCAGGCTGCGTGGGCGCGAGATGAACGGGTCGAGCGTGCTGAGATTGGCCGCACCGACGATGGACGAGAAATCGACTGCGGTTGCGAAGCTCAGGGTGATTTCGCCGTTGAGCGGCGCAGCCACTTCTCCATTCGCGGGCAAACTCGCCCCGGCACTGTTCATGATGAACGGTGCGGTTGAAGCGCCGATGGAGAACGGGATCTGCGGCAAGAAGGTGTTCGTGCATCCGACACCGGTGCAGAACGGCCCGCCTTGGAAAGTCATGAGCGCAGCGTTCACAGTGACGAGGTAATCGCCGCTGGGCAAGAACTCGGTGGTGCTCAACAAGCCGTCTGTGTTGTAGTAAAGCCGCAGTGTGGCAGGCGCGACGTTAGCGGATGGAAATGCGTTGCTGCTATCGATGAGGCCAGAGCTGTCCAAGCTGCAAGGCACCAAGGTGCTGAGCGTCACACCACCTACCTGTGTGAGGCGATAGATATTGATGCCGTTCACACCGGCTGCTCCAAAGACCGTGCTTGCGTTAAGCAGAGTGTTGAAGGAAAGCTGGATGTAGTCTTGGCGACCCGCGTTGCCTTGGGCAAACACTGACGCTACGACGTTGGTCGCACCGCCAGGAGGCACCGGCACACCGTTGGCAGGTAGTGCGGCGAAGGCACCGAGGGTGTTCACGCCACCGGTCCTGCTGCCGAAGTAAACCGTGTTGCTCATGGTGAGGAACGAAGGCAGCGCGCTGCCTGGATCGCCGCCGCCACCTCCGCAACCCGGCAGCCCAAGGCTCCCGATCACAACCAAACCGACACATAGCCATGAGGCGGTCTTCACCGTGCTGCGCATTACCTTCTCCTGGAAGACTGGGTTTCTTGTAATCAGTTGCGAAATGCGCAACCGGCGTGGCCCTGTTCCAGCAGGGGCCCAAGTGCCCGAGGGTTATACGCAAAGGGCGTGCCTCCGTCCAGACCTCCGGAATCCACGCAGTTCCTGCAGCTTTTGTCACCCCTGCGGCAGCGGGTGATGCCAAGTCAGGCCGCTGCTGTGCGGCTTCGCACGCGCGCTCGTGCCCTCAGAGCGCAAGCAGCAGGTCGTAAAGCGCGTGAGTCCAAACGGTGACGGTGAACCCCCTGAATAGGAAAAGCAGCCCAAGAAGCACTCCAGCCAACCCGCGGAAGATGGCCACCCGCCACTCGAACGGGTCTCCCAGAGGGCCCACATGATGGAACATGCTGAAGAGCACGGCCGCGAAAACCAGTGGGAACCCACGCGAGAACCACTTCGGGAACCCGCCACGCTTCTCCAACAACCAGACCAAACCGCCCACCACCAACAACCGAAAAAGCACTTCTTCATACAACCCAGCTCCGATGGCAAAGAGCACATTCACCACCGCGCCGTTGACGCTGGCACCTGCAGCCAACGGCACCAGTCGAATCACTGCCATGCTCACCGGACCAAGCACCAGTGCGTAGGCCGTTGCCTCCAACAGCAACGCAGGTGTCAGCCACGCAACCACAGGTGCCTTCTCGCGCCGCAGAGCTGCGGCCACGAAGCCCAACAGAACCAGGGTGTTCAGTACCAGTGGCAAGTGCGGGTGCAGCGCGGAGGCCCACTCCTTCAGGCGCACATCGGCGGCATTGCGCACATCGCCCCGCGTGAAGAACAGCAGCCCCGCCTCATAGGCAACGAACAGCGGCGCTGTGAGCAAGACAGCGATGTCCAAGCGGCGCGAATCCTCGAGGTAGTGCTGCAGCCAAGTGGCGCTGCTCTTGCGCTTCTTCTGCTTCGGCTTGTCGCGAGCGGTTGCCACGGGCGCACACAATAGCCCCAGCACGGCGCCGCCTAAGGGCGACCATGGGACTGTCCTCCCCCGTGGGATAAGCTCGCACCTCGGAGGTGCACCATCGAATTCCGCCCAGCGCTAGCGCGCGATGAAGTCGCAGCGCCAGCCATTGAACCCCAACTCGACCTTGCTCTGCGGCCGCGCCATCTCGACGATTTCGTCGGTCAACGCGGCGTGGTGCTGAATCTACGCACGGCCATCGCCGCCGCACGCATGCGTGCAGAACCTCTGGATCACTTGCTGCTTTCGGGACTGCCGGGCTTGGGCAAGACAACCTTGGCGGAAATTGTGGCCTTCGAAAGCGGCGCCGGTTTTCACAGCACCAGCGGCCCAGCGATTGAACGCCCTGCCGACTTGGTGGGGCTACTCACCGCGCTGCAACCGCGCGATGTCTTGTTCATCGACGAGATCCACCGCCTCCCACGCGTCGTCGAGGAATACCTCTACAGCGCCATGGAAGACTTTCGTTTGGTCATCGTGCTGGACAAAGGGATCAACTCGCGTTCCGTGCCGATGCAAGTGCACCCATTCACTTTGGTTGGCGCTACCACGCGCGAAGGCTTGCTGAGCGACCCCTTCCGCGCACGCTTCGGTCTGCACGAAAAACTCGAAGCCTACGACACTGCAGACTTGCGCGTTGTGGCCTTGCGCTCGGCGCGCTTGCTCAACTTGCCCATGGATAGCGACGCCGCCGACATGTTGGCGCAACGCGCCCGCGGCACACCACGCATCCTGAACCGCTTGATTCGGCGCGTGCGCGACATCGTGCAAACCACCGGTGCAACCCAAGCTGACGCTGCCATCACTGCGTCCGCACTGGCGCGCTTAGGACTGGACGACAACGGGCTCATGCTGCACGACCGCAAACTCCTCACCTTGCTGCATCGCGCCGGCGCTATCGGCATGGGCTTGAAGGCCTTAGCAGTGGGCCTCGGCGAAGACGAACGCACTGTGGAAGATGTTTACGAGCCGTTCCTTATCCGCGAGGGTTTTATTACGCGCACGCCGCGAGGGCGCATGTTGACGCAACGCGGGAACGCGCTCATGGGCGCAAGCCCAAGCTCCGGCACTCTTTTCCCAACACCGTGATGCGCCGCAAGCGAGGGAAAATGCGGGCCTCCCGCGGCGTGCTGCTGCTGGTGCTTTTGGGCGTCGCAGGGCTGACGGCGCTGGTGCATTCGCCGCCAGGCCGCAACAGAGCGCCAGAGGACACAGCGCTGGATCTATTCCAATCCGAGCCCGACATTCGTGCGCTGTTGCGCAGTCTGAAGCCCGGAGAATCGCTGCGCATCGGCGAGCCGGGCGCAAAAATCTGTACCGACGGCGCTGACGTTGCAGTGGCAAGCAACACGCTCTTCGTATGGAACGGACAGCAACTGGTGTGGGGCGACCAAGCGCTGCGCCTGCCCTGCACACTCGCTGTCTCCGGCAGTGATGCGATTCCTTTGGACGGCGGCGCATGGCCGGGCGAAGTGCACTTGGAGCGCGCGGATGCCAACTTGCTGGTGATCGCCTTCACGCCATTAGAGGAATACCTCGTTGGCGTGGTGCAATCCGAAATGGGTGCGTCCTTTGCGCCTGCTGCGTTGGAAGCTCAGGCCATTGCGTCGCGCTCTTACGCAGCCACGCAGATCGCCAACCGAAAAAGTGCGCGCTTCGATGTCGACACAACGCAGCTCACGCAGGTGTGGCGCGGCTCTTCAAATCCGTCACTCAAAGTGCGACGCGCGGTTGAGGCAACCTCGAACCAAGTGCTGTGCCACAAAGGCAAACTCGTTGAAGGTGTTTTCTCTGCCACTTGCGGAGGAACGACGCGCAGTGCCAGTGAAGCCTTTGGTGGGCGCAGCATTCCGCCGCTCGATGGCGTTGAATGCAACCACTGCGCCGCCGCGCCCTTCGCCACTTGGAGCGCCGAACGCAGCGCCACTGCCGTCGCGGCTTCCTTAGGTGTCTCAGGCGCCATCAGCTCCGTCGGCGGCCTCGAGTTCACGCCTTCTGGGCGTCTTGCCAGCGCCGTCGTGCACTGCGGTTCAGGACCAGTGTCCGTTTCTGCGCACGCACTGAAACGCGCGCTGGGTCCCGAAGCGCGCAGCACATGGATGACTCATCTACGCACCGAAGGTGCAACTGTGTACGCCGATGGTCGCGGCTTTGGGCACGGCGTCGGGTTGTGCCAGCACGGCGCGGGCAGCATGGCCAGCCGCAGTGGCTGGAGCGCCGCTGCCATCCTCGCGCACTACTACCCAGGCGCAAAACTGGCGCGCCTTTACCGGCCATGAGCAGCAGCATCAACAGCGGCGAGCGCGGCCCCTTTGCCTGCGAGGTTTTGAGCCAGTGCGTGCACAGCGCCGCACGCCGCACGCGTTTGCGCACGCCGCATGGAACCGCTGAGACGCCCGCATTCATGCCCGTTGGCACCGCCGCGACGGTGAAAGGCGCCGATCCAGCAGCGCTGCGCGCCACGGGTTCCGAGTTCGTGCTGTGCAACACCTATCACTTGGCGTTGCGCCCCGGTGCCGAACTGATTCATGAACTCGGTGGCCTGCACAAATTCATGGGCTGGGATGGCCCGATCCTCACGGACAGCGGCGGCTTTCAGGTGTTTTCGCTGGCGCAGTTGAGCAAGGTCGACGACGACGGCGTTTCGTTCCGCTCGCACATTGATGGCAGCGCCATGCGCTTGACTCCAGAGAGCGCCACCCAGATTCAGTTGCAACTGGGTGCGGATGTGATCATGGCTTTCGACGAATGCTTGCCGCACGATGCCGACGCTGGCAGTGTGCGCGCGTCGTTGCAACGCCGCACCATGCCTTGGGCCGAACGGTGCATCGCCCTGCATCCACGCGACGGCCGCGCGTTGTTCGGCATCGGTCAAGGTGGCATGCATGCGGACTTGCGCCGCGAGCACATGAGCGCGCTGCGCGAATTGCCCTTCGATGGCTTTGCTGTGGGCGGCCTCTCGGTGGGTGAAAGCAGCGCAGACTTCCGCCGCATCCTCGAAGCCACCACGCCGCTCATGCCTACGGATAAGCCGCGCTACCTCATGGGGGTCGGTTCCGCCGCAGAAATCCTGGATGCAGTGGCGCTCGGCATCGACATGTTCGATTGCGTGCTGCCCACACGCAACGCACGCAATGGACAAGCACTCACTTTCAATGGTCCCCTGCGCATGCGCAACGCTGCTCATACGAGCGACGCGCGGGTGCTGGAAGATGCTTGCGACTGCGCCACCTGCGCACGAGGTTTCAGCCGGGCCTACATCCGCCACTTGCTGATGGCCAACGAAATCCTTGGCGCGATGCTGATGACAACGCACAACCTGCGCTTCATGCAGCGCCTGATGCAGCGCATTCGCGAGAGCATCGCGCACGGCGATTTCGCCGACTTCGCCGCAGCCACCAAAAGTGCGATCGGGAGCGGCCTCGACAACAAGGACGCTCCCGACAAAGGCTGAACCTGCTGTTCAGTTCAGGATTTCGATTTTCGTCACCGCGATGCGGCGCACCGCACGCCCACCATCCGCGCTGGGGCCATCGCCCGCCACGACACCGACCAAGCGACCGTTGTATTCGCTGAGGTCGTAACGCGTCGAGAATAGGAGCAAGCGACGCAAATCCGCCTGCCACAGCGCCCAAGGTGTTTCGTTGTCGATCACGCCGCCGACGACCGGAATGTTGGCTCGCAGGTGTCCCGTTTCGATGAACGGCTTGTTGGCCCCACCCAAGCGATTGCGCGCTTCTTCTTCCTCGCGGGCCTTGCGCAGAGCCGCAAGATCGCGGGCATATTTCTGGTCTGCCGCGGCCTTCATGCGCAACGCCTCTTCGACGCGCACTTTGGCGGCAGCGATTTCCGTGCGGGCTTTGTCCCACGAGTCCACGGTGCCTAATAATTGTTCAGCGCGATCGCGCTGCGGGCTGCCCGTTGGTGTCAAGTCGCGCGTGCCTTCAAGTGCCTTGCGCACCGCTGAGATGTCGCGACGGTCCATTGGCTTGCGCGCTTCGTCCTCGAAAGTGGTGAACGCCTTGTCAGCGTCAGCAGCCAAACGACGACGCTCGGCTTCACGCGCCACCAAAGCACGCGATTCTTCGCCGGTTTTCAGCAAGCTCTCTTCAGCCTTGCGATGCGCGGCAACAAAATCTGTTTCGGCAGCGGCCTGATCCGCCACATGAGTGACATAGGCCGCATACACCCACGCCTTCACGCTCGCTGGCGCCAGCACCCGCGCGAATTCGCCCTTGCGGTCGATGATGACAATGCGGTCGGATGTGTTCAGTTTGCCGAGGAATGGGCTGGTTGCATTCGGCTCGGCACGAATCATGAGGTCGTCGACCAACACGACGCCTTCGCCGGTCTGCGCTTCGCTGACATAGTTCTTGCCGCCCAGGCTGGTGGCGACAAACACCGCCAAGCCACCGGGCACTTCCACGCTCATCCAATCGCCTTCACGCGTCAACGCGCGCAAGGGCGTCTGCTTTGGCAATTCGCGCAAGATCGCATGCACATCACCGGGCCCGGAACGCACGCGCACCTTTTCGGCGCTGGTGACTCCGAACCATGGCAGTTGCGGCTGCGCAGGTTTGGCAACAGGAACTTCCTGCGGCGTAGCGACTGAAGCCGGTGTCACCACCGGCGTGGTCGGCCCGACGACAGGCGTAACAGGAGTCTGAGCCACAACCTGCAAGCACAGCAGGCCCAACAACAAAAACTTCTTCATGGTGTCTCCCCCGAAGCATGCGGGCGCACGGAGCACGCCCGCCAGCGTGCGAACCATGCCGGACAGACCCGGCAAACCCGCGAGCATTCTATGCAGGCGCGGAAAAACAGCCAGTCAAGGCGCGGCTTCAATTTCCGCAATTTGCAGGCGCAGCACATTGGCACAGGTCGCGAAGTCCATGGTTCCAGCGCCGAAGCCCTCGGCGACGACGCGATGGGCCGGGATGATCAGCGTAGGGTTCAGTGCGCGCAGCAAGGCGGCACCAGTCGGTGTCAGCAGCTCGCGTTCCACCGGAGCGGGGCGCGTCGGAAAGTCGCCGAGCAAATGACGCGTTGCAGGGGCGGGCACTGCGATGTCTCCGTGGGCGCAACGCACCCTCCCACTGCCGGTAGCCACGGGCCGCGAATACACCGCAGCCACCCCGAGCTCGGTGACCAACAAGGCCGTACCGCAGATGTCAACGATGGCATCCGTAGCGCCTACTTCGTGGAAATGCACATCCTCGACGGGCACATTGTGAGCCAAGGCTTCGGCCTCGCCCAAGAGTTGGAAGGCGTGTAGTGCCAAGGACTTCGCTGCCGGAGGCAAGGCGCTGGTTTGGATGATCGAGCGGATTTCGGCCAGTCCGCGCACCGGCCCGTCATTGCCGTGGTGACCATGGTGCTGGTGGCGGCCATGCGCACCATGAAAGTGCGCTCCGCCGTGATGCTGGGCATCAGCGGGAATGACCTCCCCGTGAGGCCCCTCCTCGCCGCCGCCGAGGGCGTCCAAGTGCACATGCACCTTGGTCGCCGCCACCCCGCCTCGCAGCACTTTTTCACGCTGCAGATGGAAGCCGCCTGCCGGCAAGGTGGCCAGCACGCGGCAGACAGCTTCGAAGTCGGCGCCTAGGTCGGTCAACGCCCCCAAGAACATGTCGCCGGCGGCTCCGCAGGCTGGGTCGATGATCAAGATGCGCCGGCGCATGGTGTCTAGTGCCGCGGACCCAAGAGCGGTTCGATTTCTGCCAAACGCGCGACGCATGCCGCAGCGGTGTCGGCTTCGAGGTTCAGACGCAGCAGCGGTTCGGTGTTGCTCTTGCGCAAATTGAACCACCAATCTTTGTACTGCACGGTGACTCCGTCCAGTTCATCCTGCTGCCCGTCTTGGTAGCGCGAGCGCACCTGCGCGATCACTGCGTCCTGGTCGGACACTTCGAAATTAATCTCGCCCGTGGCGCTGTAACGGTCCAAGGGCTTTATCAGTTCGACGATGCCGCGCTGGCGCTGCGACATGATGGACAACATGCACAGCATGGCGATCTCGCCAGAGTCCGAAACATAATTGTCGCGGAAGTAGTAGTGCCCTGAAAGTTCGCCACCGAGAATGGCGCCTTCTTTGCGCATGGTGGCTTTGATGAACGAATGCCCGACGCGGTCGCGGATGGGGCGCCCGCCGGCCTCTGCAATAGCGTCGCGGGTGGAGCGCGAAGAGCGCAAGTCATAGACCACCGCCGCGCCCGGGGCGCGCTGCAAGAAATCTTGTGCGAAGAGGGCCGTGACATGGTCGGAGCGCACAGCGCTGCCGTCCGGTGCCAAGAACACGCAGCGGTCCGCGTCGCCATCGAAGGCCACGCCTAAATCTGCACCACGCTCGCGCACGGCAGCAGCAAGGGCCACTTGGTTCTTCATTTTAATCGGGTCGGCTTCGTGATTGGGGAATGTCCCGTCGAGTTCCTGGAATAGGACGGACGCATCCAGCGGCAAGCGCGCCAGCAAGCTGGGCAACATGTGCCCTCCCATGCCGTTGGCGGTGTCAAAGACAACCTTCATGGGACGGATGCCGCGAGCAAACTGCAACGCATGCTCGACATACAGCGTGCTGACATCGGTGCGCGTCAGCGTGCCGCGGATGGAAACTTCACGCAGCGGCGTCGCCGATTCCGCCAAGCGCCCAATGGCAGCAATGCCGGTGTCTCCAGACACTGGGATGCAATTCTTGCACGTGAACTTGAAGCCGATGTATTCCGCTGGGTTGTGCGAAGCGGTCACCTGCACGCCACCTTCGGCGCCCAACGAACCGATCGCGAAATATGTCATGGGTGTGCTGGAAAGCCCGATGTCGATGACATCGGCACCGCCGGCTCTCAATCCCTCGATGAGCGCTGCGGCCATGGAAGGCGCCATGGAACGCATGTCGCGCCCCACCACAAACGAACTGGCTTCCAGCACTTGCACTGCGGCAAGCCCAATACGCCGCGCCAGCTTCTCGTCCAACTCGCGCGGATAAATACCGCGCACATCGTAGGCCTTGAACACGCCCATTTCAGACTCCCCCAGTTACGGCAGCGCGCAGCGCTGTAGCTGCCCGCTGCACATCCGCTTCATTCACATCACGATGCACTGCGAAACGCAAACGCCCGGGCCCAAAGCCCACGGCCAACACACCTTGGCGCGCTAACGCGTTGCGCACACCTTCCGCAGCAGCACTCTGTAGTGTCACCACCACCAAATTCGTTTCAGGCGTTGGCACTTGCACGCCCGGCACACGCGCAAGCTCCAGCGCCAACGCCCGCGCTAACGCATGGTCGCGCTGCAACCGTGGCTGCCAGTCTTGCAGCGCTATCAATGCCGCCGCCGCCAAGACTCCGCTTTGGCGCATGCCGCCACCCAACAATTTGCGCGCGCGGCGTGCGGCCGTGCAGAATGGCGCGGTGCTGGCCAACACTGTTCCCACCGGCGCCCCGAGGCCTTTGGAAAGGCACAAAGTGACACTGTGAGCTGGGGCGGCGGCCAATGAAAGACTCATGCCCCTTGCCGCCGCCGCATTGGCGAGGCGCGCGCCATCGATGTGCAATAGCAAACCAAGTTCATCGGCCAGTGCGCGCACCGCAAGCACATAATCTTGCGGCAACACCACACCACCGCACAAGTTGTGCGTGTTCTCCAAGACGATCAAACGCGTTCGCGGAAAATGTTGGTCGTCAGGCCGCAGTGCGAGACGCAGCGCCGCCAACGGCACTTGGCCATTCTCACCCGCCATGGGGACTGCCTGCACACCGTGCAGCGCGGCCAAACCGCCCTGCTCGAAACGATAGACATGGCAGCCTTCATGGAGCAGCACTTCATCGCCGGGGCGCGTGTGCACGCGCACGGCCACTTGGTTCGCCATGGTGCCCGACGGCAAGAACAACGCAGCCTCTTTACCCAGCAGCGCCGCGGCATCGGCTTCCAGTTGCTGCACCGTGGGGTCGTCGCCAAAGACATCGTCGCCAACCACGGCCGCAGCCATGGCAGCGCGCATGGCCGCATCGGGCCTCGTCACGGTGTCACTGCGGAAATCGCTGGTTGCTCGCATCACTTGCGCCCGAACATCCGCTCCATGCGCACTAACGCTTTGTCGATATTCTCCATCGAGTTGGCGTAGGACAGACGGATGTGCCCTTCACCATGTGCGCCGAACGAAGTGCCGGGCAGCACGGCCACGCCAGCCTCGTGCAGTAATTGGTCGGCGCATTGCTGCGATTTCATTCCTGTGCCACGGATGCTGGGGAACGCATAGAACGCCCCGGCTGGCGACAAACACGACACGCCGCGCAGCGCGTTCAGCCCGGCCACAATGCGGTCGCGTCGTTCCTTGAACACCGCAACCATTTTCGCGGGAACTTCTTGCGGCCCTGTCAGTGCTTCGCAACCAGCAAACTGCGTGAACGGCGCGGTGCATGATGCAGAGTTCACTTGCAGGCGCGTCATTTCGTTCACTAACGCCTTAGGGCCCAGCGCGTAACCCAAACGCCAGCCCGTCATGCTGTAGATCTTCGAGAAACCATCCAAGATCACCGTGCGCTCACGCATGCCCGGCAGCGCTGCGATAGAACTGTGGCGGCCTTCGTAAAGCACGCGACAGTAGATTTCGTCGGAGAGCACCCAGAAGTCGTGCTTCACAGCGAGTTGCGCGATGCCGTCCAGAAGTTCTGGTTTCAACACGCCGCCGGTAGGGTTGCTGGGCGAATTCAGAATCACCAACTTGGTGCGCGGTGTCAGCAGCTTTTCAAACGATGCGAGGTCGAATCCGAATTCGTTCTGCTCCAACAGCGGCACCGGCACCGCAGTGCCGCCGGCGAAGCGGATCATGCTCTCGTAAATGGGAAAGCCTGGGTTGGGGTAAAGGACTTCGTCCCCTTCCTCCACCAACGCGAGGATCATGTAGAACATGACCGGTTTCGCGCCGGGGCACACCAAGACTTCGCTGGGGTCGTGCTCGATGCCACGGGCCTTCGCTGAATCGGCAACAATCGCTTGGCGCAATTCTGGAATGCCCGCAGCGGGCACATAGTGAGTGTGCCCTGCGCCAAGGGCCTTCTGTCCGGCTTGCACAATATTCGCAGGCGTGTCGAAGTCCGGCTCGCCGATTTCTAAATGCACGATGTCTTTGCCTTGGGCCTCAAGCGCGCGGGCACGAGCCAACACCTCAAAGGCGGTCTCTGTTCCAAGGCGACCCATGCGACTGGCAAGCGCGCGCGACATGCTCAAGCTCCGATAGGGAAAAGGACAAAACGACGCGCAGACTGTACGGGCAGCGCACTGCGCGTCCAAGCGCGCTACGCTTTCGCGCCATGCCACGCACCATCACCCTCGCTAACGATTCAATGCTGGTGGCTTTTGATGCTTCTGGCGCGCTGCGCGACCTCACTTGGCCGCATGTCGGCTGCGAAAACCACGCTCAAGGCCGGGCCACAGTGTTGGCCGTCGTGCGCGGCGCCCACGGAGCCATTGTGGGCGGGCCCGGCACGGCGCTCACGCAGGCGGCACTTCCCGACGCACTCGCCGCAGAGGCCACATGCTGCCTGCCAGCGCTGGGTGTGAACGCTGTGGTTACAGACACATTGTTGCCCGATCATCCCGTGCTGCTGCGCCGCGTAGTTATCAGCGACGATTCCGGTCACGGAGGGAGCGTGCACCTGCGCGTCCTTGCAGGCTTCGAGATCGCCGAGAGCAACGCTCTGAACAGCGTGGTCTATGAACCTGCCACGCGCACACTGCGTTTTTGGCGCAGGAACCGGCACCTGATGCTGGGTGCAGTGCACAACGGCGTTCCAGGCTATGACGAACATTGGTGCGGGCACCACTTACTTCCACGCGATGCAACGCCTGCGCACGCGTTGTTGCAACCCTGCCTGTTGGCAGGATCCACCGCGTCCGTTGGCGATGTCGACGCCGTTGCGGGCCTGCGCATGGAATTCGTCGCAGGCCGTGCCGAAGCTTGGCTTTGGATTGCTGTCGGTGCCGACGCTGCTGCGGTGCATGCGCTGAACGCCATGCTGCTGCATAGCGATCCAGCGCAGCTGTTTGTCGTTGCACTGCGGCGACAACGCACCTATGTGGCTGCGCATGGTCCACAAGCGTCACTTCCTGCTGCAGCCCATGGCGCGGTGGTGCCAGCAGAAATGCCAGAGTTCAGCGCGGCCGCGACACGCTCGCTGTTGTTGGCCCGTGCTCACTTCGATGCCGGTGGGTCCATCGTGGCCGCAGTGGACAGCGCCACTCTCGATCCGGGCCGCGAGTCTTATGCATATTGCTGGCCACGCGATGGCGCTTTCATCGCTGACACGCTTTCCGCCTGCGGCGACAGCGCCGCGGCAGAATCGTTCTTCAACTACTGCGCGAAGCTGGAGAAACACGACGGCGCATTCCTGCAGCGCTACCACCCGGACGGCAGCGTGGCTTCCACTTGGATGGCAACGGTAGAAGCGGGCCACACAGTAGTGCCCGTTCAAGCGGATGAAACGGCACTTGTGCTGTGGGCACTCGAGCGCCACAGCGCGCGGCATCCAAAAGGCAAACTGTCGCAACAAGTGAACGAGGAATTGCTGCTCCCCTGCACTCAGTTTCTGCTGCGTTGGCGCGGGCCCACGGGATTGCCACGCGAGTCTGTAGACCTGTGGGAAGAGCGCCGAGGCATCCACACTTTCACCGTGGGTGCGACCATCGCTGGCTTGCGCGCTGCTGCGAAGCTGTTGATAGCGTGCCGCCAGCGCGCGCTGGCGCAAGAAGCGCAAGCTGCTGCCGACAGCATGGAGGCCGCGCTGCGCCAAACATGGCAAGGACACTCCGTGCCGCCGCGTTCCATGCGCGAACTCAAAAGTGACGGCAGCGAAGTCGGAGACTCCGATTGGCGCATGGACGCGAGCCTGCTCGGCCTGCAACTCTTGGGCGTACTGCGCGCTGATGAACCCATGGCCGCCGCAATCCGCAGCGCCTGCAGCCGTCGCTTGCAAGTGCCCACTTGGGTAGGCGGGCACGCGCGCTACGAACACGACGAATACCTGCGCACTGCAGAAGTTGGCCACGAAGTGCCTGGCAATCCATGGCCGCTCGTTGGTCTGCTCTTAGCGCGCGCTTGCGCTGAGGCAGGTGAGAGCGAGCAGGCCACAACCTTGTTACGCGGCGTGCTGCAACGCATGGGCCCGTGCGGCACGCTCGCTGAACAGCACCACCCCACCAGCGGCGCGCCCATGGGCGTTGCTCCGCTGGCTTGGGCCCACGCAGCCTTGGTGGACGCGGTCCGCGCGCTGCGCTTGCGGCTATGATCCCGCGCATGCAAAAGAGTGTGCTTGCGATGGTGATGGCTGGTGGTCGCGGGCAACGCCTGCATCCGCTGACAGAGACGCGCGCCAAACCAGCAGTCCCGTTTGGCGGGCAGTACCGCATTATCGACTTCGTGCTGTCGAACTTGGTGAACTCAGGGATCTACTCGATTTATGTGCTCACTCAGTTCAAATCGCAGAGCCTGACAGAACATCTGCAGTACGGCTGGGGCTTTGGCAGCATTCTGCGCGACCACTTTGTCACCGCAGTGCCCGCGCAGATGCAAACCGGCGACGCTTGGTATCGCGGCACCGCCGACGCCATCCATCAAAACCTGAACCTCGTGCGCGAATCGCGTCCGCACATCGTGTGCATCTTCGGCGGCGACCACATTTACCGCATGGATGTGTCACAAATGGTTGCGTGGCACGAACAGCACACAGCCGACTGCACCGTGGCCGCCATCCCCATGCCCATCGAAGAGGCTTCGGCCTTTGGCGTGATGGAAGTGGACAAGGACGGGCGCATCGTGGGCTTTGAAGAGAAACCCGCTGCGCCGAAAGCCATGCCGGGCGACCCAACCCGCGCACTGGTGAGCATGGGCAACTATGTTTTCTCGGGACGCGCGCTGGTCGAACTGCTGGAGCGCGACGCCGCAGACCCCAAGAGTTCCAGAGATTTCGGCAAGGACATCATTCCTGGGGCGCTGAAAGACCATCGCATGTGGTGCTACGACTTCACGCGCAATCGCGTGCCCGGGCAAGCGCTCCCGAATGCGTACTGGCGCGATGTGGGCACTATCGATTCATACTTTGATGCCAGCATGGATCTGCGCGCAGTGGTGCCACAGTTCAACCTCTACAACGCGCAGTGGCCTATCCGCTCCACGCGCTTCGACGACCCACCGGCAAAATTCGTGCACGACTTGGACAACCGTACCGGCCGCGCCGTGAACAGCATCGTGTGCGCTGGTTCCATCTTGTCGGGCGCCACCGTGCGCAACTCGATCATCGGGCGCAATGTGAAAATTCACTCATACGCCGACATTTCAGACAGCATCATCTTTGATCATGTGACCATCGGGCGCGGCGCCAAGCTGCATCGCTGCATCGTGGACAAGAACAATCGCATCGCGGATGGACTGAGCATCGGCGGCGAAGCCGGCAACGCTGGTCACGACTGGACCGTGACATCCAGCGGGTTGGTAGTGGTGCCGAAGCAGCCGCGCTTCGAAGGCGGCATCGGCAGCATCAACATCTGATCCAAGCGCCACAACGCGCTTGCTTACATCAGATCCAGTTCGGTCTCGGCGACGAGATGGTCCACCACGGCTGTCAGCGTGCCCGCTTCCGCATACACGGCGCGCTGCCGGTCTGCCGAGGAGCCACGTTCGAGGATCTCCACTAGCCAACCCATCTCTTCCTGCACCTCGAGAATGCGGATCTCTTCCGCAAACTCGTCGAGCATTTCCATGATCACTTGGCGCAGCGGCTTCACTTTCTTGGTGGCCAAGTCGATGAAATCTGCCGACACGCCGTGGCGCATGGCACGGTAGAGGTTCTCGTTGATCAACATGCGCCGGAACATGCGGTAACCCATGTTGCGGTGCCACAGGTTCAACAGTCGCGTGCAAATCACTTGCAGAAACGCCGTGAGCGCGGCCACTTCATTCACCCGCGTGGGCACATCCAAATTGCGGACTTCGATGGTGGGAAAGAACGGATGCGGGCGAATGTCCCAGTAAATTTTCTTGGCGTTGTCGATGCAACCGGTTTCCACCAGCGTGCGCACATACGATTCAAACTCGGACCAGTTGGCGAAAGTGTCCGGGATACCGGTTCGTGGGAAGCGCCGAAAAATGCCGGTGCGCGTGGACGCGAGCCCTGTGTCGCGGCCCTGCCAAAACGGCGACGACGCCGACAACGCCAAGATGTGTGGCAAGAAATAACGCATCGAGTTCATCACCGCGATGCGCGCTTCGTTGTCGGCAATGCCGAGGTGGCAATGCATGCCATAGATCAGATTTGAGCGCGCCAAATCGCCAAGATCTTTTTGGATTTGCAAATAGCGCTCGCCTGGAGAAAGCTTCACGCTGGTCCAGTGCGTAATCGGGTGCGTAGACGCCGCGGCAATGGCCAACCCGTGCTTGCGTGATAGGCCCACGACCGTGCGCCGCAACTCCACCACTTGCTCGCGTATTTCCCGTGCCGACTGACACACCGTGGTGACGCACTCCAACATGGGCGCATGAAACTCTGGGCGTATATGCGAGCCATAGATGGCAGCGCCCTCCGCGAGAATGTTCTGCGTATCCGAGCTCAGCTCCCGCGTTAGCGGGTCCAGTACCTGATACTCCAGTTCCACGCCCAGCGTGGGAATCTCGGTCAAGCGGCCGGTGTGGCAGGCAGTCATGCAGGCATCCTAAGCGAGACTAGCACACTTAGTTGCCTTGCGATTCTTGACGCTCGTTTGTTCGAGTGGCGCCACGCGCACTTCCACTTGACTTCTTGACCGAACGCTTCTTCGGTTCCGGCACTGCCGCATTTGCTCCCAGAGCAAGGCGCTGAGCCAGTTGCTGCACGACTATCGCAAAGAAACCAGGCCCCATGCTCTCGGGGTCGATTTCTGGCGCGGCTGCGTCAACGGCCAACAGCAAGGCTTCGCCATCGGTGCAGCAGAAATCCACCGCAGCGAAATCCAAATCCAGCGCTTCAAGCAAACGCGCGGCCACGGGAGCCACGCAATCCACCGCCGCAACGCTGGGCGCGTTGTCTGGCAGTGGCACCGCCTCAGCGTCCATGCGCTGCAACACCGGTTGTGCCCCGCGCACGCACCACGCGCGCACGCGTTCGCCGTGGACTGACGCTTGCAACAGCGTCGGTGTGGTTCCAGTCTGATCGTAGGCCGCAAGCAACATCTGCACATGCTCGACGGGAACACCACGCGCTGCTGTCATGGGCACCGCTGGCAGCAACACGGCGCTACCGCCGAGGCCATCCAGTAATCCCTGCCAATCCAGCGGGAACGCCAAATTGCGCAAGGCCGATGCACCAATGTGCGCCGCGTAGGCCTTCGCGGGCAACAACACCGTTTGCGCCGTGCGGAACCCGGCGCGCTGCGCGCGTACCAAATCGGCAAACCCGCACCCGGGCCCTGTGCGTTGCGGTGGGTTCACCACGCGCACACCACGGGCGGCCGCTTGATGCACCCACGCTCTGAAGAAGGCATTCTCGTGCGAGGCGCGGTCGAGCACCACATCCACTAAGGGCGCCGTGGCTTCGCACGGGGTGGCACCGATAGACAACTCCACTAGCTCGACGCCAGCGATGCCCTTCAGTTGCGCACCAAGGGCATCAACCAAGGCCTCATCAAACCCCGCAAGCACTGCGATCCTCATGGCGTGAATCTCCGCCGCGATGGTAGCTCAAAATGCAGCGCTTCTACGACGAAGTTTTGTGCGGCGGCGAAGGGCATAGACTCGTGGCGCATGAAGGTCCTGTTTGCAGCCTCTGAAGTCCACCCCTTAGCCAAGACCGGCGGCCTCGCCGATGTCGCTGCTGCGCTGCCGCGCAGCCTCCAAGCCCAAGGCTTGGATGTGCGTGTGTGCCTACCGCTCTACCCTCGCGTGCGCCGCCAACTGAGCGCGGTGAAAGTTGTGGCTGAGAACATCTCTTGCCCCTTCGCCGGAACCAATCGCCCCTTCCGCTTGCTCGAAGCCAAGCTCAACGCCGATGTGCCTATCTACTTGGTCGAGAACAGCGGCATGTTCGAAGTGGAAGAGAATTTCTACGGCATCGAGCCCGGCAGCTATGGCGATGCGCACCTTCGCTTCGCGTACTTCGCGCGAGCACTGCTGCGCGTGCCCAAAGCCGCCGCATTCCAGCCCGACATCTTGCATCTCAACGACTGGCAGACTGCGTTGGCCGCCTTGTTGGTGCGCAGCGCCACTGAAAAGACATCGCCTGCAGCGAGTGCTGCGACAGTGCTCACCATTCACAACCTCGCCTACCAGGGCGTGTTTGCGCCTGATGATCTACGCCAAGCAGGCATCCCAGAAGCGCTGCTGCGCGAAGGGGTGTTGCTAACGAACAACCGCGCCAACTTGCTCGCGGGTGGGTTGCGTGCCGCCGATGTGATAACCACGGTCAGCCACAGCTACGCCGAAGAGATCCTCACCGAGGAATACGGCAACGGCTTGCAAGACCTTTTGCGCGCGCGGCGCAGCGACCTCGTGGGCATCGTCAACGGGCTCGACACGCTGACTTGGGACCCAGCCACAGACCCACACTTGCCCGCGCACTACAGCAGTGCAGACCTCGCGGGCAAAGCGTTATGCCGAGCAGCTCTCCTTGAACGCGCCGGCCTCGCAAATGGAGCCGGGCCAATTTTCGGCATCGTCTCGCGCTTGGTGCAGCAAAAGGGTCTGGATCTCGCCTTGGCCGCCATGGAGCGCGTGCTCGCTGAAACGCCCGATGCACGCCTCGTTGTCTTGGGCAGTGGCGAGAACCGCATGGAAGACGGTTTCAGCGCACTGGAACAGCGCTTCCCTCAGCGCGTCTCGGTGCGCCTCGCTTTCGATCCTGCGTATTCCAGCTTGGTCGAAGCCGGCAGCGACATGTTCCTGATGCCTTCGCGCTTCGAGCCGTGCGGGTTGAATCAACTGATTTCCATGCGCTACGGCACGGTGCCGATCGTGCGCCGCACCGGCGGCTTGCGCGACACCGTGTGCGACACCGATGCTGCAAGCCTGCATGCAGGAACTGCTAACGGGTTTTGCTTCGACGACCCTACGCCGCAAGCGCTGTACGCGCGCATTCAAGACGCGCTTGCGCTCTACCGCACGCCCAAGAGCTTCGAACAATTGATCCACACCGGCATGGCCACAGATTGGTCGTGGGACAAAGCGGCGCGCCGCTACATCGAAATCTACGCGGCCGCCATCGAGAAACGCACGCGCGGCGCGGCAGCGCGCTGGGTGCGCAGCGTGCTGCCACCCGATCCGATTGAAGTCGAACTGCCTGTGCTGGCCATGATTCCCGCTGGCTACAGCCGCGATGTCATCGCACTGCAGCCGCGCGACCCGCACACCATTATGGTCAGTTGGGAATTGACGGCGCTGGGCGCCAACAACGGCCACGGCCACGCGCAAGTCGAACTGCAAGACTTGGAGTGCGGCACGCTGGAACGCCGCAGCATCGAAGCGAGTCTGAGGCAATGCTTCTTCACCACGCGCCCTGACACACGCTACCGCGCGCGCTTGCTGGATGGCAACGGCACAGAATTGTTGATGAGCCCTGTGATGCGCACACCGCGTTTGCGCGGAGGGCGGTGAGTGGCCGCGAACACTGAGGCGAGCGCCTCGCCGAGCGCTTCACCAGGCGCTTCGCCAAGCGCCGCTGCGGGCAGAATCTGCCTCGTGCTGCACGGGCACTTGCCTTGGGTGCATGCACCGCAGCATCCAGAGTTCTTGGAAGAGGATTGGCTGTTCGAAGCGGTGTGCGGCACTTATCTGCCCGTGTTGGACATGTTGGACCGCTTGGAAAGCGACGGCATCCCATCACCACTCACCATCGGGCTCACGCCGACACTGCTGGAAATGCTGCGGGCTCCGGCACTGGTGACCAAGATCGGCCAGCACCTGACGCGCCGCTTGAAGTTGGCGACACTGGAAGCGCGGCGCTTGGCGGGCCAAGAGCCACAAGCCAGCGCCGCTGCGCATTACTTGGAGCGCGCGGAATCGACGCGCGCATTATGGCGCCAACACAACGGAGACCTCCCCGCCGCTTTCGCGAAACATGTCGCCAGCGGGCGCATCGCCGCCATGGCTTCGTGCGCAACGCACGCGGTGCTGCCCTTGGTGGCCACGCCGGAAGCGCGCGCTGCGCAAGTGCGTGTGGGCTGCTCGCTGTTCCAAGAAGTTTTTGGCGCTGCGCCAGCGGGGTTTTGGTTGCCCGAGTGCGCTTACGAGCCCGGCGTGGATGCGCTCTTAGCCGAGCAAGGACTGCGCTGGACCGTGGTGGAAACCCATGCGGTCACCGATGCGTGGCCAGACCCGCAGCACGGCCCGCTGCGTCCACTGCGTTTGCCATCAGGTGTCGTAGCTTTGGCGCGCGACCCCGCTTCGTCGCGTCAAGTGTGGGCGCAAGAAGTGGGATATCCAGGCGACCCCGACTACCGCGAGCTGTACCGCGACCTTGGCTATGACGGCGAATACGCCTATGTGAAGCGCTTCTTGCACGGCGATGGCGTGCGCCGCAATCTGGGCTTCAAGTATCACCGCGTCACTGGCAAGGTGGCGCTGCAAGACAAAGCACCATGGGATGTCGCTGTTGCCAAAGAACGCACCACAGCGCACGCACGCCACTTCCTCGCCGCGCGCAGCGCGGCCGTGGCTGCACATGGAAGCGGCACCGTGATGACTGCGCCGTACGACATGGAACTGTTTGGGCACTGGTGGTACGAAGGCCCGTGGTTTCTTGAAGCGTTGTTCCGCAACGCTGCGGACTTTGCAAACCAAGTCACCTTCGCTTTGCCCGACGACGCCATTGCGAGTGCGGGCGAACTGCGCCGTGCCGATCCGCCGCTGTCAACTTGGGGTGAGGACGGCTACCTCAAGGTGTGGCTGAACGAAGGCAACGCGTGGATCCTGCGCCATCAGCACGAAGCGGAGCGGCGTGTGTTGGCTGCTTGCAAACGCGCAGACGCTGCTGAACCCGCTACCGCAAGATTGTTAGCCCAGCTCGTGCGCGAATTGTTCCTGTTGCAGTCTTCTGACTGGGCCTTCATTCTCACCAAGGGCACCGCCGATCACTACGCACGCCAACGCGTGTGCAACCATGTCTCGCGAGTTCTGGGTTTGCTGGATGCGCTCAATAACCCCTCCGCAGTTGATGAAACTTGGTTCGGCGCGTTAGCAGCGGAAGACTCGATATTCCCTGGTATCACCGCAGCGCACGCGCTGACGACAACGCCCCTCAGCGCGGGGCGCTTGGGGCACGCGTCGCACCAGCCGCAGGCATGAGCACCGGCAGAGTGCGCGCGCTGGTGCGCGCCTCGTGCAACGCAACGCCGTAGAGCGGCGACAGCACGCGCGCGCATAAGACTTCCGACGGTGTCCCACTGGCGCCAACGCCACCTTGCGCCAACACCACCACTTGGTCCGCGAAATCCCCCGGCAAGTTCAAGTCATGCGAGACCACGACCAGCGTGTGGCCATCATCGGCTAAAGAGCGCAGTAGACGAAAGGTGGCGAGTTGGTGGCTCAAGTCCAAAGCGCTCGCTGGTTCATCCAACAGCATCACTGTTGGATCGCGCACTAATGCCCGCGCTATGGCCAAGCGTTGGCGCTCGCCACCGGAAAGCTGTTGCACGGTTCTGTGCGCGAAGGCTGCAATGCCAACGCGCTCCATGGCCGACGCCGCCGCAGCGAAATCTTCCTTGCTTGCGAACGGCCACCAGCCTTGGCGCGAGTAGCGTGCCAACAGCAACAATTGCAAAACCGTCAGTGGCCCATCCAATCCGTCGCGCTGCGGCAACAGCGCCAACAAGCGCGAACGCTCGCGCGGCTGCAGCACGGCTGGGTCGCGACCGTCGATGCGCACAGTGCCAGCGCGCGGGCGTTGCACCCCTGCCAACAAGTGCAACAGCGTGCTTTTTCCTGCGCCATTCGGCCCGATCACCGCAGTGATGGTGCCTCGTTGCGCGCGCAGCGCGACGCCCTGGAACAGCGACTGCTGCCCCCAACCAAACGCGAGCCCTTCTGCCAGCAGCTCAGCCATCGAGCAACGCCTTCGAGCGGCCACCCCGCGCCAGTAGCAGCAAAAACAACGGCCCGCCCAAGACAGCAGTCAACACCCCCGCAGGCAACGGAACCGCCAACAGCACTTGCGAACAAGCATCGACCAGCACCAAGAACGCGCCTCCGAAACCCAGCGCTGCGGGCACGAGCAAACGATGCTCGGCGCCGAAACACAGCCGCAAAGCATGCGGCACCAACAGCCCGACGAAACCGATAGGGCCCGCAAGCACCACAGCGAGCGCCGCCAGCAAAGTCGCCAGCAGCAGCAACTGCAAGCGCATGCGCGCCACATCCACGCCTGCTTCCGCAGCCAAATGTTCGCCCAAGGCGAGCAGATCCAGTTCCCGCGCACGCAGCAGCAACAGCAGCAGCACCAGCACAACCCCGCAAGCGCTTAGCAGCAATTCCATGGGCGCATACTGGCCATCGAAACCGCCCACCATCCAGCGCAAAATGCGTTCTTGGTTGCGTGGCTCGGCCACCACGTTCACGAATAAAACTCCTGCTCCAAACAGCGCGTTCACCACCACACCCGCCAACAGCAACGCGGTGTTGCCACCGCCACCCGCGCGCGCGGCTCCCATCACCAGCAGCAACGCGACCATCGCACCGGTGAAGGCGCAGGGGCGCACCAACCACCAGCCCGCGGACAGCGCCGTCACCGCTCCAAAGGCACCACCCGCGCTGACTCCTAAAACATAGGGAGATGCCAGCGGGTTTTTCAGCAGTGACTGAAACACCAACCCCGCCAGCGCCAACGCCGCACCGCTCACTGCTGCGGCAATGCTGCGCGGCAAGCGCAAGCCGAACACTTTGGCGTGGTCAGCAGAAGCGCCATCATTCCAAGCGCGGGCAAGATCCACATCCGTCGGCCCCACGCTCAGCGCGAACAGCATGGCGCCACCAAGCACCGCCAAACCCAGCATCAAAACGACGACGACACGCGCCGGACCCGAGCTGAAATTGCTGCGCGTGCTCACAAGGTCCGACATCGGCGGAGATTGTAGCTAGCAATCTGCGCCTTGATGCCCGTTGCCTCCGAGCTACGATGCCGGCGCTCGTAAAAGCTGGGGGATTAGCTCAGTTGGGAGAGCACCACAATGGCATTGTGGGGGTCAGGGGTTCAATTCCCCTATCCTCCATCCCGGCAAAAGGCCCGCGCGCTGCAAAGCGTGCGGGCTTTGTTGGTTTTCTCGCCGCACCCTTCGTTATCGCTCCATTGCACTGCGTCGCACCGTTTCGCACCGTTTCGCGCCCTTGGTGTTGGCACTTCTGTGGACCCCCCTGCGCTGCGTCCGTTGTGCCCGTTGCAGCAAGTGCGGCAGGCACCGCGGATGCAATCGCCGGGAGCTTCGCGAGTGCCCCGCGTTGGTCTTCGATGCCTAGCGCGGTGTAGCTCTTCAAGGTGGTCCGAAAATCCTTGTGCCGCATGATGCGCTGCGCAACTTGCGGGGCCACTCCTTCACGCGCCAGAATCGTTCCCAGTGTTGTGCGCATCGCGTGCAGGTCTACTACGCGCCCTTGGTCGTCAAGGAGTTCAATCCTTGCCCGCAGGAAGTCCTTGGTGCGCGTCTTGTTGGTTACCACCTTCGGCCACACGCGCGCACTCGGAAGGGCTCTGGCTTCGCTGTTGCGGGCTTTCAGCACCGCGGCCAATTCGGGGCGCAGCGCCAACACATCAACGCGCTTGGCTTTGCCCTCTCGGATTGTGAGCGTGCCTGCTGCGAAGTCCACATCCGCCCAAGTCAGGCTGCGCAGGTCGCCCCTGCGCAGTCCAGCGAACAGCGCAGCCAAGTACCAAGCCTCCCGCCCGTACTCCCGTCCCACTTCCAGCAGGCGCGCGAGTTCGTCAGCCGTGAGCGCGCGGCGAACGCGCCGACGGTCCCGCGTTTCGTCTTGGATTGGCACAGCGCCCAGTAGGTTGACTTCAAGCCGCTGCTCCTTCACGCACCATGAGCAGAACGCAACAACATTGGCGCGAACAAGATTCAGCGTAGCCGCTGCGCGTTTCATCAGCTTCAGCGCGCCCAAGTGTTTCCCTAACTTTCCCTGCGTCAGGTCCGGGAGAAGCGCAGCACCCATGCCTGCGAACGCATCAACTAAGCGCTTGTGCTTCTGCTTCACAGTGTCAGCAGCTTGCCCTGCTAACTCGCAATGCGCCAAGTAGTCCGCAAGATGAACCGTCAGGGGCTTGCGCCCTTCATCCGCGTAACGGTCGTCCCGCGCGTCGATCACACCATCCCGGCGCAGGGCAACATCGGCCACCAGCTTGGCCAAGATTCGCTCCGCGGCTTGCCGGTCAGTGGTGTGCGTGGAGTGGTCGCACCGTTTGCCTGCGTGAGTCCAGTAGCGGGCGATCCATGGCCCGCGCTGCGTCTTGCGAAACAGCGATCCACTTCCGCCGCTTCTTCGTGCCTTCGCCATGTTCAGTTCTCCCCTTCGATGGATGCTTCAGAGTCCGAACCGGCGGGAGAGTACCC
>CAMDTN010000034.1 GCA_945907755.1 Singulisphaera sp. GP187 | reverse complement strand
GTTAGACACACTGCTGCCCACGCGGCGCCGCATGAATCTCGTGATCCTCAGCGTCGACACGCTGCGCGCGGACCGGCTCGCGGCCTATGGCGCGCGTACCAGTCACTCGCCGTTCCTTGATGAACTCGCCGTGCAGTCGTTCGTGTGCGAGCGGGCCTACACCAATTACCCGCTCTCAAGCTTCGCCTATTCTTCGATGTTCACAGGCCTCGTGCCCTCGGCCAGCCCAGCGGGGCTATTGGCACGCGGCCAGCAGCCGCAGTGGAACACTTCGCAAGCCTTGGCAGAAGTTCTGCTCAGCAACGGCTTTGAAACGGCCGCTTTCAGCGCATTTAATGCAGAGTCCATTGCGCGCGAGGAGTCCATGGGCCACCTCACCCACGGGTTCGGTGTCTTCACTCCTGAGCGCCGCAATGTTGCTTGGGACGGTGCCGATTTGGTGGATGCGGCTTGTGCTGCATTGCCGCGCATCGCGCAGCAGCGCTTCTTCCTGTGGCTGCATCTGCTCGACCCACATGCGCCCTACAAGGAGCGCGACGGAGCGGAGGGCGGCGACAACTCCCCAGAGCAGGCCTACAACGCCGAAGTGCGCTACACCGACCAGCAAGTACGCCGCTTTGTCATGCACCTTCGGCAATTGGGGCACGCCAACGACACCATCATTGTGATCATGGGCGACCATGGCGAAGCATTTGGCGAGCATGGTTTTCGTTTCCATGGAACGACGCTCTATGAAGAGCAAGTGCGCGTTCCGCTGCTCTTCTTAGTGCCCGGTTTGACGCCTCGCCGCATTCCAGACATCGCCTCTGTGATGGACATTGCTCCAACGGTCATGGACCTACTCGCAGTCGCAGACCCGATAGAGCGGCACGCCACCAGTCTTGTGCCAGCGATGCTGGGCGCCGGGCAAGGCCCGCGCTATGCCTATGCCGAGTTGGAAGCAACACAGCAAATCAGCAGCGGTGGACGGCGCATGATCGTAGAGGGCAATCACAAGCTCATCGTTGATACGACGCTGAACACGATGGAGTTGTATGACCTCGCGGCGGACCCCACCGAGCAGACCAACATTGCTGCACAAATGCCCGAACGCCGCGCGTGGCTGCAAGCACTGATGAACACCATCACAGTGGCGCCTGAATCGGGAGGAATCCTGGAATTGGAGGCGCTGCTCGCAGAGATCAATGACACACCAGCAGAAGGTTTGCAGGGCCCGGCATGGCGGCTCTTCGGCAACCTGCACGACCCCGTGTTTGGGATAAACCGCGGTTTTGCGCAGGCCGTTCTTGGGCCATTGAAACCTCGAGTGCTTGCGGCCATTGAACGCTGCGCGCTGAGTAGCGACCCGAACGCCGCGATTCCCGCAATGCGTCTTGCGGCAGCCATCGATCCTGTGCACCTGTGGCAGCGCATGAAGCACGCGCCTTCGCTGCCAGACTTGCATTGGCAAGTCGAAATCACACTGCTGCGCGCCGCCAGCGGCGACCCCCAAGTCGATGCTGTCATTGCCAAGGGCCTCAGCATTGAGGGAATGCCCGACAAACAGCGCCTTGCGGAATTCGCGCTGCGGCGCCGCATTCCCATCGCACCAGAGCTAATTCAATCAGTACTGCGAAGCCGCTGCGTGCTGGAGTGTGCTGGAGTTTTGCAAGCATTGCAGAACTACTCCGGCGTCGTGTCCATGTCGCTGCTGGGCGACTTGGTGGATCATCCTCATTGGAAGGGCTATGCGCCCGTACGGCGCGCAGTGGTGAATTTGGTGGCGGCATTCCCAGACGACTCCGAGAAAGCAGCGCTCTTGGCACGTTTTGCGCGCGACGATGACGCAGAGATCGCACGGGCTGCCACGGATCCGCTGGCCCGCCTCGTTCGCGCGGATCTGAACAAGTGGCTCGCGTGCGCCGATCTCGAGCTACGCGCCGAAGACTGCGTTATCCACGCGAACTTGGATGCTGCTGTGGCTCGCCTCGCAAGTGCGGTGGCTGTGTGCCCTGAGAACACACGGGTGCAGTTGTTCCTTGCGCGCTTGGAGCATTTGCTGGGGCGCACAGAGTTCTCCAACCAACGCCTTGCCGCTCTGGCCGCGCGCGGGGAGCGACTGAGCGCAGAAGCACAACGCCGCTTGGCGCATCCCTTGGACTTGGGCGCCCTACGCGACGCCGCAATCGATCTGAAACTCGAGTCCTTCTCCTGCGAATCGCGCAGCGTGACCCAAGCGTGGTGCTCGTTCCATTTCGAAATTCTCAATGCTGGCACCGTGACACTTCCAGGTGGTGTCCTGCCAACATCGCTGCGCTTTGGATTGAAGCTGACGGAGCCCTCTGGGCGCGTGCTGGATGTTCCCAACAGCACAGAAGTTCTTATCGGCGAATGCGACCTGCTGGGTGGTGATGCTCGCAAGCTCTACGGCGACTTCCTTGCTCCAGCCGAACCTGGCATCTATGGCTTCGCACTGGAGCCGCGCCTGTTGCTGCCCAGCGGCGAGGTGCGCGTCTTGCCATTGATCTCCGTCCCTGTGCGCACAATGACGGTGCATTCGTGGCTTCCCGTCGAGGATGTCATTCCGCGCTGAAGCGCCAGCGCGTGCCAGCAGCCGTGTCTTCGATGACCACGCCGCGGGCTGCCAATTCGGTGCGCAACCAATCCGCATGTTCGAAAGCCTTCGCGTTCTTCAAGCGCGTGCGGGCCTGCACCAACAAATCGACATAAGGCGCAGCATCGGCGCTAACAGCATTTGTTGCAGCGGCATCGAGCACGCCCAACACTGTGCCGCCCAACGCCAGCATCCTCTGGCACGCAGCCTCCAGCGCTCCGCGCGAAAGCTGTCCTTTGGCCGTGGCGGTGTTCAACACTCGCGCCATGTCAAACAACGCGCCCAGAGCGAGCGGTGTGTTGCAGTCGTCATCCATGGCGGCCGCAAACGCGCCTTCAGCCGCCGCCACTTCCCCGAGGAATGAAGCATCGAGCGCTGCCGGAGCAACGCTGGCTTGCGCCGCAGCTTCGGTGGCCCCGCGCAATGCCGTGCGCAAGCGATCCAACCCGCCCTTCACCGCTGTTAGTGAACTCGCGGAATAGTCTGCGGGCGAGCGATAGTGCGTGGACAACACCCACAGACGCACCGCCGCCGCATCGTTGTTAGACAACGCTTGCTCGATGGTGGTGAAGTTGCCCAGCGACCTGCTCATCTTGCGGCCATCCACCGTGACGAGGTTGTTGTGCAACCAGCAGCGGGCGAAGGCATGCCCCGCCGCTTGGCTTTGCGCGATTTCGCATTCGTGGTGCGGAAACTGGTTGTCGAGGCCGCCACCGTGGATGTCGAACGATTCGCCGAGATAGCGGCTGGACATGGCCGAGCACTCGATGTGCCAGCCGGGAAAACCCACACCCCATGGCGAATTCCAGCGCAAAATGTGCCCGCCTTCTGCGGCCTTCCACAACGCGAAATCCCGTGCGTCGCGCTTCTCGCTGCGCACTTGCACGCGGTGCCCTTCTTCGCCGTCTTCCACATCGCGCCCCGACAAGCGCCCGTATTGTGGGAACGAGGCCACCGAAAAATAAACCGACCCATTCACCACATAAGCGTTCCCACGCTCGATCAGCGCAGTGATGATCTCGATCTGCTCCGGAATGTGCCCGCTGGCGCGGGGCGAAATATCTGGGCGCTGCACGCCCAATGCGTCCATGTCGCGGAAGTACCGGCGCGTGAAACGCTCGGCCAATTCCAGCGGATGCACTTGGTTCAGCCTTGCAGTCTTGATCAGTTTGTCTTCGCCTTCATCAGCGTCGTCGGTGAGGTGCCCCACATCCGTGATATTTTGCACATAGCGCACCGAGTAGCCCAAGAAGCGCAGCCAGCGCACGATGACATCAAAGCCCACATAGCTCTTGGCGTGACCGAGGTGTGAATCGGAATACACCGTAGGCCCGCACACATAGATGCCCACATGGTCGGGCACTAATGGAACGAAGGGGCGTTTGGTGCGCGTGAGCGAATCTGTGAATTGAAGCTGGTTGGGGCTGACAGGCATGCTCGTGAGGCTCCGGAGGCTTAGGCGCCTGGGAAGTCTTTCGCAGTGAGGCCGGTGTTCGGCTTGTATTCGTCGAAGCTGAAGATGACGCTGTTGTCTTGGGTTTCTGCGGTGATGGACTTGGGGAAAATGAACCCGCCGCTCTCGGTGTACGCGAAGCGCACTTCCGATTTTGTTTCGCCTGCGGCACTGCTCACCGTCTGCACGCGGAACTTTCCGGTGGTGCCCATAGCCTCCCACGCCACTTGGGTGTCCAAGGTGACGCCGGTGGGCTTCTTGGATTTGGTCATGATCGGCAGCCCGCGCAAGTCGAAGGTGATGTGGTTTTCGCTGAAGAGGCCCGCGTTGCGCACGCTGCGCGGCACCACACGCACCAGCCGTTCCGAAACCAAACTGATCTCGTCCGTGGCATAGGTGCTGCGGTTGTCCTTGCCGATGACATTGTCCAGCACTTGCAGCACTTGCGGCACTAACAGTTTTTCAAGCGAGGCAGCAATGCGCTTGGTGTGCTCGGGCGCGTCGGCCTTCAGCACCACTTTCGCTGTGCGGCGGTCTGGCAGCATCCACTTCACTTCGATGGCCAAGCCGGGGTACTGCGACAACGACTGCTGGTAAGTGATGTCTTTCAGCCCCGCAGCCTTGGCGGAGTAAGCGAGTTGATCGGCCTTGTCTAAGAGCAGCAGCGCCTTCGCATCCTGCTGTGCGGGGCGCACATCCCCCTGCGCCGCGGGACGCACCTCGCCTTGGGCACTGACAACGGCACTCAGGAGCATGCTCAGAATGAGGGTGGCGCGCATGGATCCTCCTTGCGACGGCATGCGCTGCCGTGGCTGCGAGAGATCCTATCCACTTTCGCTACCGTGGCACGACCCCAAAGGAGCGCTCCATGCAATCCAAACTTCCCTCAATGCTCGTTGTGATCTGCGTGCTGCTGTGCCTGTGCTGCGCTGCCTGCAATGGCGACGCCATCGAGTTCCCCGAACGCACTGTCAAGCTGCCCGATCTGAGCGCGCCCGCCAGCATTCAAGGCGAAGTGCATTTCGACGGCGTGCCGCCGAGGCGCGTGCGATTAGAGCTGGACAGCGACGCATGGTGCCGCGGCCCTGCATCCGAAGTGAGGCTTTCGGAAAGCGTGATCGTCACCGACGGGCGGCTCGCGGACACGCTGGTATGGGTCGAGAAAGGTCTCGAGGCTTATGTCTGGCCTTTGGTCAAAGAGCCCGCGGTCCTGTCCAACAAGAACTGCATGTATGTGCCGCATGTCCTCGCAGTGCAGGCGTACCAGCCGGTGCGCTTCGTTTCCGAAGATGGCACGGCGCACAACATCAACACTTCCGGCAGCGCCCAAGGTTCGAATCGTTCGCTGTCAGCGCGGGGCGAAGAGTTCACCATCCAATTCCGCCAGCCGGAAATGTCGATTCCCGCGCGTTGCAACATTCACCCGTGGATGGAGGGCTTCATCCATGTGTTGCCGCATCCAAATTTTGCAGTGACTGGCCCCGACGGCCGCTATCGCCTGCCGCCACTTCCCCCCGGCACCTACACCATCACTGCGGTGCATCCCAAGCTCGGCACGAAATCTGCCAGCGTGACTGTGGCCGCCAGCGGCCAAGCCACGCAGGACTTTCATTTCACCAAGCGCTGAGCGGCCCAAGGGCGCAGAAGGCCCGGGGCGGAAGCATGATTAGGAGGGCTTGCCCACGCTGGGGCTCGCTTTTATTGCGATATAGATCACCGCGAGGGGCATGGCGAAAGCAATCAGCCAGCCCGTGGTGCTGAATGCGCCGCCACTGTGAGGCGCCGCCAGCATCAAGAACAACATGGGGCCCGAAGTGAAACAATTGAAGCGCGAGGCGAACAGCGCGCGTTTGGCCAATGCTGGCGGCGCAGGGGTGCCTGACAACATGCCGGCAATGATGCGCTTCTGCGCAGGCCAGATGATGAACCACACGTTGAACCACATGACGATGCCGAGGGTCATGCCCACCATGCTGCACAGCGCGCGATCGGACAGCGGCCCGTGCTTGGGAGCACCAAGTATGCCCTCGAGGGTAGCGTCGAGCGGCGCATACATGTTGCCCTTGGTGAGCATGTAAGTGGTGAAGAACAGCGTCAGGCCCAACAAGAAGGTGAGCATGGCCGACCAGCGGAACCACCACAGTGCGCGCGAGAGCAACTGGGGATTGACCACTTTCTTGGTGGCCGGGTCGATGGTGCCTTGAAAGGGCATATTCACGAAGTTGAAGAAGTAGAGCAGGCCGACCCAGCAGATGCCGGCGAGCACATGGCCCCAACGCAAAGAGACATCAACGATCGGGTCCATTGTCATTCCCTTTCCATAAACTGGCGTGCGGCTGTACGGCGCAATCCATTGCGTCGTGGCTGCTCGCGTTGCGCGCTAAGAATGGGCACGAACGGGCCTGCTGTCAACCTGCGACCCGGTGGGGGCGCGACTTGCACTTTATGGCCCCCACAGCGCACCATAGTGGCGGAGGTCGCCCATGGCCTGGATTCCCACCGTCGCTGTCGCGGATGCCCGCGGCCAGCTTGCTGCGATTTACACCGCTGCCATCCGCCGCGCGGGGCGCGTGTTCAACATCTTGAGCGTGATGAGCCTGAACCCGCCGGTGCTGGAAAGCAGCATGGCGTTGTACATCGCCGTTATGCGCGGGCCTTCACCGTTGTGCCGCCGCGAACGCGAGTTGATGGCGGTGGTCGTTTCGCAGGCGAATGCGTGTCGTTATTGAATGCTGTCGCACGCCGCAGACCTCCGGTCGGAGGGCATGGATGCGCAGCAGGTGAAGGATGTTTGCGAGGACTGGCGCAATGCGGCACTATCGCCCCGCGAAGCGGCGCTGTGCTTTTTTGCGGCCAAACTGACCAAAACGCCAGGGGCCATGACTCGCGACGACCACGCGCCGCTGCGCGCCGTGGGCTTGGACGACACCGCAATCCACGACCTCGTGCAGGTTTGCGCCTACTTCAACTACATCAACCGGGTGGCCGATGGCTTGGGTGTCGCACTTGAGAGCGACATGGACCCATCTAAAACATAGTCCGCAGCCACGCCGCCGCGCCACCACCTTGCCAGACACCCGCACCATCGCACTTGTGAAGCTCCTCGACGAGGAAGACGCCGCCACGGTGCACGCAGTTGCAGAGGCGCTGCTGGCCGTGGGCCTACAAGCCATCGCGCCACTGCGCGTTGCAGCAGAGTCCGACAACGCGCGCCTGCGCGCCCGCGCCCGGCTGCTGTTAGACAAGCTGCTGCTGCATGAAGCCGAAAGCGAACTCGCCGCAATGGTGGCCGGCAACACGCCAGATCTTGAACGGGCACTAGTGCTGCTCGCGCGCACGGAACATCCAGCGCTGAGCCTCGAAGAAGTCGCCACCGCGTTGGACGACCTTGCGACGACGGCGCAGGCCGCCATGGAAGGTGCGTACTCCCCCGCCAATCGCGTGGAGCGTTTCGTGCACGCGCTGTTCGAAATCGAACGGCTGCGCGGCAACACTTCCGATTACTACGACCCGCGCAACAGCATGATCGACGCCGTGCTGGAACGCCGCACCGGCATTCCCATTTCGCTGGCGGCGGTGGTGATGCTGGTGGGGCGGCGCTGCGGGCTGACCATGCAAGGCATTGGCATGCCGCGCCACTTCTTGGTGAGAATCACCTGCGACGGCACCAGTTTCATCATCGATGCTTTCGGCAGCGGGCAGGTGTTGACGCCAGAAGCCTGCCGCGCGTTGCTCACTGGCCTTGCGCCGGAATTCCGCGACGAATTCTTGGCACCGGTCAGCGACCGCGCCATGCTGCGCCGCGTGTTGGAAAACCTGCTGGCCACTCATGCGCGCAACGAAGATCTGCTGCGCGTCGAGCGCTTCAGCAAACTGGTGATGGCCGCGCAAGCCGAGGTGGCGTGATGCACGAGAACTTGCTCGAGTGGCGCGGTGAATTCCCGATCCTCGAGCGCTCGGTGTACATGATCTCGAACAGCTTGGGCGCCATGCCGCGTTCTGTGTTCACCAGCATGAACGCTTTCGCCAGCACTTGGGCCACCCGCGGAGTGCGCGCGTGGCACGAAGGCTGGTGGGAAATGCCTGTCACCGTGGGCGACATTCTGTGCGACATTCTGCACGCACCGCACGGCAGCATTTCGATGCACCAGAATGTGTCCATCGCGGAATCGGTGCTGCTGTCAGCGTTCGATTTCACGGGCAAACGCAACAAAATCGTCTACGAAGCGCTGAACTTCCCGTCTGTGATGTACATCATGGAAGAGCAGAAGCGCCGCGGTGCGCGCATCGTTGAAGTCGCCGGCGACGCCGAAGGCTTGGGCGTGCCGCTGGATCGCCTGCTCGCTGCCATCGACGAAGAAACGCTGTTAGTGCCCGTGTCGCATGTGCTCTTCCGCTCGGCCTTCATTCAAGATGCCGCGGCCATTGTGCGCCGCGCTCATGAAGTGGGCGCGCATGTCATTCTGGATGTCTATCAAAGCGCAGGCACCGTGCCGGTGGATTTGACTGCACTGAATGTGGATTTCGCTGTGGGCGGTTCGGTGAAGTGGCTCTGCGGTGGGCCGGGCGCGGGTTACTTGTATGTGCGCCCAGACTTGGCCGAAAAACTGCACCCCACCGCCACCGGATGGCAAGCCCATGCGAGGCCTTTCGCGTTCGAGCCCGGCGCGATGGATTGGGGCTCGCCCGCCTTTCGTTTCCTCAACGGCACGCCACACATCCCCGCGCTGTATTCGGCGCAAGAGGGCTACAAGATTGTGCGCAGCATCGGCGTGCAAACCATCCGCGAGCGCTCGCTGCATTTGACCGATCTGTTGCTCGCAGAAGCAGCAGAGGCGCGCATCCCCACGCGCTGCCCGCCAGACCGCAACCAACGCGGCGGCACCGTCGCGCTGGCCGTGCCCCAAGCCGAGCGCCTGTGCCAAGAACTGATCGCCCGCGAAATCATCGTGGACTATCGCCCCGGTTCAGGCGTGCGCGTCAGCCCGCACTTCTACTCCAGCGAAGACGAATGCCGCACCGTCGTCCACACCGCAGCAGAGATCTTGCGGACATTGCCCAATGCCTGAGCGCCGCATCATCGATATTTCGCGCAGCATTTCCGAACGCACCGCCGTATGGCCCGGCGACACAACATTTTCGCGCCGCCCCGTGATGCAACTGGCGCAGGGGTGCTCCTGCAATGTCAGCACCTACACGCTGTCAGCGCACACCGGTACGCACGCCGACGCGCCGCGCCATTTCGTCGAAGGGGCCGCCGATTCCGCGCAATGCGCCTTGGATGCTTATTGGGGACCGTGTTTGGTTGTGGCCACACGCAACCCGCTCTGCGTCAGCATCGACGACATTGCAGGCATCGACCTCGCCGCAGAGCAACGCCTTCTTTTCCGCACGCCCAGCGCCCCCGCCGACGATGTGTGGAACGACGACTTCAGCTTCATTCACCCCGATGTCGCTCGCGCAGCGGCGCAAGCGGGCGTGCGCTTGCTGGGCATCGACACACCCAGCGTTGACCCGATGACCTCCAAGACGCTGGACACGCACAAGCTGCTGCTGCACGGCAGAGTGGCCATCTTGGAAGGCCTTGACCTCAGCGCGGTGCCGCCAGGGCGCTATGAACTTTGCGCCTTGCCCCTGAAAATTGACGGCGGCGATGCATCCCCAGTGCGCGCTGTGCTTCGCGTGCTGGGCTGAGCACGCGGCGCTTCGCCCTGCGGGCAACGCGGTAGAGTGCGCGCATGGCCGACATCCGCTTCTTAAACATGGAAGGCGCTGTGCCGCCGCGCGGTTACTCCGATGCCGCGCTAATAAGTGGCGCGCAACGCCAATTGGTATTGGGTGGGCATGTGGCTTTCGACGCACAGCGCCAAATTGTTGCCCCCAATGACATCGTGGGCCAAATGCGCCAGACGCTGCGTAATCTGCGCGCCACACTGAAGGCTGCCGGCGCAACGCCCGAGCAAATCGTGAAACTCAAAATTCATGTCACCGATGTGGCGGCCTATCAGGCCAACCTCAAAGACATCGGTGCCATCTGGCGCGCAGAGTTGGGCGCGGTCTATCCCGCCATGACTCTGGTGGGCGTCACGGGCTTGTTCGAGCCGGGCTCCGTCGTGGAAATCGACGGCCTCGCGCTGCTCTGATTCTCACCACGACGCCAGCATGTCGATGCGGTCGATGGATGGCACCTGATTGGTGAGATTATTGGCGCGCAGCGTGCAGCGGAAACGATAGAAGCGGCGGCCACTGAGTTGCGGGGCACTGATCACCGGATTGCTGAGCACCAACGGATCGATGCTGACCGCGAGCGCATTGCCTTGGGCATAAGTCATCCATCCGGTGGTTGCGCCCAGCGCTTGATTCGGACCGACAATTGCAGTGGCACCTTCGAATTCGAGTTTGGTGGCGCTGCATGCAGGTTGGCTGGCGAGTGGCGGAGTCACCACGCACGCCAAGTATTGCGCCGACTGAATCGCGGGCACGCCGCAGTCTTTGAACACCGAGCGCGCCGAAGCCTCCAGCCCCACAAAGGTGAAGCGCTGGTGATAGACCTCCAAGCCACCGAATGCAGCAATGTTGTTGGCGGGACCGGCAATGATGCGACGGAGCGGTGTGAAATTTGCAGCATGCAGGCGATTCAAATTCAACGCAGTCACCGCATTCGGCGCTGCAATCTGCTCGATGATCAACGCCCCGGCCCCTGCTCCACTGCCGAGATAATCAAAGCACGGCGACAGCACTTGCACATTGGTTGCAGGCGTAGTGCCGAAGAGCACCGTCGCAGGATCGCACTGGAAATTGGTGCCGCTGAGCACCACTTGCATGCCGCCGCCGGCAGTTCCAGCGTTGGGCCCCACCGCGCCAAGGACCGGGCCGCCGTTGAATAAATCCGCCGCCGCTGTGAGCACGAAACCTTGCGGCGCCGTGGGCACGGCCACGCAGGCTTGCATGGCCGCAGGCCCACCGAACGCATTAGGAAACCACACCGTCACTTGGAATTGCGTCGCCAACCACGACCACGATTGGAACGGGTGTCCGGGGTCGAATCCGTTCATCACCACGCTGAAGCCGCAGGCGGAAGTGTCTAAGTCCAAACTCTGCGCGCCGAAAGACATGTGCCCCGCGGCGAGGTGCCCGAAGGCTAGCGCGAAAGGCACTGGCGTGGTGGCCGCTGCGCTGGTCAATTGCACTGTGCCCAGTGCACCGGTGTGTGCAAGCCACGCCGCCACCGGCCACGGGCCATTAGTGCCCATTCCATTCAGCAGCAAGCGCGCGTCGGCGCTGTTGGGTTGTTGCGCTGTGGCAACCGCTGCGAGCACGAGAATGCAAAGAACCAGACGGTGCACTGCGAGCATGGGTGGCTTCTCGACGGTCGTCACGAAGCAGGTGGCCAATATCTTGCAAGAGCGGCTGCGCTCACTGCTACGCGCGGCAGCAGCACAAAAAAGAGCCGCGGACGACGCTGGCAGCATCATCCGCGGAAATCGGCGCCAACGAATGGGAGGTCGACGCCGCACACCAGGTAACAGATTCGATTTGGTGAGAGGTCGCTTGGACCATGCCTCACTGAGCCGACTTGACACAGCCAGCACGCCTACGGACTAGCGAAAGCCCGGAAGCGATGGCTGGAGTATAGGCCCGAACCCGCAGGCTACCAAAGGGTTTTTGCAGGATTCTGGGCGCAAGTAGGCACCGTCTGCCAAGTTGACGCAACCCCTTGGCAATACAGGGGCAACGCCGAAACTCCGCTCACTCGGGCGGTGTGTCCACAGGCAGGTCGAGATCGTTGGCCATCTGCCAAGTGAGGGCCAACGCCGCCAAAGTGTTGGCGCGCACGCAAGGGGCGAGGTCGCTGCGGGCGGCGATGCGCAACAATTGTTCGTGCGCCGCGAGCACCTCGCGCTCCACCGCTTCCAGCGGACGACCCAACAAATCTCGCGCTTCGCTCATGGCTTCCTCCGCTTGTCCAACACGCGCCGTGCCTTCAGTTCGAATCGTGGCAACGAGCCCGCATCCGCCTGCTGCACTCCGAAGCGCAGCATTTCATGGGCTTCACGCAAATCGAAATCCAATTGTTTCGCAAGGCGCGGCCAACAGGCTTCCGTGCCGGGCTTCAGTTCCACGCGCAGAATAATCTCGTCGATGTCGTTCTGCTTTTCCACCAGCACTTGGAACTCGTCGATTTCGGCGTGGCCGCGCACGATGCCTTCAATAGCGCGCGGATAAACATTGGTGCCTCGGATGAGAAGCATGTCATCGACACGGCCCAAGATGCCGCCTTCGTAGATGTCAAAGCCGCGCCCGCAAGCGCAGCGCGTGGACGGCACCTTCACCACCATGTCCCGCGTGCGGTAGCGCAGCACCGGGATCATCTCGCGCCCAAACGAAGTCACCACGCGTTCGCCCTTTTCGCCATACCCAACGGGCTCGTCTGTGGCGGGGTCCAGCACTTCTTCGATGAAGTGGTCTTCGATGATGTGCATACCGCCGGGCTGGTGGCTGCACTCGAACATGCAAATAGTGCCCAGCTCTGTCATGCCCGCAGTGTCGGCCACCTTTGCGCCCCACGCATCTTCGATCAGCTTCTTGGTTTCAGGGATGCTGCCGGCGGGCTCCCCCGACACGATCACCTTGTTCACCGCGCTGCCGCGCAAGTCCAAACCTTGCTCTGCTGCGGATTGCGCCAAGCGCAACGCATAGGTGGGCGTGGCGCACACCGTGGTCACACCCATCTCAATAATCTGCCGCACGCGCATATCCGTGGGCATGTTGCCGGAGGCCAATGTGAGCGCGCCCATTTTTTCGCACGCATAATGCGCACCCCAAAACCCAATGAACGACCCGTAGCTGAATGCGAAGAACACCGTGTCTGTCGGGCGCACGCCAAAAGCCCAGAAGCCATAGGCCCAGCATTCGGCGATCCACTGCCAGTCGCGCCGCGAATCCAACACGCGCAGCGGGTTCTTGCCACTGGTGCCTGATGTGAGGTGATAACGAATGGCGCGTTCGCGCGGGTGCGCCAGCATGTCGCCGAACAAAGGTGTTTCCGCTTGGCACGCCATCCACTCTTCGCGGGTGGTGAACGGGATGCGGCGCAAGTCGTCCAAGCTGCGGATGCTGGCCGCCGTCACACCTGCCGATTCAAGTTTGCGCTGATGGAACGGGCTGCGCGCCGCCGCATGGGCCACCGCGCGTTGCAGCTTTGCCGTCTGTAGCGTCGCGAGCTCTGCGCGCGTGAGCGTTTCGTTCTTCGGGTTCCAGTAAGGGCTGACGCTCATGGGTTTCGCTCTTTCGTGCGGCCACTGCCGCTGCTCACCGCAGCGATTGTAGGGCACCCGCCGCGCGAAGATGCCGCTCCTCAGCGCGGCGCAAACGCCCAGCGCGAGCGCATCACAGTTGCAGCACTTGGCCGTCTTGCAGCATGCGAGCACCGGCCGCACGCACCGCAAGAGCTTGCGCTGAATCGGCCCAACCGGCGGGGTTCGTGTGGTTCAAGTGGGTGAAGAAAAGTTTGCGCACTAACGCGCCGCGCCCAGCCAGCAATTCCAGCGTGCGCGCTATGGGTGGGTGCGGAATGTCGGCGGTGCCGCGCCCGGGAATTTCGTCGAGGGACCAGAAAGTGCCGTCCAGCAACACGCAATCGGCGCGCGCCAAGAGCGCTTCCACGCCGCCAGCAAAATCGCTGAAGCGGTCGATGTCTGGGCAATAGAGCACGCTGCGTTGCGGGCCACGGATAATCCACGCATAGGTTTCGCTGCACTCTGCGCGATGCGGCACTTGCAGCGCTTCGGCGCTCAAGCCCGGCGCCAATGGCACCACGCCGCCGTCAAGCACTTCGTGCACCACGATGTGTCCTGCCTCCACCAACAAATGCCATGGCGCTTGAGTGCGCAGCAGCGCCGCAAGCCTGGGCCCGCACCACACTGGCAGCCCACGGGACGCAGCGGCTTCACGCCCCAATTGCAGCAAACCTGCGATGTGCCCCATATGCGCGTGCGTCAACAGAATGCCTTCACATAAAGCTGGCCGCGGGCCAATCTCGCTGCGCCCCGCCGGGAACCCGCGCAACAATTCTTCTTGAGCACGAATGTCGGGCCCGCAGTCGATCAGCCAGCGCTGGCCACTGGACGCCAAGCCAATGGCCACGGACGCCACCAAGCGCCGCGGCGCTCGGCCCGCGCGCACCGCTTCGCAACATGCCGCGCGGCAGCCGAGCTGCGGGACGCCTGCGTCTTGCGCAGTGCCTAACACCAACAATTCAGCGCGCGGTTCGTCGGCAGCTGTTTGCGGGGAGGCACAGCTCAGCAGCAACACGAGCAACGCGCTGAGCAGTGCGGGTTTTGAACGGGCACATGTGCACAGCGACGATGTCATGGCCACAGTATGAACCAGCAGAGCGCGCAAGAGCCTTCGCAGTTTGACGAAGGCTTGGCGGGGTTCGGCGAGAGGCGCGGTGGGCGCAAAAAAGGCGCGGCCGCCCGATGACTTCATCCGCATCCTGCAACCGAGAAACGCTCGCTCTTTTTTGCTGCGACCAAGAGAACCCAAGTTCGCAGCTTCGAGGAACCAAGCAATTCGCGGATGCAGGGGGCGGCGCACCCGCAACTACAAGGCAGACAACACGCTCTGGCAGCGGCGCTCGAGCTCGGGGAGGGTCTCGCCGGGGTGGTTCTCAGCCATGACCTGCATCAGCGCGTCCTTGAAATCGTTGCGCGCCCGGGTGAGCAATGGGTACACCGCAACGGGTTCCAAGCCCAAGCGCGAGGCGACTTCTCGGCTGGGCAGGCCCTCTTCGTACATGAGTTCCAGCGCGAGCAGGCGCATGGCGGCGGCCGGATCGTTGGCCGCGTGCATGGCCATCACATGGCGTGCTTCGCGCACCGTTGCCTGCGCAAAAGCGCGGTCGAATGCTTCGGACAGCGTGGCTTCGTCACTGGACGCGCCCTCCAATTCCGTGTTCTCGCCGGCATCGCGCAACCGTGCGGTGCGCAGCGTGGTGGCCACATTGCGAGTGATGCCATAAAGGTAGGCGCGGAAGCCACCTGCGCGCAGTTGCATAGCACGGCGATTCTAAGCCCACGCCACCGTAGCGGCGAAATTGCCCCGCCAAAGCACTGTTATTCGGATGCGCACTAATGCTTGGAGATGCGCCAATACTTGCGCGGCGCACAGCGCCATGAGTACACTCGCCGCCGATGGCCTCCCTCACGCAAACATCTTCGACCCGCTGGTGGGCGCTGCTCGCGCTACTGGCGTGGGTCTGGGTGGGTGTCGAGGCGGTGACGCACCATCATGACGACGCCGATGAAGGCGATTGCAGCGTTTGCGCTGTGGCCGCCCAATCCGCCGAGCCAATGGCTGCGGTGACGACGACGGCTTACTCCACCGCGAATTGCTGGGCCACTGCTACCTGCGCCGACCTGCGCAGCGACCTGCGCCCCGAAGAGACTCACGCCCGCGGGCCCCCTGCCCACTCCTGAACCTGCGTCTGTCTCAAGTTCCGTTGGTCCTCAGGCGCGCTGCCCTTTGTGGCAGCAGCACGCCTCCGTTCAGGAGTGAAACATGTCCAATTCCGTTTTCGGCGCGGCCGCGCAGTCGAGCCGCTCCCCTGTCTCGTTCAATATGTGCGCATTCATTTTCGTGGCATTGGCGGCGCGCGGCGCGCTGGCCCAATCGGGTCAACCGGCGGGTGTGCAAACTCTCGAACAGCGTGTGGCAGACATGCAAATCCGCTACGAGGGGCGCATCGCGGCCCTCGAAGCGCAAGTGCTGCACCTGCGCGCTGCGCCGACGGCATTGCCTGTCGCTGACGACGCCATCGAGCAAGCGCTGGGTGGCGTGATGCTCTCGGGCGTCATGGGCCGCTTGGACCAAACCACGCGCTTCAGCAATCGCTTCAACCCGGCCATCAGTTTGGTGAGCGATTTGGTGTACAGCTATTCAAGCCGCGCCGATTCTTTCGAAACCGACAATCAGTTCCGCATGCGGCCTATCGAACTGGGCTTCGCTGGGCGTATCGACCCGCATGTGAACTTGATTGCTGCGCTGGCCGCAGATGAAGACGGCATGACGCTGGAAGAGGGTTACGCAGTTTGGGACAAAGGCCTGCCCGACACATTCACTTTGCGCGCGGGACGGTTGCCCATCGATTTCGGCAAGCTGTCGGCCATGCACGACCACGAATTGAGTTTCGTAGACAAGCCTTCGACACTGCAAGAGTATTTGGGTGGCAAAGCGCTGACTACGGGCCTCGCAGTGCACCACTGGTTCGGTGTTGGCGAAGTGCCCGTGCGCTGGAGCGTTGGTGTTGGCAACAGTTTGGGCCAAGACGCGCACGCGATTCAGGGGCCCGCTGCTGGAGAGCAGCACCATGGCGCCGCCGCAACAGGTGCCGAACCATTCGGACGCCGCGGTGCGGATGACTTCGTGTGGACTGCCCGCGTCACCAGCAGCATCGACTTGGGTGCGAACGACGATTTGCAATTGGGCAGCAGCGGCATCTTCGTGCCCGGCGCGAAGGAGTTTTTCTACACCGACCCGCCAGCAAATACCGCGGTGGCATCTGGCGCCCTCGGCCGTTCCATCATTGGCATCGATGCGCACTGGCGCCATGCAGATGCTGGCAGTACAGGAGCGTTCACCCTTGGGGGCGAATGGATTTGGGTGCGCATGGAGCTTGCGGACACCAGCGCACCTGTCCCGGTGTTCAGCGGCGCGCGCAATCACTCGCAAGGCGGCTGGCTGTTCGCGGAATACGCTTTCGATGAGCACTGGTCCGTTGGTGCCCGCGCCGAACGCTTCCAACACGCCGAAGATTCCAGCCTCGTGTGGCGCGGCTGGAACTGCGCGCTCACTTGGAACATCGACGAGTTCAACCGCGTGCGCTTCGAGCTTGGCGGCGTCGACACCGATGACGCCGTAGCGCCTTACGGCTTCGCCATGTTGCAGTGGACACTTGTCTTGGGGAGCCACGCTCACGCGTTGGCCTGGTGAATCCATGTACAAATTGATCCCACTGTTGCTGCTGACGCTTGCACCACTGCACGCGCAACTCTCGGTGCTGTGCACCACACGCGACCTCGCCGACATCGCCAGCCGCATTGGCGGCAACGCTGTCCGCGTGGAAGCCATGGCCACCGGCGCGCAAGACCCGCATCGCATTCTTGCCAAGCCTTCAGGGTTGCTGAAACTGCGTCGCGCCGATGTGCTCATCGAAATGGGCTTGGATCTTGAACACGCTTGGCTGCCCGCACTGCTGGAAAACGCCGCCAACGAGCGCATCGCTCCGGGGCAGCCGGGTTTCATCAATGCTTCCGATGGCATCACGCCGTTGGAAGTTCCCACCACAGTGGATCGCTCCCGCGGCACTGATGTGCACCCGCGTGGCAATCCGCATTACAACCTCGACCCGGAAGGCGGGCGCACCATCGCGCGCAACATCGCCAAGGGGCTTGCGCTTGTGAAGCCAGAGCTGAAGGCGACGCTGGATGCGAACCTGCGCAGCTTCGAAGCCGATCTGGATGCGAAGCTGAAAGAATGGGCGCCGCATTTCGCGCGCCTCAAAGGTGCGAAGTTTGTGGTGCGGCACGGTTGGTTCCCCTACCTCGCACAGCGCGCGGGCTTCACTGTGATCGCAGATCTTGAGCCCATGGCTGGGTTGGAACCGTCGCCAGCGCATGTAGCCGCAGTGATGGACCTCATCCGCCGCGAAAAGCCCGCCGCGCTATTAGTGCCCCCTTGGAAACAAGATGGCATCACCAAGCGCGTGGCCAGCGAAACCGGCGTGCGCGTGTTGGCGCTGCCCGTGGGCTGCACTAACGATGCGCCCTATGCCACATGGCTTTCGTGGATGGACCATCTGATCAGCGCACTCGCCGCAGCGGTGCCGGAGCCAGCGAAGTGATGCAACCCGGCGCAGCATTGGAACTCAAGGATCTCGTCGTTGGGCGTGGCAGCACGCCCGTGGCAGGGCCGTTGAGTTTCTCGTTGGCGCCGGGTGAATCTTTGGTCATCACGGGCCCGAATGGCTGTGGGAAAACCACGCTTGCGCGCTGCTTGGCAGGCGTGGCCGCGCCGTTGGCTGGCGCGCTGCAACGGCCCGTTAACGGCGTGGCGTTCATTCCTCAGAGCGGCGACACCGACGCATTGGTACCGCTGTCGGTCGACGAAGTGCTGCGCTTTGCTGCGCTGAGCAGTGCGGCGAACACAGCGCAATCCGCGATGGCCGCGCACGCCGAGCGCGCCGCGGTGTTGGACGCCGTAGGCCTGCCCGGCGCGCAACACCGGCGCTTCGCACAGCTTTCTGGCGGCGAACGCCAACGGGTACAAATCGCGCGCGTGCTGCTTTCGGAATGCCCGCTCATGATCTTGGACGAAGCCACCAGTGCAGCGGATGCTGCGTCTGAACAGATGCTCGCCGCCGCAATTGCCGCGCACGCAAGGCAGCGAGGCCGCATGGCGCTGGTTGTCGCGCACCATCCTGCGGCGTGGGTGGCTGCGGGCGCGCGCTTGCTCACCTTGAACGCACGAGGCACACCATGATTGCCGCGTGGCTGCAAGCAATCTTGGATGCGCAGCTATTGCTGTGGCGCGAATTTTCCCCCGCGTGGTGGGCGGCCATTGTGGCTGGTGCCACGCTGCCCGCGCTTGGCGTGCAAGTTGCGTTCCGCGGCCAAGCACTGACCACTCTTGCCATTCCGCAGGTGTCCTTCGCTGCGATGGCACTGGCGTTGGCCATTCCTGGTTTCGCACTGACAGATGCACACGAGCCTTCGATGCTGGTGATGCTCGCCGCCGCATTCGCGGGCGCGCTGTTAGGTGGCCTGCTCGCTGGCCAGCGACAAGATCAGCACGCACCTTTGCGCATGGGCGCGGTGTTCGTCGGCGCGTGGGCGCTGACAGAAACCGTGCGCGCGCTGTCGCCGGTCGGCGAGATGCGCCTTGAACCGTTGCTCCACGGCGAACTGTTAGGCGCTTCGCCCTCCACTGCGGGTTTGGTGGCGCTGTTGGTGTTGCCTTGCGCAGTCATCCTCGCGCTGCAGCGCCGCCTCAGTTTCTGCGCAGCATTCCCCGACGCAGCACTCGCCGCTGGCCTGAACACGCGACGCTTGGAACGCGGGCTTGCATTGATGCTGGGCGCTGCGATTGCGCTGGGCACGGTCACGCTCGGCCCGCTGGTCACCGCCGCTCTGCTGCTATTGCCCGCAGCGCTGGCCGCACGCAACGCACCTTCGGCAATCTCGATGCTCCGCCGCGCCATGCTCACCGGCGTCCTCGCCGCTCTTCTGGGCTCTATTGCTTCGGTCCTCGCCGACATCCCCCTCGGCGCCGCCATCGCGCTGGCTTGCGTGCCCATCGGCCTCTGCATTTCCGCGCTGCAGCGCCGCTGAACGCTCGGGCGTCGTGCCCTTAGAATCCGCAGCCATGAACCTGATGCGCCGCAAGTCCATCGATGTTGCCCTTGCTGAATCTGCCCACGGCACGGGCCTGAAGAAGACCCTTGGCGCTTTCGACCTCGCCCTGCTGGGCATTGGCGCCATCATTGGTGCAGGGCTTTTCAGCAGCATTAAGGAAATGATCACTGGGCGCGAGCTCGCCGACGGATCGCTCTTTGTAGGCGCGGGACCAGCAGTGACGCTCTCGTTCGCGCTCACCGCCATCGCCTGCGGCTTTGCTGCGCTGTGCTACGCAGAAATCGCGGCCATGTTCCCTGTGGCAGGCAGCGCCTATTCCTATTCCTATGTGGCCTTCGGCGAACTCGTCGCGTGGATCATCGGCTGGGATCTGTTGGTGGAATACGCCATCGGCAATGTGTATGTGGCGCAAAGCTGGGCGGATTATCTGGACACATTCCTGCGAGGCATCAGCGACAGTGCGTGGGGCATTCCGTATTGGTTGCGCAGCGATTTCCAACGCGCCAGCGCCGCAGTGGAGCAAGCCACCAGCGTGCTGACCAATGCGGCTTCGGATGCCGCCGCCAGAGTGACAGCGCAGCAAACGCTGGACGCCTTCGCCGCAGCGCCGCGTTTGTTCGGCAAAGTCATCGCCATCAATCTTCCGGCGGCGGGCATCACTCTGCTGCTCACTTGCCTGTTGGTGCGGGGCATCCGCGAAAGCGCACGCATGAATGCGGGCATGGTGCTGTTGAAGGTGCTGTTGGTTGGGGCGTTCATCGCCATCGGCTTTGGACACATCGACCCAAAGAACTGGGACCCCTTCATGCCTAACGGCTTCACCGGCGTGTGGCACGGTGCCGCCCTCGGCTTCTTCGCCTACATCGGATTCGACGCAGTTTCCACTGCTGCCGAAGAGTGCAAGAACCCGCAGCGCGATGTGCCTCGCGGCATGATTTGGTCGTTGGTGATTTGCACCGTGTTGTACATAGCCACCGCTGCAGTGTTGACAGGCATCGTGCCCGTGATGGAATTGACGGGTAACGACCCTCTGGCCGAAGCCTTCTCGCGCATCGGCCTGACAGGCGCGGCCACAGCGCTGGCTTTCGGCGCCATCATTGCGATGGCCGCGGTGTTGTTGGTGTTCCAAATGGGCCAGACGCGCATCTTCTATGTGATGGCCCGCGACGGATTACTGCCCAAGAAATTCGCCAGCGTGCATCCGAAATACCGCACACCGGCGTTCAACACTTGGGTCACGGGAATCTCGGTAGCCGTTCTTTGTTCGGTGCTGACGCCGGACCAAGCCATCGGGCTGACTAACATCGGCACGCTGTTCGCCTTCGTGTTGGTCAGCATTGGCGTCATTGCGCTGCGCATCCGCGATCCCAAGCGCCATCGCCCCTTCCGCGTGCCGGGCTATCCCGTCACTCCGATTATTTCGGCACTCGCTTGCCTCGGGCTCATCTGCGGCCTCGAAGCCACGAATTGGCTGCGCTTTGTCATTTGGCTGGCGTTGGGCGTATTGGTGTATTTTCTCTATGGCGTGCGCAAGAGCCGCTTGGCGAATCCTGATGGCAACTAATCCGCGCAAGGCGCTGCTTGCCAGCATGGTGCTTGTGTGCGCGGGGCTGGCCAGTGCGCAGAGCCCAGCGACGCCGGCCTCCGGGCTGGGCGCGCTGACGCTGAACGCACCGTGGACTGCGCCGGAAACATTGATCGTGCAATTACTGCGCTTTCAAAATCAGCCCATGGCGAAGTTGCGCTGGGAGGTGTCAGTCAGCGCGGCGCGGGCGCGCGCTGCCGCGCAAGGCAAACCCATCTTCATGGTGGTGAACACTGGGCATTGCTTGGGCTATGTCTGAGGCAATGGTGTCGTCGCCCGTGAGGCGGTGCTGAATAACGCTGATGTGGTGAGTTTCTTGGCCGAGCGCTTTGTGCCGCTGGCATTGGACAACGGGGACAACCCCACCTGGACTGCGGCGGAAAAACAGTTCATGAGCGCCTTGGGTGGCGACGCCAGCACCGAAGGCATGAGCACATTCACTGCCGACGGGCGCTTGCTGGAACGCGGCGGCGGTTTCGATGCGGTGGTCACGCGCAAGATGCTGGGCCGCGCGGCTGCGAAATTTGCGCGCCTCAGCGCTCCGCCATCAGCCGCCAGCACCAATGCAACGGGTGCCGCTGTCATTGCCGCGCCGCCAACGGGAGCGGCATCACTATTGACGCCACCTGAAGGTGGGCTGGTACTGATGGTCACTTGGAAAGCACTGCTTGCTGCTGGGGCGGCGCAGGGCAACCCGGCATTTGGCGATCACACGCACGAGTTTGAGCGCAGCTTGGGAATGGACCGATTGTGGGTGCGCGCCGATGAAGCCACCGCGCTGGTCGATGGCCATTGGCCCGCTAGCTTGCAACAACGCATGCAACGCTTTGTCATCGCACCGCTGTGGCCTGCGCTGCAAGACCGCACCAGCGCGGCGCCCCAAGTGCCCAGTGTGCAAGTGCGCGCCGGAGAATTGCTACTGCAAAGCGACGCACTGAAGGGCCATGGTCATGTGCAAGTTCACGAAGGCCGCGTGCAGAGTTTCGAATTGCTGCTCAGCGGGCCTGCCGAGCGCGTCGACAACTTCGGATTCCCAGCATCGCTCTCTGTGGCGCCGCGCGGTTTGTCCGTGCCGCTGCATGTGCTGTTGGAAATGCTGGACCCTGCGCTGCCCCTCGCCCAGGTGCCGCCCCACGGCGCTCGGCACCGCGACTACTTGAAATAGGCCGCGCTTACGACGCAGCGGGAGCGTTGCCATCACGACCCACGAGGCCACGGCCAATGATCAGGCTCTGGATGTGCGCGGTGCCTTCGTAGATCTGCAAACCCTTCGCGTCGCGCAACATGCGCCCCACCGGCACAACACTGGAATAGCCGCGGGAACCGAACAACAGCACCGCTGCATCGGCACTGCGCACTGCCGCTTCGCAAGCCGCATATTTCGCCACCGACACTTCGTGCAAGTTGGCTTGGCCCGCATCGCGCAGCGCGGCCGCCTTCAAGGTGAGCAAGCGTGTGGCTTCCAAATCCACATGCATGTCGGCAAGTGCTTTTTGGATCAGTTGGAAATCGCCAATGCGTTGGCCGAATTGACGACGCTCGCGCGCAAACGCGACGCATGCATCGAAGCAGCCTTGCTGAATACCCACTGCGCCTGCGGCCACGCCCAAGCGCCCGTGCTCCAACCCGCTCATGGCCACGGCAAAGCCCACGCCCAATGCTCCCAGCAAATCGGCGCGCGTCACGCGCACGCCATCCAAGCGCAGCTTCGCGTGGTCTGCAGCGCGGTGGCCAAGGTGCTGGCCTTCCATGCGCCCACGATGCAAGCCCGCTGCGTCGCCGCGCACCGCGAAACAACAGAGGCCCTTGCGGCCAAGAGCAGGGTCCGTGGTGGCGAACACGAAGATGATGTCGGCGATGCCACCGTTGGTGATCCAGATTTTCTCACCGTGCAAAAGCCAGCCGTCGCCGTCGGGCGTGGCCTGGGTGCGCAATGCGGCCACATCGCTGCCCGCTTCGGCTTCAGTGAGCGCGAAAGCGAACACGCTGCGGCCTGCGGCCAATTCCGGCAACCACGCGGCACGCTGCGCTGCGGTGCCGTTGTGCGCAATCATTTGCCCGCAAAGTGCGCTCTGCACCGTGCCGAAACCGCGCCACGATGAATCCACTGCGCCGAGTTCGATCATGCTCAGCGCAAATTGCACATGGCTCATGCCTGCGCCGCCGTGCTCCTTCGCGATCTGCGCGCCTAATAAGCCCGATGCGCCGAAAAGATGCAGCACCTCGGGGTCGAAGCGGGCTTGTTCGTCGGCGGCGCGTGCGCGCGGTGCCAACACTTCTTGCGCAAAGCTGCGGGCGCGCTGCTGCACTGCGTTGTCCGCTGCGCTCAATGAGAAGTCCACGCTCAACGCCCCTCGAAGCGCGGCGCGCGCTTCGCTTTGAAGGCCTCGTAGAACTCGGTGTGGTCGGCGCCCATCATCATCAGCGCTTGCGCCTGCGCTTCCGCTTCGATGGCGCTCGAAAGGTCCATGTTCCACTCGTTATTCAACATGCGCTTGGTGACGCGCAACGCCAGGGGCGGCAGTTGCATCAATCGCGCAGCCAGTTCGCGCGCGGCGGCGACCACTTCGGTGGCGGGGCAAACTTGCGTGGCCAAACCCCACTGCAACGCTTGTGTTGCGCTGACAGGCGCGCCCAGCATCAAGATCTCCGTGGCGCGCGCTTGGCCGATCAAGCGTGGCAGCAAATAGGCCGCGCCCATGTCGGCGCCGGTCAGCCCCACTTTCGAGAATAGGAATGCAATGTTGCTTTCTGCGGCCATGACGCGGAAGTCGCAGGCTGCGGCCATCACCGCGCCGGCACCGGCGCATGTGCCGTTGATGGCTGCAATAATCGGACGGTCGCATTCGCGCATGTTGCGGATGAGCTCGCCGGTCATCCACGCAAACTCGAGGGTCTCTTTCATGCCCGCGCCACGCAGCGCACCAATGATGCCGTGCACATCGCCACCGCTGCAAAAGCCCTTGCCTTCGCCAGTGAGGATGATGGCGCGTGTTTCCGCTCGCTTCGCTTCGTCGGCAAAGAAATCGCACAGCGCGCGATAGCTTTCAAATGTCAGCGCGTTCAGTTTCTCGGGCCGCGAGAGCGTGACCGTCACCAGCCCCTCTTCCCTTGTGATGCGAACTTGCGTGTCACTGCTCATGGGCGGCATCGTAGCCGTTGCCACTGGCTTCAACCCAACTCAGCCCGCCGTGGGTTAGCATGCCGCTATGCGAAATGCACTGCGCCTACTGGCCTTTCTGCTGCTGACCTTGGTGCCAGCCTGCGCCAACCTCAATATGTTCTCCGATGAGTATATGAATGCACTCGGAGTTCAGGCATACGCCGAGGAAACTAAGAGCGCTGTCGAGATTAAAACTGGCGCGGACTACGAAATGGTGCAGCGCGTTGGCCAGAAAATCGCCGCAGCCTCAGAAGCGTCATTCGCATGGGAGTTTAAACTTCTAAAGGACGACAAAGAGGCGAATGCGTTTTGCCTGCCTGGCGGCAAAGTCGCGATCTACACGGGCATCCTGCCGACCACCATGAACGAGAGCGGGCTGGCGGCAGTAATGGGGCACGAAGTCGCACATGCGATTCTGCGCCACGGCGGCAAGCGCATGACGCAGGAGGCGCTGCTCTCAGTGGCGCTTGGGGCCGTACAAGAAGGGATGTCGCTCAGCGAAATGTCGAAGGAGTCGCGCGAGCTAACAATGCTCGCCCTCGGTGTTGGCAGTCGGCTCGGCATGCTGTTGCCGTATAGCCGCGGGCATGAGACAGAAGCTGACATCGACGGGTTGCGCTATGCGATCCGAGCGGGTTATGACCCTTGGGAAGCACCGAAGTTGTGGGAGCGCATGAGCAAGCTCGGCGGTGGCGGAACGCCCGTGTGGCTCAGCACGCACCCTGCGCCCGACGCACGCGCCGCCTACTTGCGGGAGCTGATCCCTCAATTGACCGCGCAGGAGCAGCAGTGGCGGCCAAAGTCCGTGACACCTGTGTTGAAAGTCGCGACGGGATCTCGCCAGTAGCATCAACGCAGACCGAGGGCGTCGCGAACGAGAATGCACATGGCAGCAATGCCAGTGGCGATGGACGGGATGGGATCTGGCGCGTAGCGCGGCGAGTGGATGGATGGCAGCGCTGCGCCCCCCGCTTCGGCGATGGCCACACGCTCCGGTGGAATGGTGCCCAGTCGAAACATCAGCAAGCGCGCTTCGGGAACGGCAATGCCAAAGAGAGCGAAATCTTCAGCGCCCATTTCCGGTGCGCGGCGTGCAACTGAGGCAGCGCCACCTGGCAACGCTGCGGCAAGCACGCGTGTGGCGTGTTCGGCGTATTCCGGCGTGTTCACTAACGCGCCCAACGCTTCGTCCTCGTGCACCGACACCATCGGCAACCTATCTTCGGGCATCCCCGCCGCGCGTGCGGTGTGTTCCGCAATGCGTTTGATCGACGCCAGCAGCAGCGCGCGCACTTTCGCGTCATAGCAACGCACTGTCAGTTGCAGTTTCACTTCCTCGCCTATGACATTGTGCTTGGTGCCTCCGTGGATGGAGCCCACCGTGACCACCGCAGGCTCCAACGGCGAATTCTCGCGCGACACAATGGTCTGGAAAGCCAGCACCATTTGCGCGGCCAGCACAACAGGGTCCTTCGCGCGGTGCGGATAAGCGCCGTGGCCACCGACGCCGCGCACGGTGATATCGACACTGTCGACGCACGCGAAAATGGGCCCCGGTGTCACCGACACTCGCCCGGTGGCCAGCGCAGCATCGACATGCTCTGCAAGAATCGTCGCCGGGCGCGGGAATCGCGCGAGCAATCCATCGGCCAGCATTGCTTTGGCACCGCTGCCCAATTCTTCGGCGGGTTGCAGGATGAACACCAGCGTGCCGCTCCACTGCGCCCGCTGCGCAATCAAGCGCGCAGCAGTGCCCACCGCAACGGTCATGTGCATGTCGTGGCCGCACGCGTGCATCACGCCGCTCTCTGGGCCAGCCGAAGATTTCGCGCGCACCTTGCTGGCGTAATCCAAACCCGTTTCTTCAGTGACCGGCAGCGCATCCATGTCCGCGCGAATCCACACCACCGGCCCAGCGCCATTTTCCAGCAGCGCGACCACGCCGTGCCCGCCCACTTGCTCGGTGACTGCGTAGCCCAGCGCTTTGAACTCCTGCGCCATGCGCGCAGCGGTGTGCACTTCTTCGCGCGAAAGTTCCGGCGCTGCGTGAAGCTGCTTGTACAACGACAGCAATCGCGCCGCGTCGTCTTGCGCGCGCAGAGGCAGGACCAAAGATGCGAAAAACAACGCGAGCGACAGTGCTGCTGTGGTCTTCATGGGCCGCATTATGCCCTGTTCACGGCAACTTCGGCGCGGTGCCCAGCAAACAGAGCAAACCCATAGCGGTGCCATAGCTCTTGCCCAATTCATGGCTGTCCACGAAACCGAAATCAATCTCGGCGATGGCCAACACCGTTGCGCGCAACCGAGCCTTCGCCGCTTCGCGTGCGCCCACATCTTCGATGGCGTCGATGGCCTGCATGCGGCCATACAGCGCGTACCAGAAGAAGAAGCCGCCATTGCCGAACTGGTCGGCGTGATCGTCGTACTTGCGCACCGCTTCCAAGCGCTCGTGGTTTTCTTCCGCCAACTGCAATGCGCCCAACAAGCGTTGCTGCGACGAAACCCCTGCGCGCAGAAGTGCCAGTTCGCAAATGGGGCTGCGGCCTGCGCTGAACCCCGGTGCAGAGCCCGCCCCACCGCGGCCAAAGCCATAGCTGAAGCTGCCGTTGTCGCCACGCGCTGCTGCGAGCTTTGGGGCCGCACGCTTCAGAGCGTCGCGCCCCATCTTCACGCCAGATGCGTCAATGTGATCCAGCGCCACCATGGCCGTGGCGGTAGCAAATGGGTTGGGGTATTCGTGACGGAAGCCGCCATCTTTCAACTGAAACTCTTCCAAGCTCTTCGCCACAGCGCGTGCCTTCGCGCTCAAGACTGCATCTTTCGGCCCTTCAGTTTCGCGCAACAACTGCGCGTAGAGCTCCAACCGATACGCGTGGGCCCACACCAGCTCATCAACATCTTCAGCGGCGATGTGCTTCTCGTCGCCGAGGAATTTCATTGCGCGCGCCACTGCGGCGTCGCAGCGTTGCGGGTCTACGGAACGCGCCTCGTGCAGCGCCAGCGCCGCCAATGCCGTGCCAGCCATGTACACATTGGGCAACGAATCGGTCCCGCCGAAGTCGTAGTTGCTGTCGTCCCAGCAGCCGTCGGCGCGTTGGGTGCGCAACAACAGATCTACTGAGTGACGCTGCAAGGCGGCGGCGTCTTGTTCGGAACACGCGTGGCGTGTGCCGTCGGTGGCCACGCACATTGCGGCGGCTGGCAAGCGGGTGAACACTTCAAATCCGCGCATGAATGGCCCGTATCCAACCGCCTCGGCAGCCGCCTTGCGCGTCCAGCGGTCTTCCGGCTGCACTGCGGCAAGCGCTGCAAATTCCTTGCGCGCAGCAATGTCATCGCCGCTCATGCGCAGCGCCACGGCATGCAGCATGCGCGCTTCGTTCATAGCTGGGCCATGATGCCGCGCTTTGCC
>CAMDTN010000033.1 GCA_945907755.1 Singulisphaera sp. GP187 | reverse complement strand
GCCCATCCCAAACTGCGCGTGTTTCCCTATGACAGCAATGTCGGGCCGTGTATCACACGCAATCGCGGCTTGCGCGAAGCGCGTTCGCCGCTGGTGCTGCTGTTAGATGACGACATGGAACTGGCACCAGGTTTACTGGACAAGTTGCTGGCGCCTCTGTTGCGCGACGCCGAATGTGTGGCCACTGGACCGCGCATTTGTGAAGGCGCGCGGCGCGATGTCGTTCAGTATGAAGGCGCGCGCTGGCACTACGCCGGCGTTCCCTGCTTCACCGGTGCGGGCAGCAGCGACGCCCCGGGCCCGCCACGCGATGTTGATGTGTTGACATCCGGTTGCTTGTTGGTGCGCCGCGAAGAAGTCTTACGCGCGGGTGGATTCCGCCCGTTGCTCGGCTACTTGATGGAAGATGTCGAACTTTGCTTGCGGCTGCGATTGATGGGCTTGCGTTTGATTGTGGTGCCCGAGGCCACTACTTGGAACGCAGGCGGTTCGGCTGGACTTTCGCTGCGCGGGCGCTCCTTCCCGACACGACGCCTCGTGCAGCAAGCCCGCAACCGCGCGCTGCTGCGCCTGCTGTTATTCACGCCGACGACACGATTGCTTTGTTGGCCCGGGGTAGCGCTGTTCGAGTTTGCCGGTCTGGCCATGTCCACTGCCGCGTTGCGGCCCCATGCGTGGGTGTGGGGCAAGTTGCTGGCCTGGAACGGTCGGCGCGAAGCGTTGAAGTTGCACAAAGAGTTCCGCTTGCTGCGCAAGGAAACAGACCGCGTCGTTTTAGGGGCACCACGGTTTTCGTTCACTGCGGCTGCGCGTCAGAGCGGCGCCACGGGCCTGCCAGCGCGCGTGCTGGATACGCTGCTGCAAGCGTGGTGGAATATCGCCAAGAGATTCATCGCGTGAAAGTTCACGCGGTAGTGGTCAACTGGAATGGCGGCGCTGCCAATGTTGCGTGCCTTAGTTCGCTGCGCGCCAACGGCCTGCGCGCGCAACACATCCATTTCATCGACAACGGATCTACCGACGGATCTGTGGCCTTGGCGGAAGCCACAGCACCGGGGTTGCTGATTGAGCAGACTGGCAGCAATCTTGGCTTTGCCGCTGCGGCGAATCGGGGCCTGCGCGCTGCGTGGCAAGCCGGCGCCGATGCCGTGCTGCTGATGAACAACGACGCAGTGGCCGCACAGGATTGTGTTGCCGCCTTGGTGCAAGCCGCGCGCAAAGACCCGCAATACGGGCTGTACGGCCCGCGCATTTATGCGGACCGTGCAGCAGACAGATTGTGGTGCTGTGGTGTGCGTTTGGGCGCAGGCCCAAATCTGGGCACTCTGCGTGGGCATGGGGCGCGCGGGCGTGGGCGCTTCGAACGCGATCAGACAGTCGATGCTCTGACAGGCTGCGGCTTGTTGCTGCTGCGCGCGGTGGCCGACGCAGTGGGCGAACTGGACGAATCGTATTTCGTGTATGTAGAGGACGCGGACTACTGTGCGCGTGCGCGCAAGGCGGGGTTCCAACCGCGCTATGTCGCCAAGGCAGTGATGGAACATGCGGGGGCCGGCAGCACCGGCGGCGGTTATGGCGCAGCGCGCAAATATCTAACGGCCCATGGAACTGTGCTCTATCTGAAGCGCCACGGCACCGCTGCTCAGTGGTTGTGTTGGTTGCTCTTCGATGTGCTGGCGTGGCCATTGGTGTTTTTGGCAGCCGTGCCACGGGGCCGAGCTGGCGGGGCTTGGGGCAAGTTGTGCGGCACGCTGGCAGCGGTCTTTGGACGTCCTGCACGGCGTCCGCTGGTGCAGCAGCGCGCATGAGGGTGCTGTTGGTTGCGCATCACTTGCCGCCGCGCCACCGCGCTGGCGTGGAAGTGCACACGCTACGGTTGGCGCATGCGCTCCAAGAGCATGATTGCGAAGTTGCGCTGTATGCAACGGACGACGATCCATTGCGCCAAGCGTGGAGTGTTGCAGAAGAATCTATCGAAGGCATTCGCTGTTGGCGCTTGGCGCAGGCGCGCGTGGCTGAGCAGCCAAGTGAGAGTTTGGGTGGCGCTAATGAACATGCAGCATTCGAGCGCGTATTGGACGCGGTGCGTCCGGAAGTGGTGCATTTCCAACACCTGATGCAAGTGGGTGTGGATGCGCCGCTGCAAGTGGCGCGCCGCGGCGTGCCTGCGTTGTTGACGCTGCACGAATACTGGTTGCTGTGCGCGCGCGGGGGCCAGATGCGGCAGGCCGATGGTGTGCTGTGCGCGCGGGCCGATGCGGAAACTTGTGCTCGTTGCTTGTGTACCCATAGATTCGGTCGCAGCGGAGCGGAAGTGCGCATCGCGCGTTGGTGCGAACGCCTGCGGCGCATCAGCGGCATCGATGGTTTTGCGCTGCTGAAGCGGCTTGCGGAGAAGAGGGGGCGCGCGATTCACGACAGCGTGCCGCCGTCGCCAGTGGAGGCTGAAGTCGCTCGCATGCGCACTTTTGTTGCCGCGCGGCAGGCCCGCGTGCTTGCGTCGCTGCACAGTTGCCAACGCTTGTTGTGCCCTTCGCGGTTTTTGCGGAATCAGTTTGTTGAAGCATTCCCTGAATTGGAACGGCGCCTGCTTTATTGGCCCAACGGAGTGCCGCTCAGCGAAGGCGTTGCTGCAGATTCAGGTGGGGCGGATCATGAATCCACGGCTCCGCCAGCCCCGTTGCGGGTAGGATTCCTCGGATCGATCATCCCCGAAAAGGGGGTGGATGTGCTGGTGCGTGCCTTCGCGGCCTTGCCGTCAGGACTCGCCGCGCTGTGCATTCATGGCAACAGTCGCCTGCGTCCGCGTTATGCCGCGGCGCTGCGGGCTCAAGCTGGTGCCAGTGTGCAGTGGGCTGGGGTTTTCACGGGGTCGTCGCAGACTGCGCTGGCTCAGTTGGATGTGCTCGTGGTGCCTTCTGTTTGGTACGAGAACGCTCCGCTGGTGATCACCGAAGCCATGGCTGCGGGGGTGCCTGTGGTGGCTTCGGACCTTGGCGGTATGCGCGAGCTGGTGCAACACGAAAGCAACGGGTTGCTGTTCCCCATGGGGGACGCGGCTGCGTTGGCGCAGTGTTTGCAACGGCTCGCTTTAGACCGCAGGCTGTTGCGGCGATTGAGTGCTGCCGCAGCACCAATTCGCAGCGTTGCTGCGGAGGCCGCCGCGAGTGTTGCGCTTTATCGTGAACTAAGGAGTGAATGACGCGTGAGTGTCCCTTACAGCACTGAAGAGATCATCGGCTACAAAGCCGACAACGAACGCCGCGTGCGCGAAGCTGCACTGCGGGGCGATGTTTTTGTCGACGGCATGCCGCTGAAGGTGACCATGGAGCTCACCGCAGACTGCAACCTGTTCTGTCGTATGTGCGAATTCCCTGCGCCGCGCGAAGAAGGCCGCAGCAAGGGCTACGAGCTGGACATGCGCAGCGAACTGTATGAAGTGCTGGCACCGCAAGTGTTGCCGCACGCGCTGATGGTGAATCTCACGGTGGTCGGCGAGCCACTGATGGTGCCGTACCTCGACAGAGTGCTGGAGGGCGCGAAGGACTGGTGCACGCGCATCGAGTTCATTACCAACGGCATGATGCTGGACCGCGCGATGATCGAACGCGTGGGGCCGCAGGCGGCGGCGATGATTATTTCGTTCGACGGCGGCACGCGCCGCACATTTAACCGAATTCGCATTGGTGCCGACTTCGACATCATCACGCGCAACATGCTCTTATTCCAACGCTGGCGCGAAGCGTTGCCGGCGGGTTCCTTCAGGCCAGCGATGCACATGAATGTCACGCTGATGCGGGAAAATGTGGAAGAACTCGCCACCATCGTGCGGGTAGCGAAGCTGTTAGGCGTCGACCGCGTGAATGCCGCTTGGATGATCGCGTTCAACACCAAGATTGCGAATTCGTCGTGCTTCCGCCACAAGGCGGTGGCCAATGCCAGCATGCGGCACGCGCACCGCGTCGCCGACGAAATTGGAATGGACTTGGTGACCCCGACAGAAATCCCTGGAGCCACCGAAGCAGAGATCGCTGCGGTGGTGGTGCAAGAACCTGTTCTGCCCGATGGCCCGCTGCCGCACTTGAATGTGATGTTGGCGGGCGGCGATGCCCCCGACTTGGTTGCGGCCCCGGCGGCGGCGGAAGAATCTTTCCACGAGTTGGGCGCCAACATTCCGGATGCTGCACAGAGCGGCGTTCTGGCGGAAGTGAATGGCCAGACATTGCAGAACGAACGCGCATATGGTTCGCCCTTGCAACAAGATGCCGGCGAGCGGCGCATGCAAGCACAGGTGGCGTGCAGCCCGGCACCGGTTTTGGGAGTCGGCGTGCCAGCAGAGCCGCCCTCAGCAGGCGGCCGCTACACCTGCAAGTTTCTGTGGAACGAACTCTTCGTATCTCTCACGGGCGATGTCGCGCCGTGTTGCATCCAAGGGCGCCCTGTCGTAGGCAACATCCACAAAGAATCGCTGAGCCTTATTTGGAATGGCCCAATGATGAAAGAGATGCGCCAGCGCCTGCTGGATGGCGACCCTGTGCCCTGTTGCAAGGACTGCAACTACAACACGCAACTGGGTCAAGGCACTTATCGCGAAGACACCTTTTTCATTCAGCTCGATCGCAAGTTCTAAGGGGCGCAACTGTCCGCTATCATGCCGCCCGTGCCTGCATCACCGCGCCGCATCCTCTTGATCTCGCACGGGTTTCCGCCCGAATTCCGTGGCGGCACAGAGCTGTATGTGCTGCATCTGGCGCACGCCTTGCTGGCTGCCGGACACAGCGTGGTTGTGGTCTGCGGCAGCATGGAATCAAGCCCTGCGTGCAGCAGAGAACGCACCGAGTTTGAAGGCATTCCGGTGTGGCGCATCCGCCGCCAAGGGCTGTTTCTGGACAACTGGGACAAGTCTTGGTGCCCCGCAGTGGAAGAGCAATTGGCGCAGATCGTGGCGGAAGAGCGCCCGGATGTGGCCCATGTGCACCATTGGATTCGGCTGACGCGCAGTCTTGTGGTCACGCTGCGGCGTTTGCAAGTGCCGACGGTGGTCACACTTCACGATCTGTGGACCACTTGCGCGCGCTGTTTCCGCGTGCGCGACGACACCTTCTGCACGCGAACTATGAATGCGCAGAATTGCGCCAGCTGCGTGCCGCGCGATCTGTGGCACTCCGAACGCGAAATCGCGGAAGAGATTGAACTCTTCCACCAAGACTTCGAACGGGAACTGCGTTTGGCACAGGCCGTGTTAGTGCCGAGCGAAGCGCAGCGGCGCTTGGTTGCAGAGATGATGGCGCTGGACCCAACGCACTTGCAGGTGCTGCCTCATGGGAACATCAATGCGCTGCAGCCCTCGCGGATCGAACCGAGCACGGGCTTTGTGCGCTTGGGCCACTGGGGCCACCTCTATCCCATGAAGGGGTTTCACTTGCTGCTTGAAGCGCTGCACTTGCTGTCAGCGAAGGAGCGCGCGCAGTGCAGCGTCGATTGTTGGGGCCAGAGCTTCGATCCGAAGTATCAGGCCAAATTGGATGAGCTCGCGCAAGGGCTGAGCGTTCGCTGGCACGGCAGCTTTGTTCCCAGCGATCTCGCGGCGTCACAGTTGGATTGGGCCGTTTTGCCGAGCATGGCCTTTGAATCGTGGTCATTCGTGTTGGACGAGGCTTTCGCCTTGGGGTTGCCAGTGCTGGCGAGTCGTCGAGGCGCACTGGCGGCTCGTGTTGCTGGTGCTGGTCTCTTGTTCGAAGCGGAAGATGCCGCTTCATTGGCACTGCAGTTGCGGCGCGTGTTGCAGGAGCCGAAGTTGCATGCTGGCTGCGTCGCCAACATCCCAGTGTTGCCGCGGATGGACGCCCACGCAGCAGCGCTCTGCGCAATCTACGAAGCTGCACTGTTAGCCACGCCAGCGCCAGACACTGCAGGACCAGCGTTAGAGCGCCGCCATCGCTTGCATCAGTCGCTGGTCCAAGAAGAGCGGCTGAAGGATTTGCTGTTGCAGCGTGGGCGTGTGCAGCAAGAGAGCGACCGCGCCGACGGTTTGAAGAGTGAATTGGCCAAGAGCGAAGGGGCGGTGCTGGGTCATGCGAACTTACAGACCCGCCTCGATGCGAGCCTTGAGGCCTTCGAATCGGAATTGGCCCAGGCACGCAGCGACTACAGCAAGCTCCTCGCGGACCACGAGGAACTACGTGTTGCTAAAGACGCGGTGATTACCGGATACGCCAAGTCTGTGGACGAGTTGATGCTGCGCGCGGCCCAAGATGGGAAGCAACTGGAGACGGTGAGCGGGGAGCGGAAGAGATACGAAGCGGCTGCGCTTGCGGATAACGCGCAGGCGATCAAGGCACTGCACGCGTCGCTAGCGCAGAGCGAAGCGGCGCGCTTGGAGCTGGAATCCCACCGCGCAGCTTTTGTGCAGCAGGTGTCCGTCGCGTTGGCACGCACCCAGCAGTTGGAAGAAGCGAGTGCGGGGCTACTGCGCGAAGCCGACGCCAAAGCGAGCGAAGTCACAACCCTGCGGAACACGCTCGCCGAGAACGCGCTGGCGATCAAGGCTCTGCAGCGTGACCTAGGCGCAAACGACCGTGAAATGCGAAAAAATCTGGCGGCGGCGAATGCTGCACGGCTGGAAATGGTTACCGAACGCAGCACGCATAGTGCAGCAGTGCGCCAACTTGAAATGAGCGCGCTGCATCTGAGGGCTGCGAAGGACGCAGCGATCAGCACTCTCGAAGAGCGCATTGTGGCGCTGGATGCAGAACGCTGCGCTTTGCTTGGGCGCACTGCGGGGTTGGAAGCCACCATCGGTGAAGCGGAGCGAGTGGGTGGCGAAGTTGCCGAGCGGCTGTCTCAGGTGGCTGGCGCCTTGGGGATGCACACGGCATCCGGCAGCGAAGGCTTCCATGCGTTGCCCGAACTGAGTCGCACATTGAGCGGAGCAGTGTTGGAGGCCCGCAATCTCATGGGCGAGATGCACAAGGCCATCGAGGCATTGACCGCGGAATCGCAGCGCATCGAAAGCGAGCGCGCCGAGTTTGAAAAGGCACTCTTAGGCGAGCAAGGCGAACGAGAGCGCTTGCGCCGCAGCGCGGTGTACCGTTTGGCGGAGCGCTGGGCTGGGGCGCGCAAGCCCGTTGCGGCAGCGAATGCACGGCCTCGCGAAGGGCTGATGATCCTGACAGTGATTCACGATTTTCTGCCGCGTCACCCCGCCGGCAGCGAGATTTACACGCTGAATCTGCTGCACGGTTTGCAAGCGCGTGGGCACAGCGTGCATGTGCTGACCACCGAGGCGCATCAAGGGGTGCACAGCTACAACTTGCGCGAGACAGCCTTCGAAGGCATTCCCGTGACAGAGGTGTCGCACCAGCACACCACGCGCTACTTCGAACTAACCTGGCGCGACCGGCGCATGAACCGCATCTTCCGCGAGGTGTTAGAGCGGCTGCGCCCGGATGTGGTGCATGTGCAGCACCTGTACCACCACAGCATTGATTATCCCGCTATTTGCCAAGAGCTCGGCATCCCTGTGGTGTTCACACTGCATGAATACATGCTCTTGTGCCCGCGTGGCGGCCAAATGGTGCGGGCGGACTACGAACGCTGCATGGGCCCAGAGCCTAAGAAGTGCGCCGATTGCATCGCGCACTTGTCGTTGGAGCGGGTGGAAGAAGACACCACTGCGCCGCGCATGGCAGCGCGCATCAGCAAGCACCTGCCGTCGGGCATGAAGCAGGCCATCAAGGGCTATTTGGGTGCCCCAGCTGCGGCAGCAGAGCCAATCACCCCGGGCGATGCTGCCCATGCAGCAGCCATTCAGCAGCGTTTGGAAGCCGTCAGTGAAATGGCGCGGCATGTGGACTTGTTCGTCTCTCCCTCGCGCTTCTTGCGCGAGCGCTTCATCGCCGCGGGTGTGGTGCAACCAGAGCAGATCATCTATTCGGATAACGGCCAAGACACCACTCCTTTTGGGCGCAGCAGCAAACGCAAGGCCAGAGAATTGCGCGTGGGCTACATCGGCACCATTTCGGATTACAAGGGTTTGCATGTGCTGACCGCAGCCATGGACTTGCTGACAGAGCGCGACGACATCACTTGCGACATTCATGGCAGCCTGACGAGTTTCCCGCAATATGCAGAGGGCCTGCGCGAGCACTCCAGCAACAAGCGCACGCGCTTCCATGGGCGCTATGCGTCCGACGCGCTGCCCGACATTCTTGCAAACATGGATGTCTTGGTGGTGCCCAGCTTGTGGTGGGAAAACTCGCCGCTCACGATTCACGAGGCGTTCATGGGTGGTTTGCCTGTGATTGCATCAGACATCGGAGGAATGGCCGAGTTTGTGTTGGATGGACGCAATGGCCTCCTATTCCGCGTGGGCGACGCCGCCGATCTGGCAGCCAAGATTGCGCGCTGTGCGGATGACCGCGCGCTGCTGGACCTGCTGAAGAACAAAGATGTGCCCATCAAATCGGTGGCCGAAGACGCAGCCGAAACCGAAGCACGCTACAGGACATTGATTGCGGCGCGACGCAGCGGAGCCTCCGGTTGAAGATTCTTCTGATTGGCTCGGGTTTTCCGCCCGAGGGGCGTGGTGGCACCGAAGTGCACATGCAGCAGTTGGCTACGGCCCTTATGCGGCGCGGGCACGGAGTGCGCGTGTTGGCCCGAATGGGACGCGGCGATTTGCCGGACTATGCTGTGGAGCGCGACCATCACGCCGGCATTGAAGTCACCCGCGTGAACTACATGTTCCGCGACGCAGCGTCGCTGGAATGGATTTGGCACAACCCCAAAATCAACCGCATTGTGGGCGAGGAACTGGATCGCGATCGTCCAGATTTAGTGCATGTGCATCATGTCACTTGCTTGTCCACTTCCATGCTGGACGAAATCAAGAGTCGCAACATCGCGCTGGTCATGACACTGCACGACTTTTGGACCGTGTGCCCGCGCGGTCAGCGCATGACGCCGGAATTGGAGGTGTGCACCACCCTCGACCGCGATCGCTGCGCACCATGTCTGAAGCGCTTGTGGCCGCATTTCGATGTGACGCCCGCTGCGCTTGCGATGGCCGACGCCGGCATCCTGCAACGGCTACTCGCCTGTGACGCGCTAATCACACCTTCTGTGTTCCATCGCGAGCGCATGTTGGAAATCGGATTAGACCCAACACGCTTGCACGCCATTGAACACGGGCTCGATCACGATTTGATTCCAGCGCAGTTGCCGCGCCAGTTTCCGCCACGCCGCGTGGGCTTCATTGGTTCCGTCATTCCTACCAAAGGTGTGCATGTGCTGATCGAAGCCATGAACCGCATTGGCACGCCTCAAGTGGAGTGCGTCATCTACGGAGAAGCGCTGAATCACCACGGTGACACCGGCTATCAGGAGCGCTTGCAGGCACAGGCACGCGCCGATCTGCCCATTCATTTTGCGGGCCCGTACACGCAGGCAGAACTCCCCGGAATCCTCGCGGGCATTGATGTGTTGGTGGTGCCCAGTTTGTGGTGGGAGACTTTCTGCCTGACTATTCGCGAAGCCATGTTGGCTGGTGTGCCGGTCGTGGCGTCGGACCACGGCGCTATGCGCGAAGCACTCCACAACGCAGCGCCGGAGTTGCTGTTCCGGCCAGGGGATGCCGACGACTTGGCGCACAAGCTTTACGCATTGGCCAGCGACGAGGGCCTTTATCGCGCTGCTGGAGCGTTGCGCGCCCAGGTGCGCACGCTGGAGCAGATGGCCAGCGACACGGAAGCGCTGTACCGCAAAGTGCTGGGCGCCGCAGCGCCAACGCAAGGGGATTCAACCGCCTTGCGCGCGCGCAAAGCTGGCGCGGCGCCCTATGCCACTGTGTTCATTCCCACTTGGAATGGTGGCGCGCAATTCCAGGGAGTGCTGCGCAAAGTGCTGGCGCAGCAAACCGAGTTTGACTACGAAATCCTTATTATCGATTCCGGTTCGCGTGACGGCACGCTCGAGTTTATTCGCCAGTTTCCGCAGATCCGTCTGATCAACATTCCCAACGCGGAATTCAACCACGGCCTGACGCGCAACCGCGCGGTGCAGGAAGCGCGTGGCGAAATCGTCGCGCTGCTCACTCACGACGCGGAGCCGCTTGATGAGCATTGGTTGCAATCACTGGTGGACAATTTCGACGACCCTGATGTGGCCGGTGCCTATTGCCATCAATTGCCGCGCGAAGATTGCAATCCATTCCAGCGCGAGCGCCTCCAAGGTTGGACTCGCGGTGAAGGCGCACCCCAGCGGCGGCGCCTGCGCGAGCGCGCCCTGTGGGACAAACTGCACCCTTACGAGCGCTATCAGCTCATCGCCTTCGACGATGTTGCCAGTTGCGTGCGCAAGTCGGTGATGGCCGAAGTCCCCTTTGAAAAGCGCCAGTTCGGCGAGGACGTGGCTTGGGGCCGCGCAGCGATCCTAGCGGGCCACACCATTGTCATGGACCCTCGCTCGGTGGTCATCCACTCGCACAACAAACCGATTTTCTACGAGTTCAAGCGGGTCTACTTGGACCACCAAAACTTGTACGACCTCACCGGGCTGCACTGCATTACAACCCTGCGCTTCATGTTGGTGTGCAGCTTCAAAGCCACACTCCATCTGGCGCGCGTGGTGTGGCGCGACCCAACACCGCTGCTGTACCGCCTGAGTTGGCTGGCCCGCGTTCCGCTCTACGGTTTCACGCAAAACCTTGCGCAATACTTGGGCGCGCGCTCGGTCATCAAGCAGCGCAAGGGTTGGTGGGGCTGGCTGGATCGGAAGTTGCGCAAAGGGGTCTGAGCTTCGACGGCAAGACTCCTGTTGAGAGCAAATGAAACCAACAGCGCGCCGCTGTTGGTTTCATTTGGTAGAACCCGCACATGCGCGTGCTGCTTGTCTTCATTTTCAGTGCCGTGGCACTGCTGGCGCAAGGGCGCGTACTGCTGTTGGGCATTGACGGAATGGACGAGGGCCTGACGCGGCGCTTCATGGCTTCTGGCCGTTTGCCGGAGCTGCAGCGCCTCGCAGAACGCGGGGCGCTGCTGCCCTTAGAACCAACCAACCCTGCGCAGTCACCCGTGTCGTGGGCTGCGTTAACCACGGGCGTCGGGCCCGGCAGCACGGGCATCTTTGGTTTCTTGAACAGGCGCATCACGCCCACCGGCGTGGTGCCGGAGTTAGCGGGCGTTGCGGTGGATGAGGTTGTCCTGCTTTCAGGCGCCGCACGCGTGGGCTTCTTGTTCGGCGCCGCGTTGGTCGGGCTGCTGCCGTGGTTGATTCTGCGCAAGCGCTACCGCCGGGGCGCGCTGTTCGTCAGTCTCGGCATGATGGCATTCTTGCTGTTGATTGTGCGCGCCATGCTGGGGGAGGTGCCCTCATCTCTCCCCGTGCCGCGCAGTACCCGAGGCGGCACGGCACTATGGGAAGTGCTGGATCAAAGCGGCGTGGCCGCAACCACGCTGCGCGCGCCGATGGCGTTTCCTGCGCCGGAGTTGCGACATGGTCGCTTGCTGACCGGCCTAGGCACACCAGATTTGCTCGGCACCACTGGCTCTTGGTGGATTCACTCAGCCGATAGCGCTGCGCAAAACACGGCGCGCACACAAATGGGGGGTGCGTGGTCGCCGCTGCGGGCGCAGACGGATGCGCAAGGAGCGCCGACCTGGAATGGAACCGTCGCAGGCCCACGCAACCCACTGCAGCGCGACGAGATGCTCAGTGCAGAGCTGCAGATCACGCTGAACGGCGCACGAACTTGCAGCGTCGGTGGCATCAGCGTGCCGCTGGACGCCGCGGGCGCCAGTGAGTTCATTGGGGTGGAATTCCCGTTTGGGCGCTTGGCACCGCCGCTCAAAGGCGTCACCCGATTCCGCTTGCTGCGCACAGATCCGGTGGCGCTGTACCAAGCCCCCATGGGGTTCGACCCACGCGAGCAACTGCCCATCGCTCGCATAACCAGCCCGCAGTCTTACGGTGCCGAGCTCTGCTCGCACGGACTGTTCGACACCTGCGGATGGAGCACCGCCACCAACCCCTACCAAGACGAGTGCATCGATGCCGACGCGTTCATGCAAGATGTCCGCATCGTGCTGGGGAACGACGAAGCGCTGCTAATGACCGCCGCGTCCAAAGACGATTGGCGTTGCTTGTTCAGTGTGATCGCTGCACCAGATCGTGTGCAGCATGTCGCTTGGAGCGCGTTCGACGCGACGCATCCGCTGCACGCATCAGCAGATCCAGCTTTGCGCGAAGCCATTCCGTGGGTGTATGAACAAGTGGACCGCATCGTGGGGCGCTTGCTGCGCGAAGTGCTGCGGCCAACGGACACGCTGCTGCTTGTCAGCGACCACGGCTTCGCTCCGTTCAGCCACGCGGTGAATCTGAACCGCTGGCTTGCAGAAGAGGGCTTGTTGGTGGTGAAGCCAGGCGCGCGCTCTCTTGGCGCAGATATTGGTCGAGAGATTACAGATGTCGATTGGTCGCGTACGAAGGCTTATCACTTGGGGCTCGGTCGCATCTGGCTCAATTTGAAAGGGCGCGAGCCTCACGGCATCGTCGAACCTGCAGAGGCACCCGCGCTGTTGCAGCGGCTGCGCGAAGGCTTATTGGCATTGCGTCATGAGGGGCGTTCGGTCTTACGCAGCGCAGCCTTGGCCAGCGAGCTCTATCGCGGCACCCGCGTGCCTGACAGCGCCGACCTAATTCTCGGTTTCGAACGGGGTTTCCGCACTTCCTGGAATGCGTGCCTATTGGGCGGAGACGAGCCGGTGGTCTTCGTAAACCGTTCGCGTTGGAGCGGCGACCACTGCTCGGTAGATCCGAGTTTGGTCACAGGGGTTCTGTTCTCTTCGCGGCCGATAAAACTCCAGGGCGCCGCGCATGTGTTGGATGTCTTGCCCACCGTACTGGCATTGCTGCAAGTTCCTGCACCGCCCAATTTGGAGGGCAGAGATCTTGGAGTCCAGCGGTGATCCGCGCTGCCTTGGCGCGCCGCGTTGTGCACATCGCCGTTGGCGGCGGCGCATTCTTGCTGCCGTTGTTGGCGTGGCAGACGAGTCTGTGCATCTGCATGGCGGCTGCATTGTTCAATTTGTTTGTGCTCTCGCGACGCCCGTGGTTGGCGCGCGCCGATGGGCGCGGCGCTGTGGGGCTAACGGCTTATCCGTTGGTGATAGCGCTGTTGCTGTTGCTGTTCCGCGACGACTACGCCCCTGTGCAAGCGGCTTGGGTTGCCATGGCTGTTGGTGATGGACTTGCGCCGCTGCTGGCGGTGCGTGGCACGGAGTGGGCGTGGAACACGCGAAAATCGTGGGTGGGCAGCGGCGCCGCGTTCTGCGTGTGCGCGTTGGTACTGCTGGCGCTGTTGCCGCCGCCCTTGGCACTGGCTGCGGCCGCAGCGGGCTGCATTGCAGAATCGCTGCCATTGCCATGGGACGACAATTTGAGTGTGCCGCTGGCCGCTGCCAGCGCACTGTGCGTGGTGCGTTGGAGCTGCGCGTGATGCACTGGGCGCTCGCATGCGCGCTGTCTTGCTCTTTGGGCACGGCTGCTGCTGTTAGCGGCGGTGTGCGCTGGGACGGATTATTGGCGGGCATCGCTTGCACCTCGCTGATCGCATTTCACGGCGGTGTGATGCCATTGGCGTTCCTTGCTGCGCTGTTTGTATTAGGCGTGATGGCGACGCGCCTCGGGGCCGCGCGCAAACGCTGCACGAGCAGTGGGCCGCACGAGTTGCGCGGGGCGCAGCATGTGTTGGCCAATGCTGGGCCGGCAGTGTTGCTGTTGCTCTGGGACAACGGGCCCAGCGGCCGCTGGGCCGCAGCGGCGTCGTTGTGCGGTGCGTTAGCAGACACGCTCAGCTCTGAAATCGGAATGTTGGCGGCGTCACCTCCGCGTCTGTTGTTGCTGGGCCCAGTGGTGCCGACGGGAACGGATGGCGGCATGAGTTGGTGCGGCACCGCCGTCGCAGTAGCCGTTGCGGCGCTCGCTGCGCTGTGCGTTGCGCTCCTTGGGGGCTCCACTTTTGCCGCCTTCTGCCTTGGTGCCGGCGCGTTCGCAACCATGCTGTGCGACAGCGTGCTGGGCGCCAGCATCGAACGCTGTTTTTCGAAAGCCCTTGGTAATCACGCTGTGAATTTCCTTGCAGCGAGCGCAGGTGGTTGCATCACTTTGGCGTTGATGAGTGCAAGGGCATGAATCAGTGGCTGGAGTTGACACGACCATTCACGCTGCTGCCTCCGGCCATCGGCATGGTCTCTGGTGGTTTGGCAGCGCTTGGAACGGGTCGTGCTGCGCAGTCTAGTCCGTTGGGCGTGCTGGCTGCGCTCAGCGCAGGCGCAGTTCTCGCGGCGTTGTTGAATGCCGCCAGTAATTGCGTGAACCAAGTATTCGATGTGCATTTGGATGTGGTGAATAAGCCCGACCGGCCATTGCCACGCGGTGCCATCACTCGTGCGCGCGCGTTGTGGTTAGCAGCAATGCTCTACGCAGCAGCTTTTGTGCTCGCAGCCACGCTGCGCCCAGACGGTTCGTGGGCGGTGTTCTGGATCGTTCTTTTCACTGCGGCACTCACGTGGGGCTACTCAGGCCCGCCGCTGCGCTGGCGCAATTCGTGGTGGCTGGCGCCGCTGGTCATTGCATTACCGCGCGGCATGTTGCTGAAGGTGGCCGGCTGGGGGGCGCTGGCCGCAGTGGACAGCGATCACGAACCCTGGGCCCTTGGTGGCATCTTCTTTCTGTACATTTTTGGTGCCGCAGCGATCAAAGACTTCGAAGACATGCAGGGCGATGCCGCTGGTGGCGCGAGCTCTTTGCCCTTGCGCTTCGGTGCACGCCGCGCTGCGCGCATCATGGCGCCGTTCCTCGTGGTGCCGTGGGTGCTGTTGGCTTTGGCACCATGGGCCCACTGGAATGGTGCCCCGCTGCTGCGCATCGATCCAATGGCGGCAGCGTTGGTTGGAGGCATCCTCGCACTGATTGGCGTGGGGTCTGCGCGTGCGTTGCTGCGCATGGCTGATGGGCCCAGCGACAAACGCGCCGCGCGTGCCGCCTGGCGTGCGATGTACTTGCAGATGATGGCGGCGCAGGTGCTGACCGCCGCAGCCTACTGGTGGCCTTGGAGCAGCAGCTCATGAGCACAGCGCCGCTCATTCTCTTGACTGGCGCGTCCGGGTTTCTTGGGCGTGCATTGGTGCGAGCGCTGGAGGTAAAGGGCTGCACTTTGCGTTTGTTGCAACACCGCGCAGCGCTGCCGAGAGGACGCCACGAGATTGTTCATGGTTCCATCGTTGATGGCGTGGCCTTGCGCGCTGCCGCCAAGGGCTGCGACATCGTTGTTCACGCAGCCGCACTCGCCAGTGAGTTCGCACCAGCGGCAACAGACTTCGAGCGTTGCAACATCGAAGGCACGCGCGTGTTGTTGGAGGCCGCGCAAGCAGCCAAGGTGCGCCGCTTGCTGCATGTGTCTTCGGTGATGGCATTCGGTCCCAGCGCTGGCCGTGTTTGCAGCGAAGCAGATTTCGATGCAGGCCGCAGCGTGTCCATGCCCTACCAGCGCACCAAGCGCACAGCGACACAGATTGTGCGCGCTGCAAGGGGCGGCGGCATGGAAGTTGCGGTGGTTTATCCGGCGGCGCTCATCGGCATCGGCCCGAGCAGCGAAGGCAACTGGATGGGGCGCCTCGCGGAGCATCTTGTGGCACGCCGTCTTGGTGCCCTGCCGCGCGTGCAGCAGCAGCGCTTCTGCTTGGCCCATGTGGACGATGTGGCGGAAGCCATCGCTGTGGCTGCGCTGCGCCGAGGCGATGATGACTGGATTCTCGGTGGCGAGAACCTCGCGGTGGCAGAGCTGTACGAGGTGCTGCGCTCAGAATTGGGCGACGCCGCGATGCCTGCGCTGCGGCCTGCGTGGTTGCTGCATGGCGCGCTCGGGCCCATGGAATGGTGGGCGCGTTTGCGTGGCCGAAGGCCGGTGAGCACCCGCGCCGGGCTTGCTGCATTCCGCTATGACTGGGCCTTTTCCAGCACCAAGGCGCGTGCAGAACTGGGTTTGGCGTCACGTCCCGTGGTGCTGGCGCTGCGCGAGCAGATCCGCGCTGCACAAGCGCGCGAAAGCCTCGGCTGACCCGGGCGTAGAATCTGCAGAAGCGTGACCACTACCGATGAAGGTGCCTTGCTTGCGCGGGCACGCCTGAATGACCAGACGGCGTTCGCAACGCTCATGCAGCGTTACGAGCGACCCTTGGAAAATATCGTGCGGCCCTTGGTTGTCGACCGGGAAGCCGCTAGGGACATTGTCCAAGAAGCGGTCTTTCGGGCTTGGCGCAAACTGCACCTTTATCGTGAGCAGTACCGTTTCTCGACTTGGTTCTTTCGAATCGGTGTGAATCTGGCGATCACGGCGCGCAGGCGCAGATTGCTGGAGCAACGCTTGCTGGAACGCGAAGGTGTGCAGCAGGCGCAACAGCGCGCAGAGCGCCAAGGCACCGGTTTGGATGAGTTGCTACGAACCGAGGATGTGGAGTTGCTCGGCAAGGCGTTGGCTCAGTTGCCAGCGCGTTGGCGGCAGGTCTTAGAAATGCGTTACGCCCAGAGCTTGGATGTGCAGACCATCGCCGAGCGCGTGAAGTCTTCACCCAATTCTGTCTCCATCGTCATTCACAGGGCGAAGGAGCGATTGAAGGAGCTGCTACAAACACCATGAAAACCACTCAAGCCCAAGCTGCCTGCGCGCAAGCGCGCGAACAGATGGCTGCGTTTATCGACGGAGTGTTGGAGCAAGCGCAGCACGAACAAATCAGTGCGCACCTCACCGAGTGTGCCGTGTGCCAAGAGTGGTTGGATGAGGACAGCGTGCTCGAGCAGGAATTGCCACGAGCCTTCGCAGCGCGACCGGCCATTCCGTTCGCGTGGTGGAAGACGGTGCTCACTGCGGCGGGCGCTGCTGCTGCGGCGGTGGTGTTGACACTTCAGTTCGCAGGCAGCGAGCCGAGTGCCGCCGTGCCGCAACCGTTCGATGCTGTGGTCGCAGGTGCGCTGCAGGAAGTGGGCGTTGGGAGTTTTGATGACGCAACGCGGGAAGACTTGGAAGCCGAAGTGGGGCGCTTGCTTGCAGAGAACGCAGGGCTGCGTCTGATGGCGCGAGCCGGTGGCCAAGATTCTGCTGACACCATCGATCCGGACACCTTGGTACAGGCCGTCGCTTTCGAAGCACAAACCGAAGGGCAACAACGCCAGTGGCGTTCGGCCCGCGCGGCGGCTCAGGCCTTAGCTGGCCGCGAAGCCGCTGGCGCTGGAGCCATCGAGCGTCACCTTCTCGGCGCCAAGGACAACGCGCAGCGTCGCTTGGCCGGCCTGCGTTTGTGCCGCATTTTGCCGCTGCCGCAGGGCACTCAGCGCATCTTGCCATTCTTGAATGATGCTTCGCCTGAAGTCTCGCGTGAAGCGGTGGAGGCCTTGGGTGCCCAGCGCGATTTGCAAGCGCACGAAGCACTGCAAGCGGTGTTCGCGAATAGCACCGACGCGCGGATGAAAGTTTCTGCCGCTGGTGGTTTGGTGCGTCAAGGCGATCACGGCGCACCGCTGGAATATTTGCAGCGTAGACATCGCGCTCCTGGCTTGGGCAGACGCGAACGCGCGGAAGCGTTGGCGCGCGTCATGTTGGCGCCGCTCGCACGCAGCGACACATTCTTAGTAGGCGTGTTGGTTGCGCCTGACACTGATTCCGAAACGCGTGAAGCGCTGGTGGAAATGCTCGGTCAGTTGGGCACGCCTGCAGCGCGCGCGATTCTGGAGCATGTGGAGATGGCGCCGGTGGACGCTGAACTCAAGCGTCTTGCGCGCAAAGCTCTCGAACTTTGATGCGAGTGGGGGGACTTGAACCCCCACGAGTTGCCCCGCCAGATCCTAAGTCTGGTGCGTCTGCCAATTCCGCCACACTCGCGTGATCGGGCCAGTATGCCACAAAGAAAAACCCCCCGACCGTGAGGTCAGGGGGCCTTCGCGACAACACTGATTCGCTGAACGAATCAGGCCATCAGCTTCAGTGCCTTCATGGCAGAGATCTTGACGACGTTGCGGGCGGGCTTCGCCTTGAACATCATCTTGTCGCCAGTGAAGGGATTCACACCTTCGCGCGCCTTGGTGGCAGGCTTACGCACAACCTTGATCTTCATGAGGCCGTTGAGGCTGAACAGACCCGGCTTCTTCAGCGACTTGCCGATGAGACCAGTGAGTTCGTCCAACACGCCCTTCACCTGCTTGCGACTCAGGTTCGTCTTCGTTGCCAGAGTGGTGAGCACTTCGCCCTTGCTAGGGCCCTTAGCTTTCTTTTCAGTCTTCGCCATGTGATTCCTCTTTCAGTTTTTCCTAGGGAAACTGCCGGGTTTCCCGCCCGGCGCCAAGATTCTCTGGGCTTTTACGCAGGAATGCAAGGGGCCCACTCAGAAAACATCTATTTTTCCAGATTGGCTTGTTGGTTGGCCGTCAGCCGCGCATCCGCGCGGCGGCCAAGTCCGATAGGAAACACGCATCGTGAGCTGCGCCGGGAAAAGAACAGCGGCCAGCACTCGCGCTGAGTACCGGTCGCTGATGCCCGCGCCAAGATTCGAACTTGGGACCCGGTGATTAAGAATCACCTGCTCTACCAACTGAGCTACGCGGACCAAAACTGCCGACGGCACAGGTGCTGCACCTGCGGACCCGACGACTTGGGAGGATGAGGGGAATCGAACCCCCGACCTCAAGAGCCACAATCTTGCGCTCTAACCGACTGAGCTACATCCTCCGTCAGGAGGCCGAAACAGTATCAGTGGGTCCGGGGCTGTTCAAGAAAGATACGCGCTTGCTTGATGCTGTGGTGCGCTCCTCTAAACTCGCACCCATAAGCCCCCGTAGGCTAATTGGATAAACCACTGGCCTCCGAAGCCGGTATTTCGCGTTCGAATCGCGACGGGGGCGTCGTTCGGGGCGACGAGCGCCGGTAGCTCAGCTGGATAGAGCACGGGATTTCTAATCCCGCGGTCGGGGGTTCGAGTCCCCCCCGGCGCATTCCGCAACTTGCGGGGTTCCGTTGCGCTGCGTGCCACGCAGTGCGGGCCATGCGTCAGGCATGGCGTGAATACTTGCGTGGCATTTGTGGCGCTCGCGGGCGTGCTGTTGCTGATGCTGCTGGCGCGGGGTGGTTCGGCGCGGCATCAAGGCCCGCCACGCGCAGCGGGGCTGCCGGGGCCGCTCATCTTCGCCCCGCGCCATCGCGTGCTGGAGGCGCGCCCCAAGCTGCTGCTCTTGAGCCCCTTGGCCAACGAGTGGTTGCACTTGGAGGTGCGTGGCGGCTGTGGCAACGCCCATGTCTGGGTCAAAGCTGGAGAGCAGCCGTGGCCAGCGGCGCTGTCTGAGCTGGTGCCTGGACAGCTCGTGGTTCTGCTGTGCCGCGGGCTCACTGGGGTGGATCGTTGCACTGTGGAACGCGCGGCGGCGCGACCAAGTGCGTTGTGGCAGCGCGGCGGCGCTGCTGGCGCACAGCATTGGAGCCGCTACGGATTTCCTGCTGCGGCCCTGCGCGCAGCAGCGCTTGCAGGTGTGGGTTCCGCGGCGGAGCAAATGCGTTGTGGTCTGGCCCAAACCTGGGCCTGGCGCCGAGGGCTCAGCGAAGATGTGGGCGCACCAGCCGATGCCAGCGGCATAAGCCTGCGCTGAATCCGCGCAGGAGCTTGCGTGCCACAGGGTGTCCGACGGTGCCTGGGTGCAGCGGCAACGGACCTCCACTGATAATCGCTGCGTCGCCGACAGTGCGCTGCGCTTGCAAGCGTGCGCGCTCGCGCAAGATGCCGCTGAAGCGGCGCGCGTTGGCCAAACAGGCTTCTGCGTACAGGCCAAAACGACCTGCAGCAAGTGAATACAACGCTTGGGCGCATTCGTGCAGCACCAAGGCGGGAGCCAGCAGCACTAATGAGCGCGCGCTGAGCGTGCGCATGGTGAAGAGTTGGCGGTTGCGCGCAGTGAGGAACGCTCTGCGCGGCGGGTAGCGCCCACCGCTGCGAAAACTCAGGTTTTGCGTGCCGCCCAAATGGCGAATGTGCGCCTGCGGTGCAGAGCGCAGGCTGCCGCAGCACAGACGCAGGCGCGTCCCGAAATCGTGGTCTTCATAGTAAAAAAAATATGCCGGTTCGAATCCGCCAATGCTCAGGGCGAGTTCGCGGCGGAGCAACATGGCGGTGCCCATCAGGCTGCTGATGGGTTGCGCTGCAGTGGGCGCAGTGCTGAGCGGCACGTGCCCCGTGACCAAAGCCATCTGACCGCTGAAGTGCGTGCGGGCACCGTCGCAGTGGACCAACGGAGGATCAGAATCCAGCACCACGCGTGGCATCACTCCGGCTACATCGGCGGCGGAATCCATGGCTGCAAGCATGGGTTCCATACACCCCGGTTGCGGCAGCCCGTCATTGTCCAAGAGCAGCACCAATTCGCCGCTGGCTGCGCGGAGGCCGCGGTTGCGTGCCACAGTGGGGCCTCCGTTGACATCACCGCACACCAAACGCGCTTCGGGCCAATGGTGGCGCACAAACAAGCGGCTGCCGTCGCGCGAAGCATCATCAGAGACGATGATTTCGTGGAAAGGGAACTCCAGCGCGCGCAGGGCGTCGCGCATGCGGGGCAAGTAACGCTCGCCGTCGAAGTTGGTCACAACCACCGACACGCGAGGCGGCATCAGCGCACTACTGCCCCAGAGGGCGCGGGGCCGGGCAGCAGGAGTTCGCGATAAAGAACGCGCACGCGCTCCACCATGGCAGCGGCACCGTAGTGCTCGGCATCTTGCCGCGCAGCAGCCGCTAAGCGCTGTGACAGAGTGGGGTGCTGCAAACACTTCATGATGCCGGCGGCAAAGGCCTCTTCATGGTCGTTGGGCACCACATACGCGTTGTGCAAGTGTTGCAGTACTTCGCCCGCGCCGCCGTGGAACGCCACGATGGGTTTTTCGGCAGCCATGTAGTTCAGGAGTTTCAGCGGGAACCCGATGCAATTGTCGCGAGGCAGCACCACGACATCAGCGGCAGCGATGTGGACGCGCACTTCTGCGAAAGGCTTCTCACCGGCAAAAACAACGTACGGGTCCAGGCCCAGTTCGCGCACCATGTTGGTGTAGTGCTCTACCGGGCGGCCGACGATGACAAGGCGTGTCTCGGGGAGCGAAGCCGCTACAGAGCGGAAGGCGCGTAAGAGATGGTCCACCCCCTGAAATGCTGCGAGGTTTCCAGCGTAGACCACGAGCGGCGTGTTGGCGAAACCGATGCGGCGCTTCGCTTCGTGCATCTCGATGGTGTCAAACTCGTCGCGATTAATCGCCATGGGAATCACGCTGATGCGATGGTCGGGGATACCGCGGTCTAACAGCGCAGTGCGCAGCTTTTCAGAAACGGTCAAGACATGATCGCACCAACGCGGCAAGCCAGAATCGAGGAGGTCTGCGGCGATCTTCTTCAACACGCGCGGGCCGCGGAAGTTCTGGTAGGTATGCAGTTCGTCGCTGAGCGTGGTGTGGGCGTCGTAGAGCACCTTGAAGCCACCAACCAAGAAGCGCGCAGCGAGTGCGCACAGGGCTCCTTCGAAGTGGTGTGCGTGCACTACGCGAATGCCGTGGCGGCGTACCACCTCGGCGATGCGCAGCACCAGCAGCGGGTCGAGCAGGGCCAACTTGGTCCAAGTCGGACCAGCGCCGAGTTCGGTGTAGCCCGGCTGTGCGCGTGTGCGATGGATGGTCATCCCGGGCAAGGCCAATTCTGAACCCAAGTGGTAGGTGACCACATGCACATCGAAGCCTGCTGCGTCCAGAGCCTCGCCCATCTGACGGATGCGCACAGGAGTTCCGCGATTAGCGGGGAAGGGGCAAGCAGCCACCATCGCGACTGGAACGCGCCCACCTAAACCAAGAACGCGGCGCGTCGTCGTGCCGCGTGCAAGTGTTGTCGCGCCCTCCCGCATGGCGATAGGTTACCCTGCCACGCCGCGCTGCGCGGCACAACGAAGCCACGACGATGACTGCCACCCATCTGCCCCGAGTGACTGTGGTGCTGCCCTTCTTCGCGGCCGCACGGCACCTCGAAATGTCTGTGCCGGCGTTGTTAGCTCAGCAAGCGCCATTTGTCTGGGAGGCCCTGCTCGTGGACAACGCATCCACCGATGGTGGGCGTGCAGTCGCTGAAAAACTTGTGGCGCAACATGGTGCGGAGTGCGCTCGCGTGATCGGCGCCAGTCGTCCCGGCTCGTATGCGGCACGGCAGACGGGGCTCGAGCAGGCGCGCGGTGCCGTGGTGGTATTTCTGGACGCTGATTGCATCGTTCAACCTGGCTGGCTCGAAGCGTTAGTCCATGCGCTGGATGCGGCTGACACGCTCATCGCAGGTGCTGCCGTAGTTGGCGACCCAACGCAGTGCGGTGTCATTGCGCGTTACTCGTCGCGCTGCAACCTGCTTTCGCAACAGTTGACGCTGGACCACGCGCGCGGTCCGTTTCTGCAAACCGCGAGCTTGGCCGTGCGCACTGCGCAGGCGCGCGCAGCAGGTGGGTTCGATGTCGATCTGTTTTCGGCGGGGGACGCAGATTTTTGCTGGCGTCTGCAGGCGTTGCACCCTGGAATGAAGCTGGTGGAATGCTCCGCCGCGCGTGTGTGGCACCGCCACCGCGAGACAGCAGGCGCGCTTTATGCTCAGTTTCGGCGCTATGGCCAAGGTGATGTGGCGATGGTGCACAAGCATGGCCTGAAACCGCTGCGGGCATTAGCGGGATTGGCGCTGGATTCGCTGCGCGTGGTGGCTGCGTTGCCATTGGCGCTGCTGTTGTCGCCGGTAGCACTGTTGCGGCGCGACAGCGTGATCGCTTGGGCACCGCTGCTGCGCTGCGTGCGCTTGGCCGGGCGGCGCCACGGGCAGATTTCCGCGTGGTTGGGCGGGCCAGGTCAGCGCACCTGATCAGGGCAGGTGCAGGTTGATGCCGATCTCGGCCGAGTTCCAGTGCTCGCGGAACATCTCGCGCCCCAGCACTTGCAGTAGGTCGTCGCGCACTTGTGCTAGGGGCGGCGCTGCGGTGGACTTCTCAAGACGCACCACATGCCAACCTGCTGCTGTGCTGAAGGGCACGCTCATGGCGCCCAATTCAAGCGTCAGGGCCGTCTCGATCAACAGCGGCGGACCGGAGTAGCGGCCTGGTGTGACCGGCGGCATCAAACCGCCGTTGGCTTTGGTGGACAGGTCGTCGCTGTGCAAGCGTGCGATGTCCGCGAAGCTGACCCCGCTGTCGAGTTGTGAAAGCGCGGCCTTCAGGCGCGTTTCGCCCTCCGCGAGAGTAGGCAACTTGCCGCGGGCAGCAGGGTCGTCGCTGCAACGCACTAGCAGGTGGCGCAGTTCCAGCGTCGGGCCATACAGCGATGCGTGCACTTCGTACTGCTTTTGCAGCGAGGCTTCGTCGTGCTGCTTGCGGGTGAGCGCGGAAAGTGCGGCGCGCACTTTGAAGGCGCGCGTTTGCATGAACTCTTCTTTCGAGCAGCCTTGCACCTGGAGGACCATGTCGGCGTAGCGCACGCCTCCGTGGGCCGGATCGCGCTCGAAATCTGCCGTATGCCATTGCCACTCGGCGTCCAAATCCGCTTGGGTCAGTTTGATGCCCGCTTCATTCAGCAGTATTTCGGTCAGCTTCAGTTGCAACAAAGTTTCAGCCACCTTGACGATGTCTGCCGCCGGCAAAGTGAGCACCAGTTCCTTAGCGAACATCGGCGCAGTGATGACCTGATCGGCGATGCGCGAAATGGCGCCTGCAGGGAGCTTGGTGCGGTCGCGTTCGACCGGATTGTTTTCAGCGGCTTGCTTCAACCACAGGTTGCAGTGGAAGTTTTCGATGGGCTTTTCTGCTGGGATCTTCAATTCATCGCGCGCGAGTTTCTCCAGCAGCACAAGGCCGCGGGTCTTGGTGCGAAACGCAACCATGGTGACCTTATTGCTGGCGAGCATCGAGGCGAGGTCTTTGCCGATCGGTTTCAACTGTGCTTCGATGGCGGCAATACGCTGGTCCACTTCAGACTCGCTGGCATCGAACGCGCGCTCGAGTGCGTACTTGCGCAAGAGGAGTTCGCGCTCTTGGGCTTCAAGCACCGCGATGCCCGCAGTGTTCGGGCGCAAAAAGTGCTGCGTGAGTTCATCAATAAATTCGGCAGCGGCGATTGGCGCACCGCGCAAAACAGCCACAGCACCTTCGGGCACTGGGGCACCGCGTTGCAATGGGTCTGCGAACGCTGCGTTGGGTTCCTGAGCAATGACGCTGGCCAACAGCAGAAACAGCAGAGCGATGGGAATGTGCATGGCGTGTCTCCGAGCGCGCGAACGCTTCAGTCTTCTTGCGAGAACAGCGGGGCCCAGCGCGCGTTGCGACGCATGTCTGCGAAATCGGGGTCGTCCGCAAAGCCAGTGAGGTTGCGATAATCCGGCTTCAGCAAATCCCATGAATCTTCGAACCGCCCTTGGAGGGCGAGGGCGCGAGCCCAAGGCACTCGGGCGCGGTATTTCTGGCCGGCTTTGAGTAAGTCAACGGCTTTCTTGTAGAAGTCGATGGCATCTGCCAGGGCGCCGAGACGCTTGAGCTGATCGCCCGCCGCAATTTGAAGATCGGGATCGCGCGGCGTGGCGGCGGCTGTATCCCGTGACGCTTTGGTCAGCAGCCGCGCACCGCGAGGGTCGCCCAATTTGGCCAACAATTTGGCGCAGCGTTCCTTGAAGGCGAGCGGGCCGGGGCCACCGAGGGCTTCCATCAAATGACTCTTGGAAGTGTCCTTGCTGGCACATTTTTCCAGCGAATCCAATGCGGCGGCAGCCAACGCAGGGTCCACGCCGCGAACCTGTTCGTGCAGCAACTTCAAAGCGTCGAGGTTTTCACCGTAAGCGCACAAGGCCCGCAGGGCTCCGGTGCGAACGACGATGTCAGCATCGTCTTGCACTGCGCGCACAAAGAACGGCAGTTCTTCACGAGGGGAGAGGTGAAGGGTGGCCAAGGCCTGAAGTGCGGCCAAGCGCACCGTGGCGTGGGGATGTGCGATTCGAGCGCGTGCCGCAGCAGAGGCCTCGGCGGCCTTCATACACGCCAATGCTTCGAGGATGCGCGCGATTTCATCTGCGGATGGTTCAGGAACACTTGCGAGCAGTGTTGCGAGTCGTTGGCCGTCTTCAGCAGCACCGACCGTACCGAGGATGCTGATGCCCACAGTGCGTGCCCATGGTTCGGGGCCTTTCAGCAGTTCCCGTGCCGGCTGCAGCAATTCACGCGAACCAGAACTGCGCAACAGTTGGAGCATGCGCTCGCGCAACAGCGGGTTGCTCTGTTTGCACAGTGCTTGCAACAGCGGCCCTGCAAACCCCGACACCCATTGAGTGATGCTGCTGTTCGCCTTGGCGAGGGCGGGAGGTTCGTCGCCAGCAGGGACTTCTGCCCAAATGCGCAAGGCCAAGGCCAGCTCGTTGTCGAAGGTCGCGCGCATGGCCTTCACTTTTTCGGTGCCTGCCTCGCGAAGGGCTTCCAAGGGCACGACCTCCTGCGCCACGGCAACCGACACCAACAAAGCAAAGAGCAGCAGTGAACGCATCAGGTCAGTTTCCGTACAGCATTGTCGATGCGCTGCACCGCAATGTCCACCGCCTCGCGCGGGAAATCCAGACTGGGGCGGAAGCGCAGGCTGCGCTGGCCACAGGAAAGGATGATGACTTGCTCCTGCATCAGCAGCGAACGCAGCGCGTCGCGTTTGGCGCTGTCTGGCAAGTCGAAGGCGAGCATCAGGCCCTTGCCGCGCACATTGCTGATCACGGGGTGGCGCTGCGCGAGTTCTTCAAGCCGTGAAAGGGCGTAACGCCCAGTCGTTGCCGCTGCTTCGAGCAAGCCTTCAGATTCGATGATCTGGATGTAGCGCTCGCAGCGCACCATGTCGGTGAGGTTTCCACCCCAAGTGCTGTTGATGCGACTGCCAACTTTGAACACCGAATCCACTTCGTCGCAACGCCGTGTGGCGGCGAGGCCGCACACTTGGGTCTTCTTGCCAAAGGTGAAAATATCCGGCAACACGCCGTAGTGCTCGAAGGCCCACCAACGCCCCGTGAGCCCCATGCCACATTGCACTTCGTCGAAGATGAGCAGCATCTCAGCTTCATCCGCGAGGGCGCGGAGCGAGCGCAAGAATTCTGGACGGAAGTGCACATCACCGCCCTCGCCCTGAATGGTTTCGATAATCAGCGCTGCAATGTCGTGGCCGCGCTCAGCTATGGCAGCACGCAGGGCCTTCATGGTCTCCTGTTCGCGTTGCGCCACATCGGCTAGGGAGTCGGCATTCAACGGAAAGTTCAATCCAGGGGCTGCGACGCGCGGCCAGTCGAACATAGGGAAGTCGCGGTACTTGCGCGGGTCTGCTGTGTTCGTCAGCGAGAGGGTGTAACCAGAGCGCCCGTGGAAGGCGGACTGGAAATGCAACACCTGCGTACCCAACTGCGCGCCGCGGCCTGCTGCGCGGTTCTTCTGCACCTTCCAGTCGAAAGCGACCTTCAAGGCGTTCTCGACACCGAGTGTTCCGCCTTCAATAAAGAAGAGGTGGTCGAAGCCGGTGGGCAGGGTGCGCGAAAAAGTCTCAACAAAATCCGCCTGCGCTTGGGTGTAGACATCACTGCAAGTGGGCTTGGAGAGCGCGGCCTCCAACAAACGTTCGCGGAACGCTGGGTCGGCCATACCGGGGTGGTTGTAGCCCAAGGGGGCGCTGGCAAAGAAGGAGAACAGGTCTAGGTAGCGCTTTCCGTCCTTCGCGTCGACCAGCCAAGGGCCAGTAGAACGCACGGGGTCGAAGACGAAATCGAAGCCATCCAAGAGCATGCGCTGGCGCAGCTTGGTGTGGACTTGATCGGCGGGGGTGCGGTGGGTGGTGTGTTGATCCATCTTCATGGTCGTACAGATTATCAACCATCAGGGCTCGGCTCCAAACCATGGGTTGATCGGCGCACGAAGGCGGCCACACTGGAGACATGAGCAGCCCCGCTAGCGTGATCGTGGCAGATGCCCTTGCCGCCGACGAATTGGAGCCATTGGTGCGTGCCGGAGTGCACGTCGAAAACCGCGCTGGCATCAGTCGCGAGGAACTGCTGCAAGTCATCGCTAACTTTGACGGGCTGCTGGTGCGCTCTCGCACCCAAGTCGATGCAGAGGTGATCGCTGCGGGCACGCGCCTGCGCGTGGTCGGCCGCGCAGGCACGGGGGTGGACAATGTGGACTTGGCCGCCGCCACTCGCGCCGGCATCGTGGTGATGAATGTCCCCAGCGGCAACACCAACGCTGCGGCGGAATTGACCATTGCGTTGATGACCGCGCTATGCCGCCATGTCGTGCCTGCTGCCGCCGCATTGCGCGCGGGCCGCTTCGAACAGAAACCGTTTATTGGCGTCGAGCTTCAAGGGCGCATCTTGGGCGTGATCGGGTTAGGCCGCATCGGACGCGCGGTTGGGCGCAAGGCTCAGGGCTTGGGGCTGACAGTGGTTGGATACGACCCACTGCTCGCACCCGCCGCCGTCGAAGAACTTGGGTTCCGCAGCGCGACATTGGAAGCGCTCGCCGCAGAGTGCGACATCATCTCTGTGCATGTGCCGCTGGCGGAGAAAACGAAACACCTCGTGAACGCAGAGTTTCTGGCCCGTTGCAAACGCGGCGTGCGCATCTTGAATGTGGCCCGCGGCGGCGTGGTCGATGAAGTGGC
>CAMDTN010000032.1 GCA_945907755.1 Singulisphaera sp. GP187 | reverse complement strand
CACGCGGAAGAAGCGCACATCGTTGTAGTAGCCGATGCTGACGAGATTGAAGAAGCGGTCGGCACCGTTGGGTGCCCAGGCCCGCTCTACTTCCACCACAAAATTGCCCTTGGTGGTTTCGAATGCCACTTCGAACTTGTCCGGGGCTTTCAGCGTGGCCTTGGTCGGGTCGCGCAACGCAGCGTGATCTGCGACCTTCGGCAACGGCTGCCCCGCAGGCGCGTCGGGCTTTCCTGCACCAGCCGCCGGCTGCGGCGCAGCGTCATCCGAGCAAGCCACAAAGAACAAAGCACAAAGCAATAAGGGCAGCGATAGGCGCATGATCATCTCCGGTGCGGACTTATCCGTTCTCGCGGCACCGCTGTCAAGCTGTGCCCGTGCTGGCCTCGCGCTAAGGTGCGCCCCCGAGGAGCAGCCCATGTCGGTCATCGAGAGCTATTTGGCAGGTTGTTGGCAAGCCGGCACTGGTGCGGGCAGCCCGCTGGTGAACCCCGTTACGGGCACCACTTTGGCGCACGCTTCCAGCGCAGGCTTGGATCTCACGGCCTCGTTGCACCACGCACGGACTGTCGGCGGCCCCGCTCTCCGCGCGCTGACCTTCGCTGAACGCGGCACGCTGCTCGATGCGTTAGCCAAGGCCATCTACAGCGTGCGCGACGAATTGCTGGAAGTGTCCATGGCCAACACCGGAGTCACCCGCTCGGATGCCAAGTTCGACATCGACGGCGGCACTGCCACCCTCAGCGCTTACGCGGCCATAGGGCGAGGCCTTGGCAATGCAACCTTCCTGACCGATGGTGACATCGAACAACTGGGCCGCTCCCCCCGTTTCGCAGGACGCCACATTCGTGTGCCGTTGCGGGGCGTGGCCATTCACATCAACGCTTTCAATTTCCCCATTTGGGGCTTGGCAGAGAAACTCGCATGCGCGTTCCTCGCAGGGATGCCAGTCCTGTGCAAGCCTGCGACATCCACAGCGTTGCCCACTTGGCGCGCTGCCAAAGCCATGACCGATTCTGGGCTGCTGCCTGCGGGTTCGTTCTCGTTGCTGGTGGGCAGTGTGGGTTCGTTGTTGGATCATGTGGGCCCGCAAGATGTCGTTGCTTTCACGGGCAGCGCCGACACCGGCGCAAAGATCCGCACGCATCCCGCGGTGGTGCGCTCATCTGTGCGTCTGAACATCGAGGCCGACAGCTTGAATGCCGTGGTTGTCGCACCCGATGTGCAACCAGGCTCGGCGTGCTTCGATTTATTCTTGCGCGAACTCGTGCGCGAGATGACGCAAAAGAGCGGGCAGAAATGCACCGCCACGCGCCGCGTGATTCTGCCGACAAACTTGGTGGAACCCGTAGTGGCCGCACTGCGCGAACGCTTGCTGCCGGAATATCTGCCCAAGCCACCGACGGACCCCAGCGCGCGCATGGGCGCCTTAGCGACTCCCAGCCAAGGCGTGGATGTGCTGGACCGCGCCCGCGCAATCGCCCAGCATTGCGATCTTGTCGTTGGTTCGTTGCCTGCGGAACCCACCACGCTCGTTGCACCCTGCGTGATGCTGGCACGCGACAGCAGCGCCGCGGAACTTCATGAACTCGAAGCCTTCGGGCCTTTCGTCATTCTGTTCCCGTGCGACGGCAGTGTGGCCGCCGCCGCAGACTTGGTGGCGCGAGGCGGTGGCACGCTGGTCACCACGGTCTACAGCGATGACATTGACTACGCAGCCCGCTGCGTTGAAGCAATGGCGCCGTGGACGGGGCGTTTGCTGTTGGGTTCTGCACGCATTGCCGAGTTCAGCACCGGGCCCGGTTTGGTGCTGCCCAACATGGCGCACGGCGGGCCAGGGCGAGCCGGTGGCGGCCTCGAACTGGGTGGCCTGCGCGGTCTGAATCTGTACATGCAAACCTGCGCAGTGCAGGGCGCGCGCCCGGTCTTAGAGCGCCTCTTTCCTGTCGCGCAGTGAGCACACCCGCTCATACATCGCGAAGGGACATTGGCCCACAAGCTGGTTCGGCTCGCGAATCCCAAGCACTATCAAATCGCACGCCGTTGCTTGTGCCCGCAATGCGGCTTAGCGCCCTTTCAAACTCGTGGACAGGTCCTTGAGTGCGCGCACGAGTTTCTCGCGGGATTCTGCACTCACGGCCGCCTTGGTGAAGCCTGCAAGTTCGACTTGCTGCACAGCGCTATCAAGGGCCGCGCCGCCCGCCTTGACCTGATCGCGCCACTTCTCCAGTGCATCCATGTGCACTTGCAGCTCTTCGCGTTGCCGCTGCAACTTCGCGCTTTGCTCTTCCAACTTGGCCACGCGCGCTTGCAGGTCTTGATCCTGCGGCGACACAGCGGCCAACAACACAAGCAAACACGCCAATCCTGCGGCCAAAGGCAACTTGCGCATACAAACCTCCACCCTGTGCGTCGGCACTCGGGTGCTGCGCATTAAACATCAAGGAACAAATCGTGGCAGATGCTGCTTCCAGAAAGGCCAATCGTGGCCGAACACGCCGGGCCACAATTCCACATGCGCTGGAATACCTTTGCGCCCGAAGAGTGCACCGAGCGTGCGCGTTTCTTCCGCGAGGCTGTCGCCATCGCCGGTAGCGATGATCCATTCCACCTTGGAGATGCGCGCAACCCAATCCGCATCCATGTTCGCGATGAAATCCACCGGCGAATAGAAATACGCACTCCCGCCAAACCAAGTCTTGGTGAGGCGGCGCAAGTCGAAGAAGCCCGAAAACGCGATGACGCGGCTGACCAAGTGCGGGTAGCGTGCTGCGAAAGTCACCGCTTGCCAGCCGCCGAGCGACGCACCGTAGAGAATCGGGTCATGCCGTCCACTGCGTTCCGCCAACCAAGGAAAAAACTCGTGCGCCAAGAAGCGGTCGTAAAGTTCGTGCCGGCGGAGTTTTTCTTCGGGAGGCAGGCTCTCGTCGGCCCAGCTTTCGCGGTTCAGAGAATCCGGACACACCACTTGAAGCTGCCCTGCTTCGATCAGCGGGCGCACCACTTCAACCAAACCGAAGTCCTCGTTTTCATTCTGGCGTCCGCCTGAGGTGGGCAGCATGATCAATACACGCCCTGCGTGGCCGTACCAGAGGAACTCCATGGCACGCCCAACTGTGCCGCTCTTCATTGAACCTGCTTGCTTTTCCATGGCTCACCATACAAGCGCAGGTGTGCGCTCGGAAGCCCGCTCTTCTTCTTCACTCTCCTCCTCGTCGCCCCGCGGCAAGGCCACGCTGCTGACACCGCCTGGCAGGCTCAACACGCACTTTGCCAATTCCTTCTCGCCTGCCATCAGACGCACCAAGAAATCGCCCGCGAGGGCAGCGCTGCTGCGCGCGCGTCCTGCTGCGGGGCGCGCCGCCGCGCTGCCGCGTGGCTGCGTACCACTCAAGTCCCACAGCACGCGCTGCGCCCCAGCGTTCTTTTTCACAGTCAGTGTGCGCACCACGCGCCCAGCGGCATCTTCGATGAGCAAGCTCACATCGCCTTCGGGCGCCGAGGGAAGCCACACCCACAAGTGCGCTCCGAGCTCGCCACGCGGCGCTGCGTAGAAGCGTTTGCCGCGATCACCGCGACCCAATCCGCTGCTGGCGGCCAACGCCAACTTGGGTTGTGCCAACAACACAGTGTCGGCGCGCTTCGTTGGAGTGAAGTGGCGCAACGGAGCCACATCCAGCACAAACATGCCGCGTCCGTGAGTGGCGGCCACCAGATCAGCATCGCGAGATTGGAGTGCCAAATCGTGCACAGGCACTGGTGGCAGGCCTGCGGCCAACGGCTGCCAGGTGCCGCCGGCATCTTCGCTGAAAGACACTCCGCGGTCGTGAGCTACGAATAAAAGCGCTGCATTCAGCGGGTCCTCAAGCACACTGTTGATGGGCTGCTGCGGCAGGCCCTCGCTGCGCGGCGCGAAAGTGCCACCAAAGTCGTCGGTCACGAACAACAGCGGCGCGAAGCGATCTTCGCGATAGCCCGTCAGCGCCACATAGGCGCGCCCCGCTTCATGTGCCGAAGCCACAATGCGCGCCACCCACAGGCCACGCACTGCTGCAGGCAGCGCATGACTGACATCCTGCCACGACACGCCGCCATCACGGGTGACATGCAAACGGCCGTCATCGGTGCCAGCCCATAAAACATCGGCCCGCAGCGGTGATTCCGCCAACATGGTCACTGTGCAATGCGGCACATTTCCCTGCTTCTTGCTGGCGTCATCGCTGCTGAGATCGCCTGAAATGCGAGCCCAGTTATCGCCGCGATCTTCGCTGCGCCAAACATGTTGTGACGCGCAGTACACGCGCCGTGCTTGGTGTCGCGACACGAGCATTGGTGTCATCCAGTTCCAGCGCTCGCGCGGCGCGCCTTTGCTGTCGCTTGGTGTGATTGTTGTGCGGCGCATGCTGCGCAGGTCCAAGCGTGAGATCCTTCCAAACTGAAACTCGGAATACACAACGGCTGGGTCTTCAGGGTCGGTGGCGCACATGAATCCATCGCCGCCACCCACGCGAAAGAGTTCCCATTCTTGGACACTGCCGCCCGCGCCATACACCGGCATGCCGTAGGAGCCATTGTCTTGGAGCCCGCCATAGATGCGGTACGGAGTGCGGTTGTCCACATGCACGGCGTAGAACTGCCCGAGCGGCAAGTTCTCGAACACATCCCAATGCGCGCCGGAGTCGTAGGTGGACGCCAAACCTCCGTCGTTGCCGCACAGCATGTGCGCGCTATCCGTCGGGTCGATCCACAGCGCGTGATGGTCCGAGTGGATTCCGCGCGCGCCATCGTCCTTCCAAGTTTCGCCACCGTCGCTGCTCTTGAACAGCGACACGCCTAAAAGCCACACATTGTCGGCATTGGCTGGATCCACACGGATCTGACCGTAGTAATACGGCGGGTCCCCCCAAACGGGCTTCTTGTTGCGCAGTGTGAAAGTGGCGCCCGCGTCGGTGCTGCGCCACACTTGCCCGCCTTCGATGCCCTTGGCATCCGCGTCCTTAGGCGGATTGCGATTCTCAACGCAAACATACAGCGTGCTGGCACCAGTGCTCGAACTGTCGCTGGGGCCCGCGCTATGCAGAGCCAATCCGATGCGACCAATCTCTCCCGTGGGCAAGCCCGTTTCGAGTCGCTTCCAAGTGCTGCCACCATCTTCGCTTTTCCACACGCCGCTGCCAGGGCCCGCCTCATCCAAGTGCCATGGCCTGCGCAAGCGCTCGTAGCTCGCTGCGTAAACAACGCTCGGATTCAGTGGATCAATAATGACATCCACCACACCCGTGCGTTCATTCACTTGCAACACCGGCGTGAAGCTGACGCCGCCATCCGTGCTGCGGTACAGACCGCGCTCAGCGTTGGTGCTGTACAACGCGCCCAAGACTGCGACGAAAACAATGTTCTCGTCGCTAGGGTGCACAGCGATGCGCGCGATGTGATGGCTTTGCGCTAATCCGAGATGCTTCCATTCCTTGCCGCCATCCACGCTCTTCCAAACGCCATCGCCGCTGTACGACGAGCGCTGATTGTTCGCTTCTCCCGTGCCGACATACAACACCTGCGCCTGCGACGGCGCGATGGCCACCGCGCCGATGCAGGTAGAACTCGCCGCATCGAACACGCTGGTCCAGGTGGTGCCACGATTGCTGCTCTTCCACAGGCCGCCAGTGGCCGCCGCTGCATAAACGCAGGACAGATCTGACGGGTGCACCGCAATGTCCAAGATGCGCCCGCCCATCACCGCGGGCCCGAGGCCGCGCCACTTCAACTGCGCCGCAATGCCAGCGTCCTTGGTTGGTTCGTCTTGGGCCGGTGCCAAAGTGAGGAGAGCCGCCAACAGAACAAGAGTGAAATACTTCATGGCAGGATCACCTCCGCCGGATTGATCGTTTGCGGATCTGCGACAACTTCCAGCGGCGCCGAAATCTTGCTCTCCGCCGTTTCTACACTCACGCGATAGGTGCCCGGTGCCACTTTGCCGCCGCCCTTGCGCTGCATGTTCCACAGCACGCGATGTAATCCAGCGCCCGCTTCCACCTTGGTTTCCATCAGCACTTCGCCTTCCAGAGTCGCAACGCGCACATCCGCAGCACTACTGCTGGCTGCAAGCGAGAACCAAATAGCAGCTCCGCGCTCCGGCCCTTGGGCGCGGAACACGCGGTGCCCCATGCGTCCGTTGCTGACGGCGCTATTCCATGCCACTGCGCGTCGCGGCATGAACACCACCAAGTCCTTCTCTGAGTCGCCGCTCTTCCAATCTTGCAGGGCCGAGACATCGACCAACCACAGCGCACGGCCATGAGTGGCGGCAACCAACTCGCGATCGCGCGGATGCACAGCGAGGTCGTGCACCGGCACAGTGGGCAAATCGCTACCGAGTTTGGCCCAACGCTCACCGGAGTCGTTGGAGAAAAACACACCAACCTCGGTGCCCAGATACAGCAGTTTCGCATTCTTGGGGTCTTCGCGCAGAACGCGCGTGCTGGCCTGAGGCAAGCCTGCGACCAAGCTGCGCCACGTCGCGCCGTAGTCGTCGGTGACGAACACGTAGGGCGCGAAGTCGTTGTTGCGGTGCCCGTCGAGCACCACCCACGCCTTGCCAGCGTCGGTGCGCGAGGCTTCGATGTGCGCCACCCAACGCGGTCCCGGCGCAGCAATGTTGGCGTGCACAGGGGTCCATGTAGTGCCGTGGTCTTTCGAGACATGCACCGCGCCGTCATCGCTGCCCACCCACAACACGCCCTGCTTCTTGGGTGATTCCGCCAAGGTCGTGGCCGTGCCGCGCTCGGTCAGCGTGATGTCGGGAGAAATCACGGTGCCCGTTTGGCCCCGATCCACCGAACGAATGACGCGTTGGCCAGCCCACATCAAAGTCGCATGGTTCCACGGCGACAGCATGAACGGGGTTTTCCAATTGAAACGCCAGCGCGAAGCGGCAGGTGTTTGCTCGCCGACCTGCTCGCCTTCACCGCGCTCAGTGGAGGGTGCAGCTTCTGCGGGCGCGCGCTCTTCTGTTGCTGCAGGATTCGCCGGCGCGGCGCCGGCTGCTGCGGCACCACTCGCGGCGGCAACACCAGGGAATGGTGGTCGCGTCACAGAGGAAGTCTGCCCCGTGCGCATGTTGATGCGTTGCAGCGCTCCATTCTGACTTTCGCTGTACACCGTGTCGTCGTCTTCAGGATCCACGGCGCACACAAAACCATCGCCACCACCGATGCGGCAGACTTGATCGTTGCTGACACCCTGAGAGCTGCGAGAGCGGCTGGGGATGCACCATGAGCCGTTGTCCTGCAAACCTCCGTAGATGCGGAAGGGCGTGCGGTTGTCCAGCGCCAATGCATAGAACTGCCCGATAGGCAGCGTGGATTCAAACTCCCAGTTCTTACCGCGATCCCACGACACCGACACGCCACCGTCGTTGCCCAGCAACATGTGCCGCGGATCGGCGGGGTCGATCCAACAAGCGTGATGATCCACATGAATGGACTTGGCGCCATCGTTTTTGAAAGTCTTGCCGCCATCTTCGGACCAATACAGCGAAGTGCCCAAGACCCACAGCCGCTGAGCGTCGCCCGGATCCACACGAATCTGGCTGTAATAGAAGGGGCGTGGCGTGACGCTGTTCACGCGCGTCCAAGTGGCTCCGCAGTCGTCGCTGCGGAACACGCCGCCGCATTCAAAACCGTTGGGGCCTTGTTGATCCTGTTTGTTTTCAGTCTGCCCGCCTAAGTCACCGCTGGCTTTCAACGGTGGACGCACCACAAGTGCGAGGTCAACTTCCGCCGCCGTCTCGCCGCGCTTGTAGCCCACTTTGATCGTGGTGCCGGGCTGTTGCTTTCCCAACTCCGTGTGGAACACCGCTTGATCTGCCAACGCAGTTCCCGCCAGATGCGTCAACACATCGTCGGCCTTCAGCCCGGCTGTGGCTGCTGGCCCCTTGCTGATCACCGCCAGCAGTTTCACTCCGGTTTCTACATCGTCGATGGTCACGCCCATCCAAGCAGGAGCAGATGGGTCGGCTTGCGCCAAGGCGGGCGGCGACTGGCCGGTGAATTCGGTTTCAACAACGGCCCACAGAGACGCAGGTGTCTTCTTGTGAATCGCAAGGCCGATGCGCCCGCAGGCCACCGTTGGCAATCCGCCAGCGAGGCGGGTCCAATTCGCACCGCCATCGATCGATTTGTACACACCCGCCTTGGGCCCAAATTTCACGGCAGGGTCATTAGTATCAAATCCATCGCGACGCACTTGGTACGCCGCTGCATAGATCACCTCGGGGTTGTCTGGCGCCAAGGCCACATCCACGCAGCCCGTGTCGTCGTCGAGCTTCAACAAGTGCTCGAACGATTTGCCACCGTCGCGCGTGCGGAACAGGCCGCGTTCGCCGCCAGGCCCAAAGTGGCTGCCCATGGCCGCGAAGTACGCCGTGTCGGCATCGGTGGGGTGTGTGACGATGCGCGCAATCTGGCGCGAACTCTCCAAGCCCATCTTGGTGAATGTCTCGCCGCCATCGCCGCTGCGGTAGACACCATCGCCGTAGGTGACCGAATTGCGCGCGTTGCCCTCACCCGTGCCGACCCATACCACCATGGGGTTCGACTGAGCCACAGCTACCGCCCCAATACAACCGGTGCCGCCATGCTCAAAGACAGGCTCAAATGTGGTGCCAGCGTTTTTCGTGCGCCAAACGCCGCCGGTGGCCGCTGCCACATAGAAAGTCGACGGGTGGGCTTCCACTACCGCAAAGTCGGTGACGCGCCCTTCCATGTTGGCCGGGCCAAGTGAGCGCCACTTCATCGCCGCAGTGTCCGGCCCCACTTCTTGGGCCGCCAGCGTTGCACAAACAAACAGCACAAAAAAAATTCTTGCGAGCATCAGCGATCCCCCGTTGGATCATCTACCACGAGCACCGCCTAATGTCCTCCGTTGCCTCGCGCCTAAGTAGCTGTAGAATGGCCCCGCCCGTTACTACGGGCAACACTGAATGGCAAAAGAAGAACCTATCGTTCTGGACGGCGTTGTGCGCGAGTCGCTCGCCAATGCTCGTTTTCGCGTGGAACTCGAAAACGGCCACGAAGTGAACGCCCATGTCTCTGGCAAAATGCGCAAGTTTTTCATCCGCATCCTGCCAGGGGACGCAGTGAAGGTCGAAATGTCACCCTACGACCTCACTCAAGGCCGGATCGTCTACCGCGGCAAAGCCTGATCTGCGGGACGGTGCGGCGTGGGGGTTCGCTTGCGTAGCTCCGTAACGAAGGAGTTGTCTTCGCCGAGCTGACCATGCGCTTTCACCTCTTGTTGTGTACTTCACTCCTCGCCCTCGCACTTCATGGGCAAGACCCAGCAACGCCGCGCCCTGACTCACCGCTGCCGCAGCCAAGCGCGCCAAAGGCCGTGGCCACAGGCCTGCACTTCGCCCGCAACTTGGATGCCGCGATCACCGAAGCCAAGGCCAGCAAGCGCCTGCTGCTTTGGGTGATCATGAAAGACGGCGAGATCGGCTGCTCGCGCATGCTGCAAACGGTGTACGCCGACACCGAAGTGCGTGCGCGTTTGAATGCGAGTTTCGTCTTGCTGCCGTGCAGCACCTACGACCATGGTTCGGCCCCTGCACCTGAAGGCAGCACTGAGGCACCCACATGGTGTGCACAGTTTGCTGCAGTGTTGTGCCCAGAGCATCAGGCCATCGAACGCGAAATGCGTAAGCGCTACGAGGAAACTGTGCAGGTGGTCGCACCGCAGCACATCATTACCGATGCTGATGGCAAGATTTTGGCGCGCCACCGCTACGAACTGAAGAAGAAGGAATTCCTTGCCTTCCTCGACAGCGCCGCAGGCGCAGCGCCGGTAGCCACAGATGCCGCCGGCATCCCAGTTCCCGACAAGAAGCCTGCTAGCTCGCGGGGCGCTGCGCTCCTCGAAACCATTCTGCGCGGGAATGAAGCCGAGCGCTGCGCTGCGGCTAAAGAGCTTTGCGCGTCAGGAGACAAGGCCGCCGTGGCGGAGTTCGTCACGGCCCTCGAGAAGCCACGCATCGAACCGGCGGATCTGCGCCGGACCGTGGCTCGCGCCGTGGGCGACCCGACTTGCTCACCAGCCGCCTTGGAATTCACACGCCTCTTCGCGGTGAAGGAAACTCTGTTGCGCAACAGCGCCGTCGTCAGCGTCGAAGAGATGGCAGACCCTGTTGCAGCACCAGCACTGCTGGCGCAGTGGAAAATCGAAAAAGACCCTGAGATCCGCAAAGACATCTTGCGCGCGCTTGGGCCTTGCGGCGTTGGTGTCGATGCTGCCCGCGAATTGCTGATGAAGGAAGCGAAGTCCACCTCAGAACTGTTGCGCATTGCTGCTTGCATAGCGCTGGGCCATCACACCGCTTCGCGACCTGATGTTTGCAAGCTCCTCCTTGGCCGCTACGAAGCGGCAGATTCCAAAGGCCAACAGCGCTTGGCTGTGATCTACGCGTGGTCGCTCTCCCGCAATGCTGAAGTGCTGCCGGACATAGATGTGGCCCTAGAAAAAGAAAACAACGGCGAGTTGAAAGACTTGCTGAATGCAGTGAAGCGCGCGCTGGGCGGCACGGTGGAAGCACAGCCGCCGCGCGGGCGTGGCCGAGGCGGCGAATTCGCTGTGTGGCGTGCCCTCGGAACGCTGCTGGAGAAGGACCGCATCGAACGCAATGCCGTGAAGGCGTTCCGCGACTTCCGCGGCCTCGGCCGCTGAGAGCCACCCTGCGTCCATGCTTGGAATGCCGCGCTGCTTCTGGCTGATCCTGTGCACAGCGGCGGCGCTATGCACCGGGGCGTGCTCCACCGCGGAATCGTTCGTCATCGTGTGCGGCCAGCCAGTGCCTTGCAGCGCCCGGGTGATCAACTACACAGACCCACAAGGCTTCGATGCTCACTCCGAACGCTGCGCGTTCCGCGAGCAGATCTTGCCCACTCATGCGACTGCCGACACGATGGTGCCACGCCGCTATGGCGTTCGTTCCACTGCGGGCATGGCGGAAGCCAACGCCGCGCGCGTGGCGCAAAACGGTTGGAGTTTTCCCTCGCTGCAACAGCGCGTCGACCAGTTCGTGCTGCACTACGACGCCTGCCACGATTCCACCCAGTGCTTTGAAGTGCTGCAAGACCAGCGCGGGCTGTCGGTGCATTTCTTGCTGGACCTCGACGGCACCATCTACCAGACCCTCGATTTAGTGCACCGCGCACGTCACGCCACCAAAGCCAACGATCGCTCCATTGGCATTGAGATTGCGCAACTAGGCGCGCGTGCGGACGCCGCCGCGCTTGCGCCTTACTACGCTGACGCAGCGGGCCGCACTTGGTTGCAAGTGCCGCAACGCAAAGAAGGCCGAGGGTTCCTGCGCACCGGCATGCTGGTGCCCACGGCTCGCGTCGGGTTGCAGCACGGACGCATCAACGGCCGCGACCTCGTGCAGCACGATTTCACCGAAGCGCAGTATCAATCGTTGACCGCACTGCTAGCATGCTTGCGCGGGATCCTGCCGCGCATCGCTGACGGCATCCCCGTAGACACAGCAGGTCAAGTGCTGGACCGCTGCCTCACCGATCCAGAATTCGCAGCGTTTTCCGGTGTTCTCGGCCACTTCCACATCCAGCCGGAAAAGTCCGACCCTGGGGTAGCCTTCGACTGGTCGCGCATTGCACACCTGCCGTAGCCGCGCGTGCTTGAAGGCAAGTCTCTCCCAAGGGACCATCGACAACCATGAGCAAGCGGACTGGCAAAGGTGTTCCTTTTGTGAAGCTGAGCGGCGTTGTCAATCCGCGTGATGCGGAGTTTGCCGTCAGCTTGGGTGTGTCCCACATCGGCTGCGTGTTCTACGAAAACTCGCCTCGCAATGTCGATATCGCCAAGGCCAAGGACATTTTCAAAGCAGCGGAAGATGTCGCCAAGGCGAACAACACCAAAGTGACTACTGTGCTTGAGTTCCGCGGCCACTCGAAAGCGTCCATCTTGGAAATCTCCAAGAAAACAGGATGCCGCACGCTGCAAATCGCCGGCTTCACCGAGGCCGATGTGCTGGCCCTGCAGAAAGACAAATTCAATGCGAGCCGGGTCTTTGAATTGACCGCATCCACCCAGTTATTGCCTCTTCAAAAGCCAGAGCCTTCAGCGAAAGCTCCCAGTCTCTTCACCTTAGCCACCACCGGAACCGAGCTGACTTTCCCATGGGAGGTGCTCGGCGAGTTGGCCCCTGCCAACACCTTCATCGGTGGCGGCGTGCGCCCCGAGAATGTGCGCGCTTTGTTGACCCATAGCCCATGGGGCATCAACCTGTGCGCTGGTGTGGAGAGACACCCCGGCGAGTTAGATCACGCTCGCCTAGAAATGCTGTTCGAGCCGTTGAACGAACAGACGGATTAGGTGATAGCCACCGGCTGAGCAGCACTGACAATGCGGTTACGGCCAAGAGCCTTCGCTTCGTAGAGCGCGGCATCCGCGCGATTCACCAAAGCCTTGGCATCGTCGCCAGCAGCGCTGCAAGCAACCCCGATGCTGGCACCAAGCTGCGCCGGCACTCGCGACCAGCGCTCGCGAGTCACCACGAGTTGTAGCGCTGCAAAAATGCGCTCCGCCACTAACAGCGCGCCCTCAGCGTTGGTCTGCCGCAGCACCACCAAAAACTCGTCGCCACCGAAGCGAGATACCGCATCGCCAGGCCGCAAGGCTGCCTTCAGCGCCGCGCCGACTTCCGCAAGAAACACGTCGCCCTCGCAGTGGCCCAGCGTGTCGTTGACGGACTTGAAGTTGTCGAGATCCAACATCAGCACCGCGGAACATTCACCACGACGCTCTACCAGCGAGCGCTGCAAATGCTCCATCGCACTGCGGCGCGTGGTGAGGCCAGTCACCGTGTCCACTGTGGCTTCCTCCACCGCTTCCGCGTAGAGCCTGGCGTTCTCGATGCTGAGTGCAGCCGCAGTGGACAAGATGGACAAGAACTCCATCTCACCTTTCTCAGTGCGCGGCAGCCCCGCGAACCCAAGACCCAGCATGCCGGTGCGGCGATTTCGCACGTGCATGGGCGCCAACACAAATTGCATCATCGGCCCGATGGCTTCACAGAGCGCAGCGTGGGTGGCACCAGCGCGCACATCCACACACTGTCCGGCGTCGAGCGCATCTAATGTCTCGCGATTGATCCACGCCCCACTCAACTTCAATGGCAACTGGCGCACGCTGTCATCAGCGCGCAACACACTGCACGAACCGGTGGCGCCTTCCGCATGGTTCTCCTGTAAGTGGAACGATGCGCTGGCCCCATACTGCCTCAGTAGGGCCTCCAAGATCTCTCGGCGCAGACTGGCGACATCCATGTCGTCACGCAGCATGCTGAATGTGGCAATCAGTTTACGGGTCTCGCCAGCGCGCTGTTCCAGTTCGCGCTTGGCGCGGTCGTACTGTGTGTTCAATGCAGCGAGACGCTGATTCGCCTCAAACACCATTTCGAGCGAATCGGCCACCCGGCAGCCACTCGTCGGCGGCAAGGAAAGCACGGCCTCGCTCGCGGCTTGCGCCACGCGTTGCAACAGCCCGTAATGCCTCGCCAGCGCGGCTTTCGCAACAGGCACTAACGGGTTGCCGATGGCCGAGGGATAACTCGGGATCCCTATCATGGGCGCAATGGAGTCTGCTGCCTGCACACAGCGCACCTCTGACTGATTGACGACACCAGCGCGCTGCAGCGATTCCAACCCAGCAACTAACAGCTTGGGCAACCGCAGCGCACGCCCCGCCGCCAGCGACAGTTGCTCACCGGCGACTCCGTACACCTGCTGCTCGGCTTCGCGGCGCAAGCTGCCTTGCTGCAAAGCCTCTTCTACTTTCAACACCAAGTCCGGCCGCGTGTTCAGCAATGCCAAGGGGCCCAACTCGTGTAGCAATCCCAACGTTGCCGCCTGCTGCGCGTTGGCGTGTTCGCCTGCGGCGAGCTCCCGCGCGATGGCACCCACTGCTAACGAATGTCGCCACAGCGAACGCCCAATCGCTGGATGCTCCGCATGGTCCAATAAGTGCCGCCCAAACAGCCCTGCTGCCGCCACTTGGGCCACGGCACGGTTGCCCAGAATCAGTAGCGCCTGTTCAACGGTGCTGGCCGCGACGGGTCGTGCGTAGCGCACGCTGTTGGCCACGCGCAGAATCTCGGCCATGAGCAGCGGGTCTTGCTCGACGATGTGCACCAACTCGATGCGTTCCGCCGTCTCGCCGCAGGCCATCTCGACCAAGCGCATGGCTGAAGTGGGAAAGGGCCGCAACTGTTGCAGCGAAGCCACCACATCAACGGCATCAGAGTGGAATTCGGCCATAGTTCTCAGTGGTCGCGTCGGACGGACTGCCCCGCCCTCTGTTATCGAGAGCCTTGGCCAGACCCTTGAGACTCTGCTGAATTCGCATGTTTGTGAGCCGTATTGTCACGGCTGGCCAGCCACACGCCGAAAACAACCAGCACGAAAGTTGCGCCGTCGCGCCACGAAAGCGTCTCACCCAAGAGCACCACCGCCAAGCTCCCTGCCAGCAGCGGCTGAAAGCAAACGAACACTGCCGTGACAGATGCAGCGAGGCGTTGCAAGGCGTAGATGTTCAGAAGGTACGCAAACACGGTTGGGACCAAGACCACCCACAGCAGCGCCGTCTGCTGGCCGAGCGTCGCTGTAACAGGCCAAAGAGTTTCGTTGTGCGCCAACCACGCAACCGGCGGCAAAGCCAGCACGAACATCCATGCAACCACTACAACGGGTGCGTGACGCTGCAACAGACGACGCACTTCAACCAGATACACGGCGTAGCACGCCGCGTTGGCTAAGAAGAATCCGTCCGCGCTGAATCCATCCGCGAACAACGAATCGCCCACCAACAGCAGCACGCCAAGTGCCGCACATCCCACACCAGCAGCGCGCCGCAGCCCAAGGCGTTCATGGCGGCGCAGGACAGCCCACGCAAGGGTCATGATCGGGATGATCATCACCAAAAGCCCGCCGCGCACAGCGCTGCTATGGGCCAACCCCAGCAGGAAGAACAACTGATTCAACGTGATGCCGAGCAGGCTCAGCAGAACTGCTGGAATGAGTTCGCCCCAAGTGGGCAGTGCCTTGCGCCCATGCCGCCACGCCGCCAACACCGCAAAAACCAACGCGGCGCAAGCCACGCGCCAAAAACACAGGGCCCAAGGTGAAAACCCTTGAAGGGCCAATTTTCCAGTGGCGGGGAACGAGGCAAAGCAGATTTGTACGCCTATCAGTGCCCACCAAGCTGCTGCCGTCGGCGCAAATGCTGGATGGCTCAGCACATGCACTTTTTCAAGTCTGCTTCCGCTCGGGGCGGCCTTGGCTGTATGCTTTGAGACACCCATCGCGTGCTTTCAATGTGTGTGAAGTCCGTCGGCGCTCAAGACTGCGTCAGTGGATTCGTTGTGATTGTGTCCCTTCAACAGGAGTTTGCCATGATGCGAGTTTCGATTTTGCTCTGCCTCCTCGCGTTCACAGTCACTGCGCAAGAAGCGCGCGTTGTCACTTGGATTGATGCCGGCACGCATGTGCTTGCCATCGACTTAGGCTCCGGGCCAGTGGTGCTGCACAACAGTACAGGCGTCATCCTCGCGCCTACGCTGCATCCGCTGCATGGGAGCCCTGAGGCGTGCATCTCTTGGACGGAACTGGATGAGGGCCAAACCAGCGATTGGTGCCTGCTGGCGCAAGACGGGCGCAACTTTGGCGCACCCATTCCCATGGATTACACGCTGAAGCTGCGCTTCGGCGAGTTCGATCCGCTGCGCAGCGCCGCACCTGCGGTGCCAGCGGAGTTGCGCGCCAGCGCCAATTCACGCCTCGCCATTGTGCAGTTCTGGTCGCAGACCACTGAAGCGCAGTTGCAGTTGCTCGCACGGCTTGGCGCCAAGCGGCACTTGTATCTGCCTCATCATGCGAGTGTGGTCGAAGCTGATGCCGCCACTCTCACGGCGCTGAAGACAATGTCCTGTGTGCGCTGGGTGGGCTCATTCCATCCAGCCTACAAGTTGGATCCGGCATTGTTGGACATTCTGGCTGGTAACACCCAAGCGCCAGCGCGCTTCAATGTGAACGCGTTGTCGACAGGGCGCGGCCGTCAAGCCCAGATGCCTGCGCTGCAGATGCTCAGCGAGCGCGGCGCCACCATCATCGAGGCTGACTCACAGACGCACCTATTCGCAGCCACGGTCGATCGCGCCACGCTGTTGGCTCTAGTGCAATTGGATGCCGTGCAGTGGGCGGATCCGCGCGGCGAACCAGGGGTGGACATGGATATCGCGCGCACTTTCCACGGTGCAACATTTGTAGACACGCTGGGGTTCGACGGCACAGGCGTGCGTGGCGAAGTGATGGATGTCGGCATCGAGACGACCCATCCAGAATTCACGCCCGCACCCATCATTCACGGCGCGAGCCCTGCTGCAAACCACGGCACTTGCACTTATGGCGAGATTTTTGCCAACGGCACAACCGCGCAGGCCAAAGGCATCTTGCACAACGGCACCGGGGTTGCTGCGTACTACGCAACCTTCGTTGGTGGCACGCGCTACACGCACACAGCTGACTGCGTGAACCCCGCTGGCACCACTCAAGTGGTCTTCCAATCCAACTCATGGGGCAGCTCGCTGACGACTTCTTACAACAGCACATCACAGAGCATGGACTTGGCGCTGTTCGATCACGACTTCGTCATCACGCAATCGCAGAGCAACGCAGGCTCGCAGAGCTCGCGTCCTGAAGCTTGGGCCAAGAACATCATCTCCGTGGGCGGCATTAGCCACGCGAACACTGCCACCAAAACCGATGACACTTGGACCAGCGCCAGCATTGGTCCTGCGGCGGATGGGCGCCTGAAGCCCGACATCTCCAGCTTCTACGACAACATTTATTGCACCGACCAAGTGGGAGCAGCGGGCTACGCCTCTGGCAGCTACTTCTCAACCTTCAGCGGGACTTCCGGCGCCACCCCCATCGTGGCAGGCTGCATGGGAATCCTGCATCAGATGTGGCACCAGGGCATCTTCGGCAACCCCACGGCGGGTTCGGTGTTCGCATCGCGCCCTCACGCGGCCACAGCCAAAGCGCTGTTGATCAACACCGCTTCGCAGTGGACTTTCAGCGGCGCCGCCGCGAACTTGTCGCGCTACAAGCAAGGCTGGGGGCACCCGGACCTCACGACGCTCTACAACGACCGCACCAACATGCTGATCGTGAACGAAACCAATGTGCTGGCAAACCTCGGCAGCACCTCGTACCCGTTCACTGTTGCACCGGGGCGTCCCACTTTCCAAGCCACGCTGGTATGGCGCGATCGCGCTGGCACCACTTCTGCGTCGCAGCACCGCATCAACAATCTCGACCTCAAGGTCGTGGCCCCCAACGGAACGATCTACTACGGCAACAACGGCCTCGCGGCGGGGAACTTGTCCACCAGTGGCGGTATTGCAAACACTGTAGACACGGTCGAAAACGTGATTCTCATAAACCCCGCGGCTGGCGTGTGGACCGTCACAGTGACTGCTGCACAGCTCAACCAAGATGGCCACGCTGCCACGCCAGCCCTCGACAGCGCCTACGCGCTGGTCGTCCGCGGTGGTTCCAGCACACCGCCACCGCCACCTTTCGGTCTTGAATTCACTTCGCCTAGCGGTGGAGGCAGCGTGCACTTTGGTGTCAACGGCATTCCCGCCCTGTCCGTCGAGGGCTACACCGTGTTCAGCTTCGACACCAGCGCGCCAGCGGGCTCAGGCGCGTTCCTCGGCCTCAACTATGACGCGCTCACAATCGCGTGCCTCAATGAGCCGCTGGCTCCTGGCAGCTTGGTGCACTGGACTTGGCCGGTCGTTGGGCTGTACCCCGCAGTGGATATCGATTTGCCCGCAGGTTCGTTGTCATTCCCCGCCGGTTTCGGCGTGGACAGCGTAGGCATCGCAGTGGGTCCCGGTTACACCTTCATCGGTGCAACGCCCGTTGTCCGACTCATCTTCTGATCACAACGCAACGCGCGGCGGCACTCGTGGATTCGCCACGCTGGCCGCCGTTGCTTTTTTGTGCGTGGCCTTGCTGTGCTGCAACGCATGCACGCACCACGCGCCTAGTGCGTGCTCTGCCCACGCGCCTAGTGCGTGCTCTACCATCGAAGCCGAAGCCGCCGCTCTCGGGGCCACACTGTCACTCTGCGTGCTGCCGCTGGATGACGCATTCGCAGCACCCAGCACAGAATTGCATGCGCAGACGCTGCTAACGCCAGCCTCGACCATGAAGCTGCTTGTGGCTGCTGCCGCGTTGCGCGCTGCTCCGCCGCAAGCCTGCTTGCGCACCGAACTGCGCTGGCTGAACGATTTGCCGCTCTGCGACGCCTTGGTGTTAGTTGGCGGTGGCGATGCGCTACTGACTGCTGCCGATCTACAAACCCTTGCAGCAAGCGCAGCAAAGGTACTGCGTCGCCAACCGCGAACACTGCAAGCAGATGTTGCTCATTTCAGTGGCGCACCCTGGGGCCGCGGCTGGATGTGGGACGACGGTTTGGATGCGCTGCGCGTCAGCGCGCTGCGGCTGCACGATGATGTGAGTCCCGATCCCACCCGTGCAGCGTTGGACGCATGCGCTGCGCATCTCGCATCTGCTGGAATTGCGCCACTCGAAATATTGCCAACGCTCGTCAACGCTACTGGTGCAGTTGTCGCACACTTCGAGCGCCCACTCGATACTGCATTGCGAGCCATGCTGGAACGCAGCGACAACATGGTTGCTGAATGTGTGTTGCGCCAACTTCCATGTTGGGCCGGCGCCAGCAGTGGTGACGCAGAGCAAGGCCTGCAAATGGTTCGCGACGAGCTGCGCCGCTGCGGCGCGAACGCTGACGCGTTGGTGTTGGCCGATGGCAGCGGGCTATCGCGCTACAACCTCGTGAATGCCGCTGCGATCACGCGCCTGCTGTGGACGCACGAGCGCGAATCTCCAGGCCGCCTGCGAGGCTTCCTGCCCCGTTCTGCTGCAAGCGGCACTCTCAAAAATCGCTTCGTCAGCAGCAGCGCTGTTGGCCGCGTGCAAGCCAAAACGGGAAGCATGCAAGGTGTCACCACCTTGGCTGGATATCTGACCGCCGTCTGTGGCCGCGATTTTGCCTTCTTTGCTTCGGTGCAGCACAGCCCTGCACCCGCCGCAGCATTGCGCGCGGTGCTCGACAAAGCCGTGCTGGCATTGGTCGAAGAACGCTTCTGACCCTCCACATCCTTTTCAGCGAGGCCGCCAACGGCTAAGACCTGCACCCATGCCGCGCAAGGATATTGCCTTCAAACTGCTGCAGACCGACCCCTCGGGGGCGCGGCGCAGCACCTTCACCACGGAACATGGCACAGTGCAATGCCCCGCATTCATGCCTGTGGGCACTCAAGGCGCGGTGAAGGCGGTGACGCCCGCCCAAGTGCTGGACACCGGTGCGGAAGTCGTGCTGGCCAACACCTTCCACATGTCGTTGGAAGACCGCCGCGAACTGGTGCGCCGCGCGGGTGGCTTGCACCGTTTCATGGCGTGGCCTCGCACCATCCTCACTGACTCTGGCGGCTTCCAAGTGTTCTCGCTGCCCGACAAGCAGATTGACGAACGCGGCGTCACCTTCCGTTACGACGAAGGTTCCACCACCGTAGTGCTGGACCCCGAAACCAGCATGGCCATCCAGCGCGACCTTGGCGCCGACATCGTGATGGCCTTCGACGAGTGCGTGCCTTACCCATCGACTTTCGATTATGTGGCCAACAGCCTTGAGCGCACCACTCGTTGGGCGCGGCGCTGCCGCGATGTGCCTTTGGCGTCGCACCAGTTTCTGTTCGGCATCGTGCAAGGCGGCACCTATCGCGAACTGCGCGAGCGTTCGGCGCAACAGATTGTCAGCGTCGACTTCGACGGCTACGCCATTGGCGGCGTCTCCGTGGGCGAAGGCTTCGAGTTGATGAGCCGCGTGACTTCGTGGACAGCACCAATGCTGCCCCGAAACTTTCCGCGTTATCTGATGGGCGTCGGCTTGCCCGAAGACATCATCGAAGCGGTGCGCTTAGGGATGGACATGTTCGACTGCGTCATCCCCACGCGCTATGCCCGCGGCGGCACGCTGTTCACACGCACAGGCAAACTGCGCATCGGCGACAAAGTGTTTCGCAAGGACACCTACGCGCCCGACACAGCATGCACATGCTACTGCTGCAAGAATTTCTCGCGCATGGTGCTGCGCCACTTGCTGTATGCCAAAGAGGCCATGTTCGAAACGCTGGCCACGATTCACAACCTGCACTTCTACCAAGACCTCATGCGCGAGATCCGCAGCGCCATTGAAGCCGGTAACTATGCCGAGTGGAGCACGCGCTGGCTGGCGCGCTACGAAGCCAAGAAGAATAAATCGCGCGAAAGCCATGGACGCGAGCGCTGATTACCTGCTGCTCGATTGTGGTGATGGCCGACGCCTCGAAGCGGTGGGCCCGTGGTTGTTCGATCGCCAAGCAGCGCAGGCTTTCTGGCCACGCAGGTTGCCTGACAGCGAATGGCAGCGCGCCTCCTGCGTGCATGTGCGCAGCGACAAAGGCGGCGGGCATTGGGACTTTCACGGCCAAGAACCCAGCGAACTCATTGGACGCCACGCAGGTTTGGCATTTCGGCTAAGGCCCACGCCTTTCGGCCACCTCGGGATCTTTCCGGAGCATGCCGACACATGGGCGCGACTGAATGCCTTCATCGCTGCACGCAGCGCGCGCGGTTTGGAAACCGAAGTGCTGAACTTGTTTGCCTACACAGGCGGCGGCACTCTGAGCGCGGCGAACGCGGGCGCGAAAGTGTGTCATGTGGATGCCTCCAAAGGCGCTGTAGCTTGGGCGCGTAGCAACGCCGAACTCAACGGCCTCAACGACAAACCCATTCGTTGGATTGAAGACGACTGCGGCGCGTTCCTCGCGCGAGAAGCACGGCGTGGTCGCCACTATGACGCCGTGATGTTGGACCCACCCACCTACGGGCGCGGCCCCAAAGGCGAAGTGTTCACGCTGGAAACCCAAGCCATGGAATTGCTGGCCGCGGTCCGTGCGCTGTTGGCCCCAGGTGCCAGCGTGTTTTTCTCGTGCCACACGCCGGGCTTCACGCCGCTGGTGCTGGAACAACTTGCGCACGCCGCCTTCGGTTCTGACTGCAAGGCCACCGGGCGCGAACTATTCACGGATTGCCGCTCGGGTGGCGTACTGCCGTCCGGTGTGTGCGTGGAGGCACTCTTGCCATGAAAACACTGTTGCTTGCGTTTCTCTTGGCCGCAGTGTGTTGCGCCCAATCGCCACCGCTGCCAGCTACGACAGCGCCGGACGCTGCAGGCGTAACGACAGATCCGCTGAGTGCCGCAGCGCTGCGCAAGGATGTCAGCTATTTGGCCAGCGACGATCTGGAGGGACGCGCCACACCTTCGCGCGGCTTAGACCTTGCCGCAGATTTCTTAGAGAAGCGTCACCGCACACTGGGACTCAAGCCTTTGTTCGGCGAAGCCTTTCGCGAGGGGCCGATGCTTGCCGATGCGACAAAGGCCAGCTTGAGCATTCACTTTGCAGACGAAACGGTGACGCTGGATGCGAGCGCCTTCCTGCAAGCTGCACAGACGCCGCTGCAACACGAACGCCTGCCATTGCAGCACGTGGATGCCGCCCAAAGTGCGCGCACCAGTGCCGAAAGCGGTACGGCAAGCGAACACGCACTGTTACTGGACGGCGCGCCCAGCGCAGCCGCACTCGCGCGGGCCACGCGGCGCAAAGCCAAAATTGTTTTGATCGAAGAAACATCTGCAGACGCCCTCGGCGCGCGTGTGCCTGTGGTGGTGCTGGGGCGTGAGTTGGCGGAAAAACTGCGCGCGCATCCCGACGCTTTGGTCAGCGTCACGATCCCGGCTGGCACAAAGCCCTTCGCTACCAATGTCGGGGCGCTGCTGGAGGGACGCGATGCAACACTGAAGTCGCGCTGCATCGTTGTCAGCGCGCACTACGACCACATCGGGATTGGCAAACCTGTTAAAGGCGACGCCATTCGCAATGGTGCCGACGACGACGCTTCCGGCACTGCCGGTGTCTTGGCCCTCGCCGCTGCAATGGCCACTACGCCTGCGCGGCGCTCCATCTTGTTCGTGCATTTCTACGGCGAAGAATCGGGCTTCCTTGGTTCACGCCGTTTCGTCACGCAGCCGCCGCGAGCACTCGCTCAAATCGACGCAGTGTTCAACCTCGAAATGTTGGGACGCCCCGATGACATCGGCGCCGACTGCGCGTGGATCACAGGCTTTGGGCTGTCAGAATTCGGTGAGCGCGTGGCCAAGAGCGGCGCGGTCCACAAGATGCGTTTCTTCGAACACCCGCGCTACAGCAAGATGCTCTTCAGCGGCTCGGACAATCTGCCCTTTGCCGAAGCGGGCGTAGTGGCCCACAGCATCAGTTCCGGGTCGTTGCACAAGGATTATCACCAACCCAGCGACGAAGCCGACACCCTCGACTACAACAACATGGCCAAGGTGGTGGGCGCGCTGTTGCACGCAGTGCGAGACATGGCCGACGCCGACACCGCGCCAGCGTGGGTTCCCGGCTCGCGCTACGCCGAAGCGGCCGCGCGCTTGCGCTGATCAGCCTTTGCGGAAGCCGAAATACCAGTCGAGGCTGTCCACACTCTTGTCCTGCATGCGCCCGGCGGCTTCGCTGCTGGTGCGCGGAGGCGGTTGCAGCACGGGTTCGCCGGGGTGCCAGTTTTCTGGCGTTGCGCAACGCTGTTCGTCAGCGGTTTGCAATCCATCCAGCAGCCGCAACAGCTCGGCCACATTGCGCCCGCAGCTCATGGGATAGTGCACCATGGCCCGCACGCGCTGTTGTGGGTCGATGAAGAACACGCAGCGCACCGTGGCAGTCTCTGAAGATTCAGGGTGGATCATGCCGTAGCTGCGCGCCACGCGCATGTCGAGGTCGGCGATGATCGGAAACGGAATCTCAACGCCCATCTTGTCGGCAAGATTGCGCGTCCATGCGATGTGCGCAAAGACAGAATCGACCGAGAGGCCCAACAGCGCAGTGTTGCGCGTCGCGAAATCTGGCGCACGGCGCGCGAAGGCCGCCAGTTCGGTGCTGCACACGGGCGTGAAGTCTGCCGGGTGCGAGAATAAAATCAGCCATCTGCCTTTGTAATCTGCGAGGCTCACCGGACCGTGAGTGGACACCGCAGCGAAGTCGGGCGCAGCTCCGTTCAGTCTTGGCAATTCGCTCATGGCTTGCTCCTCAAAGGCGAACACAAGGCAGCCCTGCGGCATTCCACGCTTTCATCCCGCCTGTGACATTGCACACATCGCTGAAGCCTTGATCGCGCAAGTACTGCGCCACCATGCCCGAGCGCCCGCCAGACAAGCAAATGATGTAGCAAGTGCCGCTGCGGTGCGGTTCCAATTCCGGAAGACATGTAGGCACTTGCCCCATGGGCACATTCATCGCGCCTGGCGCGTGGCCTAAAGGCCCCGTGAACTCCGCTGGCTCGCGAACATCAAGAATGAACGGTGATTGGCCTGCTGCGATAAAGCGAGCCACATCCACCACGCTGATTTCTACTTCCATGCCACACCCCCGAGGGCCCTGTTGTCAGGGCAACACGAAGGTCATCTGCAAGCCCTCGGACAAAGAGAGCCCCAGCGGACCAACGGGGTCGAAGACTAACCACTGCGCGAAGAAACTTACACCGGCCAAAGCAGGCATATCGGGCACGGAAAAATGAATGCTCGAATAGCCGGCGCCAGCGACACCAGCAGGGCCCGAGCAAGTGAAGGGGATCAGCAGCAGATCGGGATTCAGCGCCACATGCACTTGCACGCCGCCATTGAGCACCGGAGGCATGGCGGGAGTCAGTGTGAATCCCATGATGCCTGCTGCGCCGCCGAGTGCGGAATGCACACCAAAGGCGAAGCGATCCATACCGATCACCGGTGGCACTGGCGCCAGCATGGTGGGTGCAAGCCCAGCGCTGCCCGCCGTTGGAGCACCGTAGGTTTGCGGCAGCACGTTCTGTTGCGACAGCAGCACTGGCCTGTCGAAGGGCGGCAGGGCTAAGGCCACCCGCGCATCCGTGAAGGCGTGCTGTACGAAATCCAGCAGTTGCGTTTTCTGCAGCGTTGACAGTGTCAGCGGCACCATGGCCGGGTCAATGTTGTCAAAAAAGTGCCCACCAATTTCGTAGAAGTCCATTACTTCGGAAAGACTAGTCGCACTGCCGTTGTGGAAGTACGGCGCGCGCAGCGCGATGTTGCGCAAGTGCGGCGTCTTGAACTGGCCACGATGCGCTGCGTTGTTGGTCACAGCGCGGCGTCCCATGTCTTCCACCGATGGGCGCACACCAATGTTGTGGAACAGATGATCTGTGAACAACGGTGGCGTGTGGCAGAAAGTGCAGTTCGCGTTGCCGTCGAACAGATCCTTGCCCGCGAGTTGCGCCGCCGTGAACACCGTCAAGTTGCCCTGTTCGTACGCGTCCCACGGAGTCTGATCGGGCACTAATGTGCGTTCGTAGCTGGCGATGGCGAAGGCGAAGCGCACCGGCGTGATGGCGCTGTCTCCGAAGGCCCACTGGAACAGCGCCGGATAGCTGGGGTGTTGCGCCACCGCTGCAGCAACATCTGCAGGCAAATTGGTAGCCAAGCGCATCGGGCGCTGGGTTACCAAGCGATTGCAGATGGTGGCCATGGTGCGGCCCGCGCAGCCCATTTCGCCGCTCAGCGGCGGCATCACTGCTTGGCTCTCCAGCGCACCACCAATAGGAATGATCACTTGGCTGGTGAGCGGGTCTTTGAAAGTGCCGGAAGCGCGGCCGTCCCAAAAGGACTCCGGATCCCACTGCGCACCAATGGCTGACGGCGCTTTGCGTCCTGTAACGATGGCGCGCGGAAAGAATGTGCCATCATTCACGAACTGTCCGTTGGCATCGCATGACACCACTCCGCGCGAGCCACGAATGTCGTCGGCAGTGCCGTACTGCCCATCAGGCCCCGGATGCAAATTCGCTGCGCTGTTGCTGCGTGGGTCGCCGCCGCCGACCTCGGGCATGTGGCATGTGCCGCACGCTGTGGTGTTGTCGCTGGATACCTGCTCTTCCCAAAACAAGATTTTCCCCAGCGTGATCTTCGCGGGGGTCAGCGGGTTTTGCAGCGGCACCGGAATCGGCGGCAACGACGATTGGGCGCTCAAAGCAGCAGCGAGCAGCACCAAGGCGCACGCCCCGGGGAACAGCAAATGCACGGATTTCATTCGCGCAAAGCGTATCCCCGCGAGGGCGTCAAGAACCAGCAGACTTCACAGCCCGCACTTGCTCCCAATCAAGTGCCCAAGTGCGTCTTGAGCCAGTCGAAAAACACGCGCTGCCACAGCACGGAATTCTGCGGGCGCATCACCCAATGGCCTTCCCCGGGGAAATACAAGAAGCGCGACGGCACGCCCATGGACTGCGCCGCGGTGAAGGCTTCCATCCCCTGCCCCACAGGCACGCGGAAGTCTTTTTCGCCATGCACCACCAACAACGGCGTGCGCCATGCGCCCACGAAACGGTGGGGCGAGAACTTCTCATAGCGTGCGCGCACTTCTTCGCCGCCCCAGTACGGACCACCCAAGTCCCAATCCACAAAGAACAATTCTTCAGTGCCGCCATACATGGATTCCAAGTTGAACACGCCGCAGTGCGCGATCATGGCGCTGAAGCGGTCGCCACCGTTGCCCATCAACCAATAGACGCTGTAACCTCCGAAACTCGCGCCCACCGCGCCCACACGCTTGGCATCAATCCACGGCTGTGATGTGAAATGGTCGCAGGCAGCAAGCAAGTCTTTCATCGCTTGTCCGCCCCAGTCGCCACTGATCTCGTCGTTCCATGCCTGGCCAAATCCGGGCAAGCCACGGCGATTCACCGCTAACACCACATAGCCCTGCGCGGCCATCAAATGGAAATTCCAGCGCAGCGAAAAGCTCTGTCCAATCTGCGACTGCGGCCCTCCTTGGCAATACAGCAGCATCGGGTGCTTCTTGGCGGCATCGAAGCCCGGTGGCAAGACAACCCAGCACTGAATCATGCTGCCATCAGTGGCACGCACGAAGTGTTCTTGCACCGTCGGCAAAGCCAGCGACGCCACTAATGCATCATTGGCACCTGTCACCGCGCGCGGGGCTTCGCTGCCATCGACCACGAAAAGTTCTGCAGGGCGCAACATGTTTTGACGCATGTATGTGCGACGCTTGCCATCGGGCGACAGCCCACCCAACGCCCAGTTGAACGCGCCCTCGGTGCGCGCAGTCGGCAGCACCGCCGGCTCTCCGTCCTGCTGGCTCGAAGCACTCGCAGCAGTAGGCACTGAAAACAATTGCACCGTGCCGCGGACTTCGCTGTTGAACCACACTTCGCTGCCATCGGCAGAAAACTCGGGGTCGTGTGCGAAGCCATCAAAACCTGCCGTTAAGTCGCGGCGCGCAGAACCATCGCGTGCACACAACATCAAGCGGGTCTTGTCGGCTTCGAAGCCAGGGCGCTGCATCGACAACCACGCAATGCGCTTCCCATCCGGCGACCACACGGGGTCAGTGTCATAGCCTTCGTTCTCTTGCGTCAGATTGCGCAGCGCGCCGCCCTTCACAGAAACCACATACACATCGCTGTCGGTGCTGCGTTCTGGCCGATTCACCATCTTGGCGCAGAAGGCCACTTCGGTGCCATCCGGCGACACCGAGAAATTTTCCCGTCCTCCAAAGGGCGGCAGCGGGCAGTGCGTGCGCAGGCCCGGCATCAAGTCGGTGGCTTGCAGTGCGCGGCCCTCCGCGTCCAGCGGCAGCGCGAACAAGTGCGCATTGCTGCCGTCACTCCATTCGTCCCAGTGGCGGTAGAACAGCGAATCAATGATGCGCGCGTCGGCCTTGGGCAAGTCTGGGTGCATGTCTGCGAGTTGCTGGTCCAATTTCACTCGTGCGGAGTACACCAACAAATCTCCCGCCGCGCGCAGTGCGTTCACGCCACCTGCAATCTTGGTGATTTGCGTTTCTTCGCCAGCGAGATTGATGCGGAATATTTGGGCACCGTCAGCGCTCGCGTGGATGCAATAGACGCAGGCCTCACCGCGAGACACGCCCCACTGCACATCCCCCAGCCCCTTCAGCCCGTCCTTCAGCGTGCGCTCGCCAGCAGCCGTGTCCAGCGTAAGCACCTTCAATTTGGCGGTTGTGGCTTCGGTAGCGAGGTCTGTGCGCCGCTCCACCAGCAGCACTTGCTTGCCGTCTGCTGAAAACGCCCCGCCTTCTAAGCGCGCAAACTGCCAGAGTGTTTCAGGCGTCAGCGCTTGTTGCGCGCACGCTGGAACGGCCAACAGAATCAGCAAGAGCATGCGCAACATGGGTCATCTCCTTAAGGGTGGCGCATCTTAGCCCGCGAGGGCCATGAAGCGCGCAGTATCCAATTCCAAGAGCAGCAATTCAGTCCCGCCGGGCCACGGAATCTTGCGGGCCGATCCGCGCAGCACCAAACCAGGTTCAAGCAACAGCCAACGCATCTCTGTGGCTGCCGTGAGTGGCAGCGCGTAAAGCACTTTGCGGATCGGAGTGCGTGAATTGGCACTTGGGCGCAGCGCCGTAGCGGCACGAGCCAGCATCGCACGCGATTCCATGCGCACCACCACGCAACGGTCCGTCAGGGCTCTGCATGCGAAGGCGCTGGAGTAGTCCGCAAACAGCAACACATCTTCGGCGGCCACCAACTGCTCGATCAAACGAGCGCGGTCTTCTTGCACAGGGCTGGAGCGCGCGCGCTGCACCTCCAGCGCCGTTGAGATACCGAAGGCCATCAATCCCACCAGAACTAACGGCAAGAGCCACTGCGCGCACCGCGTCCAGCGCTGCGCCAGTGGGAGCTGCGTTACGCATTGCAATGCCACTGCCGCTGACAGTGCGAGTGCTGGGGCCAAGATGATCACCCAGAATGGATGCGTCGCCGAGCGACTCAGGAACAGCGCACAGGGAACCACTGCAAAGATCCAGCACTGAATGCTGAACTGGTCCGTGGTATTCATCCGCCCTGCGGCAGCGCGCACAAAGAGAACAACCGCCCCGATGCCGCTGAGCAGCAACAGCGGCCAGCCATACAACGCCGCACATTCGCCAGCTAGGTCCACCAATAACTGCGCAATCGACCGCCCTTGCAGTCCCAGCGAGGCACTGACATTTTCCAGCACACTGCCGAGGCCGCCTGCTTCGCGTGCACCCAAGGCCATGTGCCCTAACACGCAGCTCGCAGCCAGCACCCACGGCAGCGTGGCAGCCAACACGCTGCGCCACGGCCTTGACGGGCGCTCCATCGCAATGCCCCACCACAACGCAGGCACTACGCCGTAAGCGTTCCAGTCGGCAAGCCCCGCCAAGAACGCGCAGACGACGTAGGCGAAGGAGAAGCTCCTGCTGCGCCATGCCCACAACGCCGCCAGCATGAAGGGCAATCCGAATAATGGTGGCGAAGCGCCGCTCCCGAAGGCCATCCACGCACCGCATCCTGCGCAGAGGCCCAACGCCAACGCCGCACGGGTTGCATCACTCTGCGCCACACCGCGCCATAAAAGCAGCAGTGCCAGCGCCGACAGCACTGCCGCCCCAGCCCGAAGCGCGACAACGCCGTTTTCGTGGCTGTGAATCAACTGCATCAGCCATTGGCCCAAGGGCGGATGATGCAAGTAGGGCACGAACACTTGGCCTTCAGCGCGCGCAAGTAAAGACATGTGCCCTTGATGCACTGCGAGCGGCAGCGATGCCGCGGCGCGGCACGAATACAGCGTGTATCCCGCCGCGATGTCTGCATCCAAAGAACTGCCGCAAGGGTCGCGCATCCATGCCAATTGCACGGCTACGAAGGCCACGCAGCAGATGGCTGCTGCGCCCAAAACTCGGTGCTCTTCGGGCATGTCGCGCGGATCCTATCCGCTGGCTTTAGCGCACGAAGAGAAGTGTGCGGGGTTCTTCGAGGTCGGGACGCAGGGAACGCGCGCGGGCACGGATTTCTTCGCGCGCGCCGCGTCTGCCCACAGCCACCAGCACGAGGTCGCATTCGATGTTGCGCACGGCTTCGGGCGCAACCACGGGCACGCCCAAACGCGCGTGCGCGCGGCCGATGTCCAGCACGCACGGCACCGTGTGCCCCTGAGCCAACAACCAACGCAGCCACTCTTTGCCAGCGCCCTTGCCGCCCCATAGAACCACTTTGCGTGGCGTGCGCAGCAAGCCTTGCGCCAACGAGGCGC
>CAMDTN010000031.1 GCA_945907755.1 Singulisphaera sp. GP187 | reverse complement strand
CCAAGTTCCAGCATTTCGCCGAGCACCGCACGACGCGGGCCAGGACGGCGCGCCAAGTCATCGAGCGCCGCACGCAGCGACAACGGATTCGCGTTGTAGCAATCCAGCACCAGCGTGCTGTCGCCAACAACGCGCACTTCGCCGCGCAAGCGTGCAGGCACCACGCGCTGCGACGCTTGGGCTAATTCGGCTTCGCTCACACCGAGTGCTTCTGCGATGCACAACGCCATCCACAGCGAGCGCACTTGCACTTCGGCACTCAAGCTGTGCAGCATGCGCGCGCCACCAGTGTGCATGCGCAATGAGTTTGTCTCGCGCGCCGCAGGGGTGCGCACGCCGTTGGCTGCGCGCAGGCCCAAACGCACCACTTCCAGCCCGTGCGGCAAGGCTGCGGCCCCCAGAACCGGGTCGTCAGCATTGATGAACAGCATGCTGCCGGCTGGCAATGCGCGAGCAAGATCGAGTTTTTCGTTCAAGACTCCGGCAATGCTTCCCAAGCCTTGCAAGTGCGCGCCGCCTACTGATGTCAGCGCCGCTGCGGTGGGTGCGCTGATGCGCGCCAAGGCTGCGATCTCTCCAGGGGCATTAGTGCCCAATTCCAGCACCATGCAGCGGGCTGTCGGCTGCGCGCTCAGAATGGTGCGCGGCAGGCCTTCGAAATTGTTGTATGAGCCTTCAGGGAACACCGCATCCCATTCTTGCGGCAACAATGTGCGCAAATGCTCTTTCAGTGTGGTCTTGCCCGCGGAGCCGGTGATGCCAAGAACAGGACCTTCGAAGCGCGACCGAGCCAAAGCGGCAACGGCGCCGATCGCTGCAAGCGGATCTGCCACGCGCAGCACACGCGGGTGCAGCGGAGCAGCCATGCCTGCGACCACCAGTACGGCTCCAGCGTCCAGCGCCGCTTGCGCGAACTGACTCGCATCGCGGTTCGGGCCTTGCAGCGCGAAGAAACAGGCACCAGCCTGCACCATGCGGCTGTCCGTGGTGAAAGTGCTGATTTCCGTTGCGTCGCCGGCATTGCGTTGCAGTGCAGCAGCAATGTCGGCAGTAGTGAGTTTGGTCATGGTGCTGCTAGTCATGCCACATCCGTGAGCCCGCGCAGGAACCACTCGCGCACGCAACTGCGTTCTGCTTCACCGCTGCCTTCCAGTACCAACAACACGCCATCGCCGCGCTCGGCGGCATCCAGCGTGGCGAAGATCTGTTCTGCACGCTCACTCGCTGTCTCGGCGAGATGCGGCGGCACCAAGAGCACACGCCCACTGGTGAACGCATGCATGCCAACCAAAGCGCGGGCCAGCCCTTCGCGACTGCGCGCTTGTGTGGTCCACACATCGAAGCCTTCGGGCAAAGGCATGCGTTCGAGCGCTTCTGACGAAGCCACTTTGCGCTGCAAACGCGCCGCAGCGCGCTCCGGTGCCATGCCCATCACTGCTGCATGGGCCAGCGCGGCGAGAGCCGCACGCTGGCTGTTTTCGTCGAGAGCTGCCAGTTCCAATTCGCAGGCGCCCACTGGGGTTTGCACTTGCAACAGCGCACCTCTGCGGTCGCGTCGCAGCACTGTGGCGCGCACATCGGCAGCCGCGTTGAAGCCCCAAGTCACCACCAAAGCTGCGGTGGTCAGCGCAAGCCGCGGCGTGAACGGGTTGCCCACTTCCAACAGCGCCACGGCATCCGCTGGCAAGCGCCGCAGCACGCACTCTGCAACCTCAACATCTGCTTGCAGCGCGTGTTCGCTAAGACCGATCACGGCCGCTGCCATGGTCACGCCTTCCAGCCTTCCGCAAATCAAGTCTACTGCGCGGCATTCCAACAACACCGAGCGCCCATGGTTGGACGCGTGCTTGGCCATGCGCTGCTGCAGGCTGACAGAACCGAGGCTGCGCGAGTCGCGCGCGATCCGCTCTTCCACCATGGCGCCGTCGTCGCGCACGTGGATCAGCGCAGCCGCCTTGAGCATGTCGCTGCGCAGTGAATCGCCTGCGAAAACGCTCACTTCCAAGCGGCGCGAAGGTTCTGCGGCAAAGCGGCTGGCCACGTGGCCCAAGACGCGCAGCGCGTCTTGCACGCGCAACCAAGGCAAGCTGCACTCAGGTTGCGGCGCGCCTTCGCTCACAATCGCAACTGCTCCAGCGCGCACTGCTTGTTCCAGCGCCGCTGCATCCGCGACGGTTTGCACAAAGATCATGCCGTCGCGAACTTCTGCAACGTCGGCGGTGATGCCGCGCACGCGCAGTGCGCCGCTTGGCACCAGTCCGCGCGATAGATCGGGCAGCAGTGGTTTCAGATCATCCAAACTGAGCGGACCGACTTCCGCCACCGCTGTCGCTGACTTGCGCTTCATGGCTTTTGCACCCCCCCGGTGCGGCCGGCCTCATGCGGGATGCGCATGTATTCGAGTGTGCGTTCGATGATGTCGCGAGCAGGCGGCCCGGAAACGGTGCCGCCGGTGTAAGTACCTGGCCCGCGATTGCGCACATGATGGTGAATGACCACCACCACAATCTCCGGGTCGCGTTCGTGCACTGGTGCCATCGTGCAGATGATCGGGTTGTAGACCTCGGTCTTGCCGATCTTCGGCGTGCCAGTCTTGGCCGCGATGCTGTACTTCGAAGAGCGCGCGGACTTGCCCGTGCCCTCTTCCATGACACGCTCCAGCGCACCGCGCACTGACAACGCCACTTCACGGTCCAGCACGCGCACATGACGCCCGGGATCGGAGTGGTCCGGCGCTATCACGCGCCCATCCTTGCTCGCTTCGAGCACCAACACCGGGTCCATGAACTCGCCACCGCGCGCGAACACGAGGAACATGCGCGCCATCATCAGCGGCGACATCATCATTTCGTAACCCTGCGGGAACGAAGTGGGCGTGTACAACGAGTGCGCCTGCGCCCGCGGCGTGTAACGGTTGTTGGGCATCGAGGGATAGCCGACCTTCAGGCGCCCTGACATGCGGAACGCTGCCAACGCTTCGTATTCGCCGTCGATACCAAGGCGTTCGTGGCCGATGCGCACCGCGCCAACATTGCTGGACTTGATCAGCACCTCTCGCACTGTCAGTGGATTCGGGTTGGCGTGGTACTCGCGAACCAAGCGCGGCCCGAACTGGTGCACGCCATCGGCACCGCCGCAATCGAAGCGCGTGTCCATGGTGACCAGGCCCTTTTGAAGCGCCCACGAAATGAACAGCGGCTTGATGGTCGAGCCTGGTTCGTAAAGGTCTAAGAACGCGCCCAAGTTCAAGTTGTTCGCGGTCTTGGCGTTGAGTTTTTCAGGGTCCACCGAAGGCCAAGTGCAAGCTGCTAGCACTTCGCCGTTGCGCGCGCTGAGCACTACCGCACTGCCTTTTTCCGCTTTGCAGGCGCCCACCGATTTCTCCAATACCTCCATGCAGATGCGCTGGATTTCGGCGTCCAGTGTCAGTGTGACCATGCCACCAGGCACTGGCTCGGCCTCTGCGATCCAGCGCGGCAACAACTCGCGGCCTGCAGCGTCTTTTTCCAGCGGCAGTCTTCCAGCTTCGCCTGCGAGGATGCGATCCAATTGAAACTCGACGCCTGTGCGCCCGGCCACGCGCCCCACCGCATCTTTCGGATTCTCGCCAACGATGCCCACAACTTGCGCGGTGGCCGCGCCGTAGGGAAACGATCTGCGTTCGCGGTGCTCGAAGCGCAACCCGCGCGTGCCCACAACTGCGGCCTCTACCGCGCGCTGGGACTTCGGGTCCATGCCCTTCACCAGCCGCAGCCAGCGCACCGGCGTTTGGGAATTGGCCGCTTTCATCAAGTCCGTAGCCAGTGCGCGCATTTCGGTTTTGCGCCCACAAGCGCTGAGCGCCTTGGCCGTCGCGTTGGACAAACGCGAGAGCCTGCCTGCGCGCTCGGCACGGTTGTCGGCCCCGCGCAGCAGTTCGACCATGTCCACCACGAGGTCGTATTCAAACCAGGTGGCCGCCAAGAGGCGCCCTTCGCGATCGCGCAACTCCGCCCGCACCGCCTTTTCCGGCAACGCAGTGCCCACGCGCGATTCTCTGCGGAAGCGCTGCGCGTCAGCTTTGCCTTCGATGTTGCTGGCCGGGCGCATCTGCACCATGAACAAGCGCACCAACAAGAAACAGAAAATGGTGGCGATAATCAAGGCGAAGAGCTGCGCGCTCCTGCGGTCCACCAAAGCGGTTTTGACTTCGGTGCTCATCAGTTGCCTAACGGCCCCACCGTCCCGCGGGGCACTGTCACTCGTTCGATAGTGCCGCTGAAATCCTTCGGCGTGCGGCCTAATTTGCTGGCACGCTGCATCAACCCTCGTGGCGAAAAGGCGGCTTCGGCGGCGGCCCCCAGCCAACGCACTTCGTTTTCCAGCCGGGCCTCGCGTTCCAACAAGCGCCGAGCGGAGTAACTCCCCCGCAGGCTCTCGTTGCGGCGGTGCAAGGTCAGCAGCGCCAACAAGAACACGAGCAGCAAAGCCATGGCGCGCGGTGCTGTGCTGGTGCCGGCAATGACTGGCTTCATGCGGCCAGCGCCTTCACGGCAAAGCGCAGCTTCGCGCTGCGCGAGCGCGGGTTGCGCTGCACTTCGGCTTCATCGGCGCACAAGGGCTTGCGCGCCACTTCCGAAAACACTCCCGCTTGGCGGCCCGAGCGGAAATAGTCTTTCACGATGCGGTCTTCGAGCGAATGGAAGCTGATGACAACGACGCGCCCGCCAGGCACTAATGCTTGTTCGATTTCGGGCAACGTGCGTTCCAGCGTGCCCAGTTCGTCGTTCACCGCGATGCGCAAGGCTTGGAACACGCGCGTAGCAGGGTGCACGGAGGAACGCCCTTTGAGGCGCGAGGGCACGATGCGCTCGACCAATTGCGCCAATTCCGTGGTGGTGCGCGGCATGGCCCCGCGAGAGAGCGCCTTCAGCTCTTTGGCGATGCGCCGCGCGAAGGGCTCTTCACCGTAGCGGAACAGGATGTGAACCAACTCTTGCTCGCTCATGGTCAGCAGCAACTCGCGAGCGGTGCGCCCTTGGGTGGCGTCCATGCGCATGTCCAGCGGGCCTTCGCCGCGCCACGAAAACCCGCGCGCGGCTTCGTCGATCTGCAACGAGGACACGCCGAGGTCCATCAACACGCCGTTCACGGCGGTGATTTTGAGATCCCGCAAAACCGCGCGAAGGGCATCGCTCCGCGCTGTGCGCAGTATTGCGCTGGCGCCAAATGGAGCGAGGACCCTTCGCGCGACCTGCAAGATGGCGGGATCACGGTCGATGCCAACGAGAACGCCACCGGCACCCAGCCGTTCGAGTAGCTGGGCGGCGTGCCCACCGGCACCCACCGTGAGATCGAGAAGTGTCTGACCGGGCTCGGGAGACAGGTTCCCCAAAACCTGTCCCACCATCACCGGTTCGTGCACCCGGTCGATTGACACTGCTTGTCCCACCGCGACCCCATCCCATCTCCGCACGGTGCCAAGAAGCACCACTACAGAGCACCTTCCACGGGATCATGTGGAAGGACTTTTGCCCTCTCGCGCCGAGCCCGAGGCCCGGCGTAGTGATCTGCGCTCCTGCTCCTCTTCCGCAAACACTGCCTCAAGGACATCGGCGATGCCCGTGCCCTGCACCTCAGACTCGAGCCCACCGAAGACTTCGGTGGCCCAAATCTCGAGGCGCGACTCCTGCGCGATCAGGAGCACTTCCTTGTTGAGGCGTGCATGCGAAATGAGAAAACCAGGAATCGTGATTCTTCCCTGCCCATCCGCGCCCACCGGCACGAATCGCGACAGGATGTAGGCCTTGGCCTTGCGAGAAGCGCGGGTGTCCCCGAGGCGGCTGAAAATGCGATCCAGGAAAGCCGCGTGCTGACTCGGCGTGTGCACATAGAGGCACGCGTCTTCGAGAGCACCGACCATGAATTCGCTGCCGCCCTCAGAATCCGCTGGTTCCACGCGAAAACGAGCTGGCAGAGCCAGTCGGTTTTTGGCATCCAGTGAGAGGTGATTTGGCCAGCGTCCCTGAAACATCGCGACACATCCGCCTGCCCCCGCACGAGGGGGCGCACGCACACAAGGGTCCAAGTTTTGGGAAACAACCCCACTTGGCCCCACTTGTATACATTCCCAACCATGCCGTGTCCAATGATCTGCGCCATTTTTCTGAGGATTTCCGCGGCCCGCTCAAGCGCGATTGGAGCCCACAAGTATTGGTGCCCCTACAGTTGTCAGAGCCGTGCCGGCTGGCGCACAAGTTGATGCTCGGCTAAACCCCCACCCATGCGCCGCATTCTCGACGAAGAAAACAACTCCAATGTTGGCCGCCTGCTCACGCGTTTGCGCTCGGTGGATGCCCAGCGCGATCGCGCTCATTTCCGCGCGGCCCTGCACGATCTTGGCTATTTGCTCGCGCTCGAGATCGCAAAGACGATGCCGAACGCAGCGCCGCTCGTGCGCACGCCCCTCGGCGAGCGCACCGAGCCCATGTTGGCGCAGTCCCCCGTGCTGGCCACAGTGCTGCGCGCAGGCTTGCCCATGTTTGAAGGTGCACTCGCCGCGTTCCCCGACAGCGACTGCATGTTTTTTGGCGCGGCGCGGCGCGAAGGCCAAGCCGCGGGCGCAGAGCCGCGCATGCACATCGAATGTGGCTATGCAGCTTTCAGCGCAGTAGAAGGCCGCACGTTGATTTATGTCGACCCGATGCTCGCAACGGGATCAACACTGCTGCGCGTGCACGAAGAAGTGCTGCTGCATGCGGGACGCCCTGCGCGCGTCATCGTTGCCGCAGTGGTGGCGTACAGACCCAGCATCGCGCTTCTGGAACGAGAATTGGGCGCTGAGGTTTACTGCGCGTCAGCCGATGACGAGTTGGATGCGCGCGGTTACATCGTGCCAGGCTTAGGCGACGCAGGCGATTTGGCTTACGGCGCACGCCTCGCCTGAAGCTCACTGCTTCGGAGCGCCGCCTTCTTCCAGTTCGAAGATGCGACCAAGGTCTGCCTCGATGGTCCCCATGGCTTCGGCATCCATGCGCGGGTCGGTGACGCGGTATTCGCGGTCTTCTTTGCGCATGCGCAGCAGCAACACTTCACAGTCGTCGTGCACTTCGCGACCAATCTCTTCCAACATGCGCTTGCGCAGCAACAACAACGCAGCGATCCAGCGCAAGCGCAGTGACGGCGCATCGGTGCGTTCTTCAAGCCGCTTGAACAACTCGCACAAATAGGCGATGTCCAAACGCCTGCGCGGCTGCCCTTTGGCAACGCGCCGTTTCCAGAAAGAAAACGCCGGCGGATTGCTGCTCTCGAAACACGGAGCGCACCAATCTTGGCGGCGGAAGCCTGCTTCAGAGATATCCAGCGTGGTCACGATGTCGCCGAAGCGCACGTTTTTCCCACAGCCAACGCAGCATTCGTCGGGCCGCCGCAGCAGTTTTTCCCACTCGGTGCTCATTGACGCCGCTCCTCCACGGGCCAGCGCGTTGGGTCGGCGCCGTACTCGCGCCCCGCCAATCGCCGCGCACTGCGGTGCAACACATTCACCACTTCAATTTCGCGCGCTGCTTCGGCCTTGCGCCATGCAGCCAACACCGCGGGCAGCAATTTGCCGCCACCGGGCCCAATGTGGCTCGCCGCGATGGCTGCGAATTTTCGCACCGATGGATCGGCATCTTCCAAGCAGGCAACGCACACATCCGTCGAGGCCACGTCTGCAAGTTTTGCGAGCCCATCCAGCGCTTCGATGCGCAAAGTAAAATCTTCGCGCGAGAGAGCCACTTGCTCCAACAGGCCGCGCGCCTGAGAGCTGCGCAGCAATTTCAGCGCTACCAACAAGGCGCGGCGCCCTGCAGTTGCTGCATCCGGCCAAGCAGCACTGATGGCAGCCACCGTGGATTCACCGAAGAAGGCCAAGGTCTCGGCGCACAGGTTGCGTGTGACGCTGTCGCCGCGCCCCGACGCCAACGCCTCCACCAAGTAGCTTGTGGCGAGTTCTCTTTGCAATACAAGTTCATCGCGGCAGCGATGGAAACGCCGCCCATCGCCCGCGTCGCGCGCCAACACCATTGTGCGCAACAAGTTTTCGACCAGCAGCGCCTGAGCGGCAGGGCCGCCGCGCAGCCACTCCTCGCGCTCTGCAGTCCAAGCAGGGTCGTCGGCAAGGAAACGCGCCCAGATGGCCTCCAGTTTCTTCTCTTGCTCGGTGACTGGAGTCGTCCGCACTGCGTCGCTGCGAGTGCGCCGAGCCGCATCCAGTTGGTCGAACACGCTGGCGCCACGAGTGTTCTGCGCGCGCGCCACGCCCGGCGGCTTGGTCGCAGCGTTGTTTGGGGCTGCACAAGCGCTCACAGCGACGGAAAGCGCCAATGCCAAACCACCGAAGCGGATGCTGCTGTTACTCATGAGTGTTCTCGTGCGCACGAGCACGCTATCACCAGCCCTTAGGCCCGGCAATCTGCGCGCCGCGCGTTGGCGCTTTGAGCCCTGCACGAGTAAGTTCGGAGCACGGTGAGGCCATGAAGTCCAACGATTTTGTCCATCTGCATGTGCACACGCACTTCTCGTTGCTGGATGGCAATTGCCAACTCGACAACCTGCTCGACACCACCAAAGCTGCGGGCATGGATGCGCTGGCGCTGACGGACCACGGCAACATGTTTGGCGCCGTGCCATTCTTCAAGGCGGCGCGCCAGCGTGGCATCAAACCCATCCTCGGTATGGAGGCCTACATTGCCGAAGGCAGCCGGCTGGAAAAGAAGCGCATCATTACAGAGGACGGCCAGCGCAAGAACACCTACCACGCCACCTTGCTGGCAACGAATGAAGAAGGGTTCGCCAACCTCGTGCAACTGGCCTCCACCGCTTATGTGGAGGGCTTCTGGTACAAGCCGCGCATCGACCGCGACAGCATGCGTCAATTCGGGCGCGGGCTGATCTGCCTGTCGGGCTGCCTCGCCGGCGAAGTGAATCGCCGTGTATTAGCCGGGCGCATGGAAGAAGCCGAGAAGGTGATCCGCGAATACCAATCCATCTTCGGCGCCGAGAATTTCTATCTGGAAGTCATGAATCACGGCATGGAGCAGGAGACTACTGCTCGTGCCGGGCTGAAAGAACTGGCGGCTGTCACTGGTGCCCGGTTGGTGGCCACTAACGACATTCACTATGTGCGCGCGGAAGACTGGAAAGCCCAGGACATCGCACTGTGCATTGGCACGCGCGCCATTGAGTCCGCGCCCGAGCGCTTCCGCATGTCCACGCATGAGCTGTACTTCAAAGATGCGACTGCTATGGAAGCCCTTTTCACAGACATGCCGGAAGCGCTATCCAGCACGCGCGAGATTGCTGATCGCTGCAATTTCGAGCTGCGCTTGGGCCAGCGGCATTTGCCTAGTTTCAAAGCCCCTGATGGCGACACACCCGACGCGCTGTTCCGGCGCTTGTGCGCGGAAGGCGTCAAACGGCTGTACCCCGAAGTCACTCCCGCCATCCAGGCGCGCTTGGATCACGAGATTGAAACCATCGGCAAGATGGGGTTCGTCGATTACTTCCTCATCGTGTGGGACTTCATCCGCTACGCACGAGCACAAGGCATCGCGGTTGGGCCTGGGCGCGGCTCCGCCGCCGGTTCGATCGTCGCTTATTCACTGGGCATCACGCGCATCGATCCTTTGCGCTACGACTTGCTCTTCGAACGCTTCTTGAACAGCGAACGCGTGTCCATGCCCGATATCGATATCGACTTTTGCAAGGACCGGCGCCAAGAAGTGCTCACCTACGTGCAAGAGAAGTATGGCCGCGAGCGCGTAGCGCAGATCATCACCTTCGGCACCATGAAGGCCCGCGGCGTCATCCGCGATGTGGGCCGCGCGTTAGATCTTCCTTTGCCCATCGTGGATCGCATCGCTGCCAAAGTGCCGAATGGGCCCAAGGACTCGTTGGCAGAAGCACTGCAAAGCGATGCCGAAGTGCGCGCGCTGCGTTCCGAAAGCGCAGTGAATGAGCGCTTGTTCGACTTGGCGCTGAAACTGGAAGGCGCCGCGCGCCACGCATCCATCCACGCCGCTGGCGTGGTGATCAGCGACCGGCCGCTGCGCGAGTGCGTGCCGCTGTACCGCTCCGACGACGACATCACCACGCAGTGGACCATGGATGTGTTGGAAGACGTGGGCCTGCTGAAGATGGACTTCCTTGGCCTGCGCACGCTGACCATCTTGCAAGAAGCGGTCAACAATGTGCGCAAGAACAAGGGCATTGTTATCGACCTCGACAAGTTGCCGCTGGACGACGCGCGCACCTATCGCATGCTCAGCGAGGGCAAGGCTGCTGGCGTGTTCCAGTTGGAATCCGAAGGCATGTTGAACCTGCTGCAACGCGTGAAGCCGGATCGTTTCGAAGACTTGATCGCGTTGTTGGCGCTGTATCGACCTGGGCCGCTTGAAGCCGGCATGGTGGATTTGTACGTGGCGCGCAAGAACCGCACCGAAGCGGTGAACAGCATGCACCCGTCGCTCGAAGGCATCCTCGCCGACAGCTTGGGCGTGATTCTGTACCAAGAGCAAGTCATGCGCATCGCCAACACAATGGCTGGCTTCTCACTGAATGAAGCCGACAACTTGCGCAAAGCGATGAGCAAGAAGAAGCCAGAGATCTTGGCGAAATTCAAACAGCGCTTTGTGGATGGGTCGGTGGCCAACAAAGTCGATGCGGCGCAAGCCGCCGACATCTTCGACAAGATCGAGAAGTTCGCTGGCTACGGTTTCAACAAGTCGCACAGCGCGGCCTATGCGTTGATCACCTGGCAAACCGCGTGGTTCAAAGCGAATCACCCGATGGAGTTCATGGCAGCGCTGCTTTCATGCGAAATGGTGGACCTCGACAAGACCGTCGAGTATGTGGAGGAGTGCCGCAGCATGGGCATTGCCGTGCTGCCACCTGATGTTTGCCGCTCGGGCCCGCGCTTCCGCGTCGAAGAGAAGTCGCTGCGCTACGCGTTAGCTGCGTTGAAGGGCGTGGGTGAATCTGCTGCCGGGCAGATCGATGCGGCTGCCGCCAAGGACGGCCCATTCCGATCCGTGCACGACCTCTGTGAGCGCGTGGACACGCGCACAGTGAATCGCGGCGTGCTGCAAGCGCTGGTGGATGCCGGCGCCCTCGATGCACTGGCAGGCAATCGCGCCCAGAAGAGCGCGGTGTTGGACGAAGCACTGGCCGTGGGCAGTGCCGCAGAGCGCGACCGCCGTAGCGGGCAGAACTCTTTGTTTGGCGGCGACGATTCGGAACCCGCGGCGCAAGCCACTGCCGTTGGGCTTCCCTTGGTGCCCGACTGGACCGAGCAAGAGCGCTTGCAACGCGAAAAAGGCGTGCTGGGCTTCTACTTGACGGGCCATCCGCTAAATCGCGTGCGCCGCGAACTCGCCGCCTTCGCCAACACGCGTGTGGAAAACCTTGGACGCATGGAGGATGGAAGCAAGGCCGTGTTGGGTGGCATCGTGCAGTCCGTCACTGTCCGCGTCATCAAGTCTGGTTCCCATGCTGGCGAAAAGATGGCCGTTGTGGTGTTCGAAGACATGACGGGGCAAGTCGAGTGCTTGCTGTTCTCGGATCAGTACCTTCGCCTCATCGACAAAGTGGCAGTCGACCGCATCGTGTTCTTGGAGGGCTCGGTGGACCGCCGCCGCGAGACGCCATCATTCCGCGTCCAAGAGGTGCACGCTCTCGAAGCTGCGCCGCTGGTGCTGGCCAAGAAGCTCACCTTGGATTTGGAAAGCGATGACAACCTCGACCTCGTGATCGCAGCAGTGCACCAAGTGTTGCGCGACAACCGAGGCAGGCTGCCCGTCTACTTCGCGTTGCGCACGCCAGCAGGCCGCGTGGTGATCCAAGCTGGCGACAATTTCCGCGTAGCCGTGAGCGCAAAGCTCATCGAGAGTCTCGGCCGCGTTCTGCGCCCCGAGCACGTCCGCCTCGGCTGACTCCAATTCGCGAGGCCATCCCGGGCGTGGCTCCGTGTTGCCCATCAGCGCGGGTTGCTCGGAGGGTCGGAGTCGACCTCTTCGGGCGTGCGCGGGCGCGCGAGCCACGCCACTGCGGCAAGCAACAGCACGAAGATCACTGCATATGCAACAAGGCCCAGCCAGCCGGAGATGCTCCAGCCCGCCGGGCCCGTTTCGAGTGGTGCCTGCATCAGCAGTGCTGCCAGAACTTCAGTCTGCAGCAGTCTCCACCTTTTCGCGTGGCAGATCGACCAACTCGAAGACTGCTTGCGAAGCATCGTCCCCTAGTCGGTTTTTCGCCAGGCGCACAATGCGCGTGTAGCCGCCAGCGCGCGCCTTGAAGTGCGGGCCGATGACATCGAACAGCTTCTTCACCACAGTCTTGTCGGTGAGGCGCGAACGCACCAGCGCTTGATTCGCGGGAGTATTCTCGCGAGCAATCGTGATGAGGCGTTCAGCGAACGCCCGAGCAAACTTCGCCTTCTCCACCGTCGTGACGATGCGATGGCTAAGGAAGAGGGCCCGTGCGAGATTGCGGCGCAGCGCGAGGCGGTGCGCCGTATCTCGGTTCAACTTGCGGCCGTGTCTCCTGTGTCTCATGGATCGACTCCTTGCGCGTCGTAACGCGTGCTCAGTTTGCTGCTGCGAGGTTGAGACCGAGGCTTTCCAGCTTCGCCACAATCTCGTTCAGGCTGGTGCGGCCAAGATTGCGCACCTGTCCCAATTCATCCTCAGTCTTCTTCAACAGATCCCCCAGCGTGAACACGCGCTCTGCTTCCAAGCAGTTCGCGGCCCGGTTAGAGAGACCCAACTCGGCGATGGGACGAGCCAAGAGGCTTGGATCAGCCCCGCCGTCTTCAAAGCCACCTTGACGCTGCGCCGGAATGTCGCCACCAAGGGCGCCGTAGCTGCACAGCGGATTCAAGAACTTGCGATAGATCTTGGATGATTCAGACAGTGCCTCTTCAGGGCGCAGGCTGCCGTCGGTAGTGATCTCAAGGACTAACTTGTCGTAGTCCGTGAGCTTGCCCACGCGAGTGTCCAGGATGGAGTATTTCACGCGCTTCACTGGGCTGAAATCGCTATCCACCCAGATCTTGCCAATCTCCTGCTCCACTTCGCGGCTCGCTTTGCGCGCGCCGGCATCGGAGTGGCGTCCACCGCCCGCTTCGTTTTCCTCAGCGGTGCTGTAGCCACGCCCGCGACAGGCTTCGAGTTCCATCTCGAATTCCATGGGCTTGGCGATGGTGCAGATGTGCAAGTCGGTGTTGACGATCTCGGCGCCGCCATCACAGACGATGTCGCCCGCAGTGACCGGCCCTTTGCCCTTCTTGCGGATGTGCATGGTCACAGCGTTGTCGCCGGGAATGCGCACCAAGATCTGCTTGACCTGAAGGACAATGTCCACCAAGTCTTCGATCACTCCGTCCACGGCTTGGAACTCGTGCGTCGCCCCGGTCAGCTTGAACCAACGCACGGCGCTGCCTTCGATGCTCGAAAGCAACACACGGCGCAGTCCGTTGCCGACGGTGTGGCCGAAACCACGCTCGAACGGCTCGACGGTGAAGCGGCCAAAAGTCGGACTCAGAGTCTCCCGTTCCACGACGACGCGGCTCGGAAGTTCGAGATTTCTCCAGCGAATACGCATGTTTGTTTCTCCTCTGTTCCGGTCACTTCGACGCGCCTTCGACGATCAGCTGTGCGCGGATCTCGAAGGGGTACTCGTCGCGGGTCGGCAGGTTCAAGATCTTGACAGCCAAGTTGGTCTCATCTCGTTCGAGCCAGCCAGGCACTTCCTGATAGGCCTTGGTGTTCTCGAGGATTTTCTTGATGAGCTCACGCCCCTTTTCACGCTGCGTGAAGGTGATCACATCACCTGCATTGATCATCATGCTGGGACGGTCGGCGCGGCGGCCATTCAAGTACACGAGACCGTGCACGATGAGCTGACGCGAGCTGGCCGGGCCGTAGCCGAAGCCCGACATGCGCACCGCATGGTCGAGGCGGCGTTGCACGAGATCGATCAACACCGTACCGGTGTTGCCGCGCTGACGCTGGGCCCGCGCAAACACCACTCGGAACTGGCGTTCGAGCAAACCAGCCATGCGCTTCAGGCGCTGCTTTTCACGCAGTTGCAAACCGTACTCCGACGACTTCTTCGCACGCTTGGTGCCTTGAGTGCCGGGTACCTGCGAATCGCCGCGGCGCGCGATGGCGCACTTGACGCCGTGGCAGCGCTCGCCCTTCAGGAAAAGCTTGATGCCTTCCCGGCGGCACAGCCTGCACTTTGGTCCAATATTGCGAGCCATCCTTGAATCCTCCAGCGGAGCAGCGCTCCGTGTGTGTTTCCTGCTTCGATTCCAGCCAGATCAGATGCGACGACGCTTGCGCGGCCTGCAGCCGTTGTGCGGCACCGGAGTCACATCCTCAATCGCTTTGATTTCCATGCCCATGTTGCGGAGCGCACGCACTGCGGACTCGCGGCCGGAGCCGGGGCCCGTGACGCGGATTTCCACTTCCTTCAAACCGTATCGGCTAGCACCTTCGGCTGCCTTCTCCGCAGCGCGTTGCGCAGCGTAGGGCGTGCTCTTACGCGAACCCTTGTAGCCAATGGTGCCGGCGCTGGCGGTGCACAGCACCCCACCCTGCATGTCCGTGAAAGTGACGATGGTGTTGTTGAACGTCGCCTTGATAAAGACGATGCCCTTCGTCACCGACCGCTTCAACTTCTTCTTCGCGGCCTTGGCTTCCGGTGCGGCACCTTCAGCGACTGGCGTGGCGTTGTTCTCAGGTTCTTTGCTCATACTTGCTCCTCAGCGCATCGCCTTCACCGACTTCTTGCCGGCGACAGTCTTCTTCTTGCCCTTGCGCGTACGCGCATTGCTTTGAGTTTGCTGACCACGCACCGGCAATCCTTTGATGTGCCGAATGCCGCGGTAGCTGCGCGTGTTCTTCAAGCGCTGAATGTTGCGGAGCACCAAACGCCGCAATGAGCCTTCAACCGCGTACTTGCGGTCGATGAGCACATTGATGCGTGCGACTTCCTCTTCGGTGAGGTCTTTGACCTTCTTGTCCGGAGGAATGCCCAACTCAGCGCAAATGTCCAGCGCCAGCTTGGGGCCGATGCCATACAGATAGCGCAAGGAGATCTTGGCCATCTTGTTCTGCGGAAGGTCAACGCCTGAAATACGTGCCATGGTGTGTGTTCCTTATCAGCCCTGGCGCTGCTTATGACGGGGATCCGCCTTGCAAATCACGCGCAGGACGCCCTGTCGACGGATCAGCTTGCATTCTGCACAGATCTTCTTCACCGATGCCCGAACCTTCATGACGAGCTCCTCGCCGACCCTATCCAGATGCGCTCATGCGCATCCTTTCGAGTCAGCACTTCCGGACCGTTGTCCGTTAGGGCCACTGTGTCCTCGAAGTGCGCGCTGCACTTTCCGTCCGCAGTAACCACTGTCCATCCGTCCGATTTAGTGCGTGTGTCCGCCGTGCCGAGGTTGAACATCGGCTCGATGGCCAGCACCAACCCCGTGCGAAGGACCATGTCGTTGCGCCGGAGCGCAGGCGTCATGCAATTCGGAACTTGGGGTTCCTCGTGCAAAGCCGTCCCGATCCCGTGCCCAACATACTGTTCAACAACACCAAAGCCGTGGCGCCGACCTTCGGCCTCCACTGCTTGAGCAATGTGAGAAAGACGATGACCAACCTGCACAGCAGCAATGCCGGCATTCAGCCCCGCTGCGGTGGCTTCCGCCAGCGCATCACGTTCAGCACTGATGCTGCCCACCGCGTAAGTGCGCGCGGCATCTGCGTGCCAACCCTGGTGAATCACGCCAACATCCACGCACAAGAGGTCGCCTTCGCGCACCACCCGGTCGCCCGGTATGCCGTGGACCACTTCCTCATTGATCGATGCGCAGATGCTCGCAGGGAAACCACAGTAGCCTTTGAAGCTCGGGCGGTTGCCGCTGGAGCGAATGAGCTCTTCCACCTTGGCATCGACTTCAGCAGTCGACACGCCGGGCCGCACGATAGCGCTGCACAGTTCAAATACACGGACGATCACCTCACCGGCGACGCGCATTTTTGCGATCTCGCTTGATGATTTGTATGTGACCACTTTTCCGTGCCTTCCGTTTCAGTTCGCTGCTAAGGCCGTTGCGAGGGCGGATTCCACCGTCGCAATTGCTTGTTCCGCGTTGATCACCCGCAGGCATCCTGCCTCGGTGTAATGCGCCAGCAGCGGCTGCGTCTTGGAGCGGTATTCCGCCAGACGCGCACGCACTGCGGCTTCTGCATCATCGCTGCGCACAGCAAGTCCAGCCTTGCCGCACTTGTCGCAAACCCCCGCAACTTTCGGAGGTGCAAAGGTTGTATGGAATGCCGCGCTGCACGCGCTGCAAGTGAGCCGCCCAGCGATGCGCTCCACCAAGGTGGCGTCCTGAGCATCGAAGAACAAGACGCGGTCGACCCTGCGCCCCAGACGCCGCAGCATGCCCTCAAGCGCTTGAGCTTGAGGAATGGTGCGCGGGAAACCATCCAGCAGCGAGCCACTCGACGCATCCTCGAGTTCAAGGCGGTCACGCACCATGTCGCAGACCACTTCATCAGGCACCAACAAACCACGGTCCATGAACCCCTTCGCCATCAGACCCACGGGCGTTTGCTCGCGCAGATTCTGGCGGAAGAGATCTCCGGTGCTGATGTGAGGCACCCCCAAGCGCGACGCGAGGCGCGACGCTTGAGTGCCTTTGCCAGCACCGGGCGGACCGAGGAGGATGATGTCTTGAGTAGAACTCACCCGCGTCCACCTCGCCGCGAACTGGACGCGGACATGAAGCCGTCGTACTGACGATTCAAGAGACCGGCGTTGAGCTGATCCACCAAATCGAGGGTGACGCCGACCACGATCAAGATGCCGGTGCCTCCGAGGAACTGCGCGACAAAGCGGTCGATGCCAAGGGCTTCGCTCGCGATGGTCGGCAGCACCGCCAACGCAGCGAGGAATGCAGCGCCGACGAGAGTCACATGGATCATGATCTTGCTCAGGAAATCAGCGGTCTGCTTGCCCGGGCGTTGGCCCGGTACAAACACGCCGTTGTCTTTGAGATTGTTGGCGATTTCCGCCGGCTGGAACATCAGCGAAGTCCAGAAGTAGGCAAAGAACACGATGAGCATGATCTCGACCGTGATCCACCACCAGCCGCCGTACGCGATGAAGTCGAAGCTGCCACCGCTCACCGCTGTCGCGATGGTGGTGGGCAAAGTGAGCACCGCCGAAGCGAAGATCACAGGCATCACATTGGCCTGGTTTAGTTTGAACGGCAGGTAGTGACGACCACCGCCCACTTGGCGGTTGCCGCGCATCTGCTTGGCTTGGTGGATAGGAATGCGCCGTTGCGCCTTGGTCATATAAACCACGCCGATGACGACACCGAGGTAAACCAGTGCCATGATCACTGCAGTCAGGATATAGGTGCGGTCCTGTTGCGCCTGCGCAAAGATGCGGAAGAAGGCGGTAGGGATGTCGGAAACGATGTTCGCAGTGATGATCAGCGACACGCCGTTGCCGATGCCGTGCGCAGTGATCTGCTCGCCAATCCACATGAGGAAGATCGTGCCGGCAGTCATGCCGATGACGGCCATCGCGATGAAGCCGAAGTTGAAGGTGCCGATTGCGCCAGCACCGCCTTCACCTTGCCCCACAGCCAGCCCTTTGAAGAAGGTCAAGCAGATGGCAACAGCTTGGAACACGCAGATGGGCACGGTGAACAAGCGTGAGTATTGGTTGATCTTGCGCTGGCCTGCAGCACCCTCTTTGGAGAGCGCTTCTAGACTCGGCACAACTTTCACCAACAGCGAGAAGATGATGGACGAAGTGATGTACGGCAGAATGCCCAACGACATGAACACAGGCATGTTCACATTGGCGCCGGCCAGCGCGTTCATTAGACCAACGAACGGCGAAACGCCGGAGTCGGCTTGCTTCGACAACCAATCCTGCATGGCGGAATAATCCACGCCAGGCAGCAGTAACTGATTGCCAAAGCGGTACACAAACAAGAGCCCGAGAGTGATCAGGATCTTGGAGCGCAGCGCTTCAACGCGGAACAGGTTGCCAAACTGGCGCAGCATCAGGCCTTACCTCCGACCTTTTCAGCGGTGCCGCCTGCAGCAACAATGGCTTCGGCCGCTTTGACGCTGAAAGCGTGGGCGCGCACCGTGAGGGCGCGGTCCAGCGAGCCACGAGCGAGAACCTTCAAGAGCTTGGCACCCTTGCTGATCAATCCGCCAGCCTTGAGTGCGGCCAAATCCACCACGGAGCCCGCGGCGAATTGATTCAAAGTGCCCAAGTTGGTGGCGCTGTAGTCCACCTTGAACATCGCGTTGCTGAAGCCGCGCTTTGGCAAGCGACGCCACAGGGGGTTCTGTCCACCCTCGTGCCCGCGCTTTGCGCTGTAGCCCGAACGCGACTGTTGCCCCTTGGTGCCCCTGCCGGCAGTCTTGCCCTTGCCCGAGCCAATGCCGCGCCCAATGCGCATGCGGTGCTTGCGCGGGATAGCGACCAGTCTGACATCGTGGAGTTGCATGAGATTCGTTTCCTTGCGCCCGTTAGGGCAGCTTCACGCCGCGCAGGGCTTCCACCTGATCACGAGTGCGCAACTGGTGCAGTGCATCCAGCGTCGCCTTCATCAAATTTGACGGATTGCCACTACCGAAACTCTTGGTGAGCACATCGCCCACACCCGCACTGGTTAGGACTGCACGCGCAACGGCACCAGCGATGACGCCGGTACCAGGAGGCGCAGGCAGGAGCACAATGTGGCCGGCACCGAAGCGGCCGCGCACCTTGTGAGGAATGGTCGAGCCCACCATGGGAATGGTGAACATGGACCGGCGCGCATCCTTGCCGGCCTTCTCGACGGCCGAAGGCACATCGTTGGCTTTGGCGAAGCCGACGCCAGCACGGCCACCGCGATCACCCACCACCACAAGAGCAGAGAAGGAAAAGCGCTTGCCGCCCTTCACCACTTTGCAGTTGCGGTTGATGTGCACCACCACCTCGGCCAGACCGTCGCTGCTGTCGCGCTCATTGCCGCGCGGACCACCACGAGTCGGTCGTGAATTCCTTGTTTCCATCTTCAGAACTCCAGTCCGCCCTTGCGGGCGGCATCAGCGAGAGCCTTCACGCGACCATGGAAACGGAAACCGTTGCGGTCAAACACCGCCTTGGTGATGCCGTGTTCCTTCGCGCGCTGAGCGAGTAGCGTGCCTACAAGTGCGGCAGTGCCACACTTGCCACCTTCTTTGGAAGCATTGGCGCCGGCTTCTTCGAGTGAACCCGCGGCAGCCAGTGTGCGCCCCGTGTCGTCGTCGATGAGCTGTGCGTAGATATTGGTGAGGCTGCGATACACCGAGAGGCGTGGACGCGCTGCGCTGCCCGACACCGAGTGGCGGATGTGGCGCTTCCTGCGCAGTCTGCGCACGGCCTTCATCTTCTGCATTGATTGAGACATGGTTGCGCTCCTCAGCCCTTGCCGCCGACGGCCTTGCCGACCTTGCGGATAATGCGTTCACCGGCGTAGCGGATGCCCTTGCCCTTGTAGGGCTCTGGCGGACGGACCCCGCGCACTTGGGCGGCGAACTGTCCGACCTTCTGCTTGTCAGGGCCACTGATGTTGATGATGGTGTTCTTGGGCGTCGCAACAGTGACCCCTGCTGGGGCGAGCATGATGCGATCGGCGTTGAAACCGATCTTCATCACTAACTTGTTGGTGCCTTGCGCCGTGGCGTTGTAGCCCACGCCTTCGATCTCCAGCACTTGGACATAGCCTTCGGCTACACCCTTGATCATGGAGGCGAGGTTGGCACGCGTGGTGCCGTGCATGGCACGGACCTTGCGCGCTTCCGAATCACGGGTGACCTGAACGCCGTCAGCATCACTGGTCACGGCAATACCGCGAGTCAGAGGCACGACGAATTCGCCTTTGGGCCCTTTGATTTTTACGCTGCGACCGTCCACGGCGACAGAAACGCCTTTGGGGACAGCTACAGGTTTCTTTCCGAGTCTCGACATTTGCGGCTCCTCAGCAAATCACCAGACTTCCGCCAACACCTCGCCACCGATGCGCTGTGTGCGCGCTTCGTTGTCGGAGAGGATGCCGCGGCTGGTACTCACAATGGCCACACCAAGACCGTCAAGGATCTTAGGCATGTCCTCCACCCCGCGGTACACGCGGCGGCCAGGTTTGCTCACCCGCTGAATGCGGTTGATTACAAACTCGCCATCCGGCCCGTACTTCAGGAACACACGCAGCGTGCCCTGCGTGCTGTCTTCCAGCACGCGCCACTCGCGGATAAATCCGTTGCGGTGGAGGACCTCAGCAATGCCGCGCTTCATCGTGGAGGCGGGGATGTCCACCGTCTCCATCTTGATCGCGTTTGCATTACGGATCCGGGTCAGCATGTCTGCGATGGGATCGCTCATTGACATGAGAATGCTCCGACTACCAGCTCGCCTTTTGCACCCCGGGGATTTCCCCACGGTGAGCGAGATTTCTGAAACAGATGCGGCACAACAAGAACTTGCTGTACACGGCACGAGGACGCCCACACAGGCTGCAACGACGGCGATGCCGCGTTGCAAACTTTGGCTTCCTCTTGCTTTTCTCGACTTGGGCCTTTGTCGCCATGATTCACCTTTCAGCGCTTGAAGGGCATGCCCAGTTCGGTCAACAGTTCCAGCGACATCTCGTCGCTGCCACCGCTGATCACAACTGTGATGTCCATCCCTTGCGTGAATTCCACTTTGTCTAAGGGCACTTCCGGAAAGAGGCTCTGTTCGGTGAGCCCCATACTGAAGTTGCCACGGCCGTCGAAGGAATCGCGCGAGATACCGCGGAAATCGCGGATACGCGGGATCACCACCGACACGAGCCGATCAAGAAACTCATACATGCGCGGACCGCGCAAATCGACCTTGGCCCCGATGGCCTGGCCTTCGCGCAACTTGAAGTTGGCTTCAGAACGCCGCGCATTGCACACCTTGGGCTTTTGCCCGGTGATTGCGGTGAGGTGTTCCACAGCCTGGTCAAGGCGCTTACGGTTTTCGAGTGCTTTGCCGACACCCATGTTCACCGTGATCTTGCGCAGATTCGGCACTTGGTGGATGTTCGCCAATTTGAAGCGCTGATGCAGCTTTGCGCGGATGGTGCCCGCGTAAAGGTCGCGCAATCTTGGAGGTGTCACGGTCGTTGTCATGGACTACTTTCTCGTGCGGCGTCAGCCGCGGCGCCCGCCGCGCTTGTTCTCAAGTGCGTTGCCGCTCTTGCGTGCCGCCCGCGCTTTTTCGCGGCCAGAGCCGCCAAACGCGATGCGCACACCCTTGCCGTCCTTCTCGCTCCAAGGCATCACCTTGCACGCCGGAAAGGCGGCAGGGCGCTGCACGCGACCACCCGCGGACGGGTTCTGCGGGTTGCGCTTGAGATGGCGCGTGATGATGTTCACGCCTTCCACAACAATCTTGTTCTGCTTATTGATGATGCGCAGCACGCGACCGCGCTTACCGCGGTCCTTGCCGGAGATCACCACCACTTCGTCGTTCAGGAGGATGCGGGAAGCCATGTCACACCACCTCCGCTGCGAGCGAGATGATCTTCATAAAGCCGCTATGGCGCAGCTCGCGCGCCACGGCACCGAAGATGCGCGTACCACGCGGCTCGTTAGCCGCGTCGATCAGCACGATCGCATTCTTGTCGAAGCGCACATAGGAGCCGTCGTCGCGGCGCACGGGGCGCTTGGTGCGAACGATGACGCCCTTGACGACTTCGCCCTGCTTCACGCTGCCGTTCGGAATGGCCTTCTTCACCGCGCAAACGATGATGTCGCCAATCGATGCGTAGCGCCGCTTCGAACCACCCAGCACGCGGATGCACATGACATCCTTCGCGCCAGTGTTATCCGCAACACTCAAGTGTGATTGTTCTTGGATCATGGGGTCAGTCTCCCGTCTTCTCGATGGCGCCGCTCACACGCGGGGTTGTCGCAGGGATGCGCGCCTTGGCGATGATGCGCACTAGGCGGAAGCTCTTCGATTTGGAGATGCGCCGTGTCTCCATGATCTCAACGCGGTCTCCCTCGCCGGCTTCACACTTTTCATCGTGCGCCTTGTAGACACTGCTACGGCGCATGTACTTCTTGTACAGCGGGTGCATCACCATGCGCTGCACTTTGACCACGATGGTCTTGGCCATCTTGGTGCTGCTGACAATTCCGATCAGCGTGCGGCGCGACGTGCGTGTTTCTTCAGTGTTCGTACTCATTTCACTTGCCCCCTTCGCGCGCACGGCGCGACTGCTCGGTGAGCAGGCGGGCCACTTCGCGACGGATCTGACCAATGCGGGCCGGGTTCTCGAGCGTCTCGGTGGAGCTCTTCACTCGCATCGAAAACAACTCTTCGCGCAGTTTCTGCACGCGAACATCGATGTCCGCGCTGTCTAATTTCTTTGTCTCGGCGCTCTTCATTACTGACTCCTCAGATCTTTTGACGCCGCAGGACGAAGCGGCAGCGCACTGGCATCTTGTGGGCAGTGCGCAGCAGCGCCTTGCGGGCCACATCGATGGGCACACCCGAGATTTCGTAGAGCACTGTGCCGGGTTTCACCACGGCGCACCAGTACTCGATTTCACCCTTGCCCGTTCCCATTCGCACTTCGGCAGGCTTCGAGGTGACGGATTTGTGCGGGAAGATGCGGATGAACACACGTCCATCGCCGCCCAACACATGGCTGGATGCGATACGCCCTGCTTCGATCTGGCGCGCATCGATCCAAGCGCGTTCCAGCGACTGCAAGCCGTAGTCACCGAAGGCAACGTAGTTACCGCTGTGGGCCTCGCCCTTGACGCGGCCGCGGTGTTGCTTGCGGTACTTAACCCTTTTCGGCATCAACATGAAATCAATCCTCGCTCAGCGGGTTGGCCGGCCCATGGGGCGGCGGGTGCGGTCGTCACTGGCTTCACGGGGCTTCAGCTTCTCGCCGTACTTGCCGCGGAAGACCCAGCACTTGATGCCGATGTTGCCCTGCGGCGTGACGGCTTCGGTGAATCCGTAATTGATGTCTGCGTCGATGGTGGTCAACGGGACCGAACCTTTGGTGAGATGTTCGATGCGCGAGAGCTCTGCACCGCCCAAGCGCCCGGACAGTCGCACGCGCACACCCCGTGCCCCTGCGGACATCGAAGTTTGCACCGACTTCTTCAGCACGCGGCGGAAGGGTTGGCGCTTTTCGATTTGTTCACGCACTGCTTCGGCCACAAGTTGACCGTCCAATTCGGGACGGTTCACTTCGACAATGGTGACCATGAGCTTGCGCTTTGGCTCGCCCAGCATCAAAAGCAGTTCCGCTTGAATCTCTTCGAGCTTCTTGCCCTTGCGGCCCAGCAGAATGCCTGGACGCGCGGTGTACATGAAGACCGTAGTGGTGTCACCCGAGCGCTCGATATCGAGGCGCGGGACTGCTGCGCTCAAGTAGTTCTTCTTGAGATAGCGGCGAATAAGGAAGTCTTCGCGAATGAGTTTCGCGACATCTTTCTTGGGCGCCATCCAGCGCGAACGCCAGCGCTCAGTGATGCCGATGCGGAAACCGAGTGGGTGGATCTTCTGCCCCATTGATCAGGACTCCTTCCCTGCAACCGCGCCACGCCGCGCACGCTTGCGCGCCGGAGCTTCGGCCGTTTCCAGCACAACTGTCAGATGGCACGAACGCTTGCGAATAGGACAAGCACGACCGCGCGGACCTGGTCTAAAGCGAAGACGCCCTTGCTTCAGCGGGCCGCAATCGGCTACCGCTTCCTTCACGCGCAGTTGCGCGGCTTCAACACCGCCCACTTGGCCGGCGTTAGCAATGGCGGAACGAATCAGCTTTTTCAGCATGGGTGCCGCACGACGCGGAACGAACTCGAGGGTCTCGAGCGCCGCGGTCGCAGACAGCCCGCGCACGAGGGCCGCCACAGGGCGTGCCTTGCTGGCGGACATGGGCGCGTAGCGAAGAATGGCCTTGAATTCCATAGTGATCCTTAGGCCGTCGTGGCCTTGTTTTGTCCGTGGCCGCGGAAGGTGCGCGTGAGCGTGAACTCACCGAGCTTCTGCCCCACCATTTCTTCGGTGATGAACACCTTTATGAAGGCCTTGCCGTTGTGCACGCTGAAAGTCAGACCGACGAAGTCGGGAATGACCGTGCAGGAACGCGCCCAAGTCTTGATGGGTTCAGCGTTGGCCTTGCCACGCACGCGCTGGACTTTCTCCAGCAAACGCGCATCCACATACGGCCCCTTTTTAGTTGAACGGCTCATCGGATCACCTCTTCTTGCGACGGCGGATGATGAACTTGTTAGTGACAGCCTTGGGCTTGCGGGTCAGGCCGCCCTTGGCGGGCTTGCCCCACGGGCTCACAGGATGGCGACCACCAGAGCGACGACCTTCGCCACCACCCATCGGGTGCGCCACCGGATTCATGGCTGAACCACGGCTTTGCGGGCGGATGCCCTTCAAGCGATTGCGTCCTGCCTTACCGATGCTGACGTGCTGGTGGTCGGCGTTGCCAACCGAACCAATGGTGGCGCGGCAAGCTGCAAGCACCATGCGCGTTTCGCCTGAGGGCAAAACCACTGTGGTGTATTCGCCTTCGCGCGCCAGCAAGCGAGCCACCATACCTGCGGAGCGGGCGATGCGGCCGCCACGGCCAGGCTTCAGCTCGACATTGTGGATTTCCATGCCCAGAGGGATTTCACCGAGCAGCAGCGCGTTGCCCACCACCGGTTCGGCACCATGACCCGACTGGAGCACCTGCCCCACCTTCACACCGTTAGGCGCGAGGATGTAGGACTTCTCACCGTCCTTGTAATGCAGCAACGCGATGTTCGCGGAGCGGTTCGGGTCGTACTCGATGGACACCACGGTTGCCGGGATGCCATCCTTGTTGCGCACGAAATCGAGCACGCGATACATGCGCTTGACGCGACCACCGCGGTGGCGCGAAGTGATGTGGCCGTGCTTGTTGCGCCCGCCGGAGCCGTGCAACGGTTCGAGCAGCGATTTCTCAGGGGCCTTCTTGGCACTCAGATCGTCGCGAAAAACGATCACGCTGCCGAAGCGGCGCCCTGGTGATGTTGGTTTGAATTTTCTGATCGCCATATGGACTCCGATCCTCAGATGAGGTCGATCTTGTGTCCCTCGGCGAGCTTAACGATCGCCTTTTTGATGTCTGAGTCTTGGGTCTTGTAGTGACCCTTGCGGCCTTCGAGGCCCTTAAGCGTCAGCGTGTTCACTTCGATGACCTTCACTTTGAAGAGCCGTTCCACCGCTTGGCGGATCTGGATCTTGTTGGCGCTGGTCGCAACTTCGAAGGTGTACTCGCGGCGCTTTTCAGCGCGGTGCATGTTCTTTTCCGTCACCAAAGGACGTCGAATGATGTGGGCATCAGCAAACATCGGCGTGCGCCTTTCTGAGATCCTCAAGCCCCTGCGTCGTGATGAGCAACGTCTTGTGGCTGAGCACTGCGTATGCGTTGAGATCGCGCACCGCGCAAACGGTGATGCCCGGAAGATTGCGCGCACTGAGGATCAATTCGCGAGTTGGTGTGGTGTCCACAATCAGGCAGGAACCCGTGAGTCCCATGCCGCTGAGCAAACCGCGCAACGCTTTGGAGTTGGGCTTGCCACTGTGCACACTGTCCGCAACCAGAGCTTGGTCGTCGCGGAATTTCGAGGCCAACGCAGCGCGCATCGCCACGCGCAAGGCCTTCTTCGGCATGCGCCACGAATAGTCGCGAGGATGCGGACCCTTGGCGGTACCGCCACCACGGCACTGCACCACTTGAGGGTGGCGCACGCGAGCGCGCCCCGTGCCCTTTTGACTGAACAGCGGTTTCTTGGCGCGGGCGACGAAGGCGCGTGTGAGCGTGCTCACGGTGCCTTGGCGCTTGTTGGCCTCGTACATGATGACGGCGGCGTGCAGGGTGCGGTTCAAGACGCGATCGCCCAAGAAGGCGACATCAACTTCAGCGCTGCCCTTCGCACCAGATTTCCAGTTCGGGACTTGCATGGCGGTCAGCCCTTCTTGCCCGCAACAGCGGGTCTCTTCTTGGCCGAGCGGATCATGACCAGCCCACCGATGTGGCCAGGCACCGCGCCTTTGACGAGCAGCAAGTTGCGCTCGCGATCCACCGAGATGACTTCGAGGTTCTGGGTGGTCTGGCGCGTCGCACCGTAGTGGCCAGCCATCTTCTTGCCTTTGAACACGCGTGCGGGTTCGGAGTGCATGCCGATGGAACCGGGGCGGCGCTGGCACATGTGACCGTGCGAAGCAGGACGGCCTTTGAAACCGTGGCGCTTCATGACGCCCGCTGTGCCGCGTCCCTTGATGATTCCGGCAACATCGACGAACTGGCCCTTTTCGAAGACATCGCAAGCAACGACGGCACCGAGCGCTAGCCCTTGCGCACCATCCACGATGGTCTCGCGCAGGATGCGGCACGGAACTGAGCCTGTCTTCTTGAAGTGCCCGACCAGCGGCTTTGTCAGCAACTGTTCGCGGATTGGTTCGTAGGCGAGCTGCACGGCTACGTAGCCGTCAGACTCCACCGACTTCACTTGGGTGACTGTGCACGGCCCCGCCTCCAGAACGGTGACGGGAATGCAGCGGCCATCCTCAGTGAAGAGCTGGGCCATGCGGCCCTTGCGTCCCAGGATGAAATGCGCCATGTCTCACTCTTCTCCAGCAACCTGTGTCGCTTAGGCCTTGATGCGGATATCAACGCCAGCGGGCAAATTCAGTTTCGCCAACAAGTCCACCGTTTTCTTGGTGGGGTGCGACAGGTGGATAATCCGCCGGTGAGTGCGGATCTCGAACTGCTCGCGGGATTTTTTGTCCCCGTGGGGACTGCGCAGGACCGTGAAGCGCTCGATGCGCGTAGGTAGAGGCACCGGCCCGGCCACAACGGCCTCGGACTGGCGCGCAACATTCACGATTTCCTGCGCCGAGACATCCAGTGCCTCGTGATCGTAGGATTCCAAACGAATCTTGATGTGCGCAGCGGCCATATGCCCTTTGCTCCTCATCATTCCCAGGCGTCCAATGGTCTAAACCACTGCCATCAGTGGACTCGCAGCCATTCCGGCTGAGGTCTCCACCGCAGGCCTCTCCCCTCCAGGGCGGCGTCTCCACACGATGGAGAAGCTGCAGCGACCTCTGGGGCCGCTACTGGTGTGGTGCAAAGCACCACGCGGGGGTTTGCCTAGCCTCCGGATTGCTCCGAAAGCTCGCTTGGGTCGACGAGTCTGGCACTTCCGCGCACCCTTTCAACCCCCCAAGCCTAATTTCTTCGGCCATGCATCCGCTTTCCTCGCGCGCGCTCCGTTTTCCAGAGCCAGCTCAGAACTCAGGGTTAGAGGATTTCGCCGGCTTGGAGACGCGCCATGATTTGGGCGGAAACGGGGGCGTAATGCTTGGGCTCCATGCTGTAGGCCGCGCGACCTTGGGAGGCCGAACGCACAGCAGTGGCATATCCGAAGACTGCCGCGAGGGGCACTTCGGCCACCACCACACAGGGGTTGGTGCTGGTTTCGAGGTGCTGGATCTGGGCACGCCGCGCGTTGAGGTCGCCAATAATCGGCGACAGGTACTCCGGCGGAGTGGTCACTTCGAGGCGCATGATGGGCTCGATCACCTCCACCCCAGCGGCCTTGGCTGCGTCTTGGAAGGCCATGGACGCGCACACATGGAAGGCCACCTCCGTGCTGTCCACTTCGTGAAACTTGCCGTCGAGCAGCGTGACGCGCAAATCGATGATCTCGTAACCGTAGTCTAGGCCGCTGCGCACGGCGCCCTTCACCCCGGCTTCCACCCCAGGAATGAACTCCCGCGGGATGGCGCCTTGGGCGATCTGGTTCGAGAACACAAACCCGGCTCCGGCCTGCAGCGGCTCAACGCGCAATTCGACTTCGGCAAATTGCCCTCGCCCCCCGGTCTGGCGCACGAAGCGATGGCGCGCGGTGGCCACGCTCTTCAAACGTTGGCGATATGCCACGCGCGGCTGCCCGATGCTGGCGTTGACGCCAAAATCGCGCGTCATGCGGTTGGCAATGACTTCCAAGTGCAATTCGCCCATACCGTAGATGACCAACTGTCCGGTCTCATCATCTTGGTGGTGGCGAAAGGTTGGGTCTTCGCGTTCGATGCGCTGCAGCACATCGGCCAACTTGTCTTTGTCGGCGAGGGTGCGCGGCTCGATGCGGCGCGAGATCACGCACTCCGGAAACGCGGGGCGTTCCAGCCGCAGCAGGCGCCCTTTGCCGCACACCGTGTCGCCGGTGACCGTGTTGCGCAAGCCAATGACGCCGACAATGTTGCCGGCGCCCACAGCATCCACTGCTTCGCGCTCGGCGGCGTGCATCAAGTAGACATGCGAGATGCGTTCCACCTTTTGCGTGCGCGCGTTGTAAACCTGCGTGCCACCGCTGAGGGTGCCTTGGTAAATGCGCAGGAAAGTGAGTTCGCCGTGCTTGTCGGTGATGGTCTTGAAAGCAAGCGCAACCAACTGGCCCTCAGGGTCTGCGAGCACTGCGACTGCAGCGCCATCCTCTTTGCCGCCCACCACATGAGCTGTGAGCGGCGGCGCATCTGACGGTGCTGGCAAGTAGCTGCACACGCCATCGAGCAGCATCTGAATACCCTTGTTTTTCAGCGCGGAACCGCACAGCACAGGGGTGATGCGCGTGCTGATGGTGCCGGTACGAATGCCCGCAATCAATTCTGCTTTGGTGAAGCGCTCGCCAAGTAGGAATTTTTCTGTCAGGGCTTCGCTGAATTCGGCGGCGGCTTCTTCCAAACGCAGACGGCCGTCGTCTGCTTGCGCGAGGAGTGCCTCAGGGATCGGGCTGCGCAACATGCTGGCGCCTTGCGTCTCGTCGTCCCACGTGACCAACTCGAAGCTGACCAAATCGATGACGCCGGAGAAATCTTTCTCTTGCCCCACTGGCAACGCCAACGGAACAGGGACGCAGCCGGGCAAGCGGCGGCGCAGGGAATCCAGCACGCGCGCGTAGTCGGCGCCGATGCGGTCCAACTTGTTCACGAAGGCAATGCGCGGCACGCGATACTTGCAGGCTTGGCGCCAGACTGTTTCGCTTTGCGCTTCAACCCCTGCGACGCCGCAGAACACGCCAACAGCGCCATCCAGCACACGCAAGCTGCGTTCAACTTCGGCCGTGAAATCCACATGGCCGGGCGTGTCAATCAGATTGATCCGATGGCCGTCCCACATGCATGTGGTGGCCGCAGATGTGATGGTGATGCCGCGCTCTTGCTCTTCTTCCAAATAGTCCATGGTGGCAGTGCCTTCATGGACTTCGCCCAGCTTGTGCTCTTTGCCGGTGTAAAAGAGGATGCGCTCGGAAACCGTGGTCTTGCCCGCGTCAATGTGGGCGATGATGCCGATGTTGCGAATCGCGCTGAGGCTTACCGGTTTCATGAACCGGCACGACTCACCACGCGAAGTGGGCGTTCATCTTGTTCGCATCAGCCATCTTGTGCGTGTTCTCGCGCTTGGTCACAGCGGCGCCTTCTTTGCGCGATGCAGCCATGATTTCTTCCGCAAGACGCTGCGCCATGGGGCGCCCGCCACGCACGCGGCACGCTTCGAGGATCCAGCGGAAGGCCAAAGCCTGCTGCCGATTCTTCTTCACTTCGATGGGCACTTGGTAGTTCGCACCGCCGATGCGCTTACTGCGCACTTCCACCATTGGCTTCACGTTGTTGATGGCGTTGCCGAAGACTTCGTCCGGGTTTTCCCCAGGCATCTTCTTGATGATGGTGTCGAAGCACTCATAGACCACTTGGCGCGCGGTGGACTTCTTACCGTCGTACATCAGGGTGTTGATGAACTTGGCGACCAAACGGCTGCCCGTGCGCGGATCAGGCTTCAGGAAGCGCTCTGTAGAAACATACTTGCGTGGCATAGCTTCCTCCGACTCACTTGGCCTTGGGCCGCTTGGTCCCGTACTTCGAACGGCTACGACGACGATCATCGACGCCTGAAGCGTCGAGAGTGCCGCGGATGACGTGGTAACGCACACCTGGAAGGTCGCGCACGCGTCCGCCGCGCACAAGCACAATGGAGTGCTCTTGGAG